>CAWBUC010000005.1:0-11250 GCA_963791865.1 uncultured Actinomycetota bacterium
GTCTATTGCTGGAATCGCGCGCGGGAATATGGTCTGCCTCCGTCAGGTGCCCGAAATGACCGCGCCGGAGAGAACAATGGCCGTCATGGACGCCTGGGTGGTGGACCGGCCTCGACCCGTCGACGACAGTCCGTTACAGCGGATAGAGCGGGAGGTTCCCGACCCCGCGTCGGGTCAGATCCGGGTCCAGGTCCGCTGTTGCGGCGTGTGTCGCACCGATCTTCATCTGGTCGAGGGTGACCTCGCGCCGCGCCGGGTCCAGGTGACCCCCGGGCACGAAGTGGTCGGTGTCGTCGACTCGCTCGGACCCGGCGCGGAGCGATTCGCCGTCGGCGACCGGGTCGGCGTCGCCTGGCTGGGCGGCACCGACGGCAGCTGCCGGTTCTGCCGCCGCGGGCAGGAGAACCTCTGTGTTTCACCGACCTTCACCGGGTGGGACGTCGACGGTGGGTACGCCGACGCCTGTCTGGTCGACGAGGCGTACGCGTACCGGCTTCCGGACGGCATCGACGACGAGCAGGCCGCGCCGCTGCTCTGCGCCGGGATCATCGGCTATCGGGCCCTGGTCTGCGCGGACGTGCCGCCCGGGGGCCGCCTCGGTCTGTACGGCTTCGGCGGCAGCGCGCACCTGACTGCCCAGGTGGCCCTCGCGCAGGGGTTGCGGGTCCACGTGTTGACCCGAGGGGAGCAAACCAGGCGCTGGCGCGCGACCTCGGCGCCGACTCGGTCGGCGGGGCCACGGACGCCCCGCCCGAGCCGCTGGACGGCGCGATCATGTTCGCTCCCGCCGGCGAATTCGTGCCCGTGGCGCTGCGGGCCCTCGACCGTGGCGGCACCCTCGCGATGGCCGGGATCTGGTCGAGCGACATCCCGACCCTGAACTACGAGCGAGACCCTGTTCGGCGAGCGTCGGCTGCGGAGCGTCACCGCCAACACCCGCCACGACGGGGAGACCTTCCTCGCCCTCGCCGAGCGACTCGGCGTACGTGCGACCACCGTCAGCTACCCGATGAGTGAGGCGCCGAAGGCATTGGCCGATCTCAAGCACGGCCGATTCGGCGGCGCAGCTGTGCTGATGAACTGAAGAGCCCGAAACGAAGGCGCGCAGGGCGCCCGTTACGCGGCGGCGCGGGCGACCGGCCGGATGGTCGGCAGGGCGGTGATCCGCTGGTACGCCAGCTCGTGATCGGCCATCTTCTCGCTGACGACGTTGAGGATGACCGACAGCGGCTGATCCAGAGCCGAGCAGATCGAGGCCAGCAGTTCGCTGGACGCCTCCTTCTGGCCCCGCTCGACCTCGGACAGGTAGCCCAGACTCACGCGGGCGGCGTGGGAGATCTCCCGCAGGGTCTTGCCCTGAGCGACGCGCTCCTCACGCAACGACTCACCGATGAGCTCCCGCACGAGCACCTGCTTCACCGGTCCCTGTCGCATACCAGAAACTCTACTCACCCTCGACGACACCTTTGAGCGTGACCGACTCATGAGCGGCTCGATTCGCTCTCAGGTGATCGGCCAGCAGCCGCAGAGCCAACCGAGCCGTGCCGTCGCGAATCTCGGCGCGACTTCCGGACAGCTGGTGCTCTTCGACGAAAGCGGCGTCACGGCCGACAACCGCCAGGGCCACGAAGACCTGGCCGACCGGGTGCGAGTCCTGGGCCTCCGGTCCGGCCACCCCGGTCACCGCCAGACCATAACGCGATGCGCAGCGCTCGGCGACGCCGCGCGCCATCTCCTCGGCCGTCTCGTGCGCCACGGGGCCGTGCCGGGTCAACGTCCCGGCCGAGACACCGGCCAGAGACCCCTTGAGATCCGTGGCGTAGCTGATCACTCCACCGCGGTACACCTGGGAGGCGCCGGGTACGCCGGTCAGCATGGCGCCGAGCAAACCGCCGGTCAACGACTCCGCGGTCGCCAGAGTCTCCCGCCGCTGGGTCAAGAGGCTGATCACCTCAGCCGCCAGATCCGCGCCGGTCATGACGTACGAGCGGCACCGGCCCCGCGCCGCAGCTGGACCGCCTCGCGCAGGTAGTCGACCCCCGTGATCACTGTGACGATGAAGGCAGCGGCCATGACCACGACCGCGACCGGCTCCGCCCAACCCGGCAGCGGCAACAGATACAAGATCACCGCAACCGACTGGAGCACCGTCTTGATCTTGCCGCCGCGACCGGCAGCCATCACCCCGTAGCGCAGCATCACGAACCGCAGCAGGGTGATCCCCCACTCTCGGACCAAGATCACGATCGTGACCCACCACCACAGTTCCCCCAGGATCGAGAGCCCGATGAAGGCCATCCCGGTCAGGGCCTTGTCGGCGATCGGATCGGCCAGCTTGCCGAACTTGGTGACGATGTTGTGCTTGCGCGCCAGGTAACCGTCGAGATAGTCGGTGCCGATGGCCACGGCGAATACGAGTGTGGTGGCGAGCCGCCAACCAACCTCGGCGGGATGCGCCAGCAGCATCCAGGCGAACACCGGGACCAGCACCAGACGGAACGCGGTGAGCGCGTTCGGCACGTTCCACGGCGAGGTCTCGACCGGCTCGCTCATCTGTCGCCCCAACCGGCGCGGCCACCAGGTCCGCGCCGACAGCGGAGGTCACGCGCGCGCTTGACCAGCTGACCCGCCGTCAGGGTCGTGAATCCATTCAGCGCAGTGCTGCCGTCGACCTCCGGGCCTTGGTGCTCCGCGCGCCCGACCGGACCTCCGCCGTCCGCAGGCTCCAATTCGTCGACCATGACCTCCACAGCGCTGCCGACCCGAGACTCAGCACGTTGGGCGATCAGCTCCTCGGCCAGGTCGGCGACGTCCTGCCGGCGTCGTTCGACCTCCCCGGGCGAGAGTTGGCCGTCGAGGCCGGCGGCTTCGGTGCCGTCCTCTTCGGAGTAGCCGAAGACTCCGATCACGTCCAGCTCGGCGGCGACCAGGAAGTCGCGCAGCACCTCGAGGTCCTGTTCGGTCTCCCCCGGGAATCCACAGATGACGTTGCTGCGGATGCCGGCGTCCGGCGCCAGCAGACGGATGGATGCCAGCAGGTTCAGGAAGCCGTCGGGACCTCCGAAGCGGCGCATCCTCCGCAACACGGCCGGCGCCGCGTGCTGGAACGACAGGTCGAAGTAGGGCACCACGCCGGGTGTTCCGGCCAGCACCTCGATCAGGCTCGGCCGCATCTCGGCCGGCTGGAGGTAGGAGACACGGACCCGCTCCAACCCCTCGACGCCCGCCAGCTGAGGCAGCAGGCTCTCCAGCAGCCGGAGATCACCCAAATCCTTGCCGTACGAGGAGGAGTTCTCGCTGACCAGCAGGATTTCCCGTACGCCCTGTTCGGCGAGCCAGCGGGCCTCGGACACGACCTCGACGGTTGGGCGGGACAGGTAGGCACCGCGAAAGGCCGGGATGGCACAGAAGCTGCAGCGCCGGTCGCAGCCCGAGGCGAGCTTGAGCGGCGCCCACACCGAACCACTGAGCCGTCGCCGCAACGGTGGCCCGCTGGCCGGAGCGAGACCAGTCGGCAGATCCGGAATGGGCGAGCCGTGACCCGGGGTCGCCGGTGCCGCCGAGGGCCGGTCGACGGGCGTCAGCGGCAAGAGGCTCCGGCGGTCCCGCGACACGTGCGGCACGTGTCTTTTCCCGGCCAGGATTGATCGAAGCTTGCCCGAAACGTCCGGATAGTCGTCGAAGCCGAGCACGGCGTCCGCCTCGGGCAGGGCGTCGGCCAGTTCGGCGCCGTACCGCTCGGCCAGGCAGCCGACCGCCACAACCGCCCGCGCGCGGCCTTCCTTGAGGTCCGCGGCCGCCAGCAGAGTGTCCACCGAATCCTTTTTGGCGCTCTCCACGAAACCGCAGGTGTTCACCACGACGGCATCGGCCAGTTCGGGATCAGCGGTCAGCCGAAAGCCGCCCCCCTCCAGGCGCGCCGCAAGCTCCTCGGAGTCGACGTCGTTGCGGGCACACCCCAGCGAGATCAGGTGAACGGCGGGGGCGGCGACATCGGGCATAGCGCTCTCAGTATGCCGCGAACCGCGTCCCGAGCCCTTCTCCTCACCCTTCGACGGGCTGAGGAGAAGGGTCAGGAGCACCCCCGAGCGAGGAACTCTGCCGCTCACCCGCGCAGGTTGTCCATGACGGCGTCGAGCTCGTCCGGCTTGACCAGCACGTCACGGGGCTTGGAGCCCTCCGAAGGCCCGACGACACCGCGGGTCTCCAGGATGTCCATGAGCCGGCCGGCCTTGGCGAAACCCACCCGCAGCTTGCGCTGCAGCATCGAGGTGGAACCCAGTTGCAGCGTCACCACCAGCTCGACGGCCTGGAGTACCAGGTCCAGGTCGTCCCCGATGTCCTCCGCCGCCTTGGGGGCCGACTCGGGCGCCACGCTGACGTCGTCGCGATAGGTCGGCGCAAGCTGCTCGGTGACGTGGCTGACTACCGTGCGGACCTCCGCCTCGGTGACCCACGCGCCCTGGATCCGGATCGGCTTGCTCATCCCCATCGGCAGGAACAGACCGTCGCCCTGGCCCACCAGCTTCTCGGCCCCGGGCTGATCCAAGATCACCCGCGAGTCCGTCATCGACGATGTCGCGAAGGCGAGCCGGCTGGGCACGTTGGCTTTGATCAGACCCGTCACCACGTCGGTGCTCGGGCGCTGCGTGGCGAGCACCAGATGGATGCCCGCCGCCCGGGCCAGCTGGGTGATGCGCACGACGGAGTCCTCGACGTCCCGCGGCGCCACCATCATCAGGTCGGCCAACTCGTCCACGATCACCAGCAGGTACGGATAAGGGGCGAGCTTGCGCTCCGAGCCGGGTAACGGCTTCACCGACCCGGTCCGCACCGCCTTGTTGTAGTCGTCGACGTGCCGGAACCCGAAGGCAGCCAGGTCGTCGTAGCGCATATCCATCTCCCGGACGACCCATTGCAGCGCCTCGGCAGCCTTCTTCGGCACCGTGATGATCGGCGTCACCAGGTGTGGAATGCCCTCGTACGCGGTCAGTTCGACCCGCTTCGGGTCGACCAGGAGCATCCGGACCTCGTCCGGCGTGGCCCGCATCATCACCGAGGTGATCATCGAGTTGATGAAGCTGGACTTGCCGGACCCGGTGGCGCCGGAGACCAGCAGGTGGGGCATCTTCGCAAGATTGGCCACCACGAAGCCGCCCTCGACGTCCTTGCCCAGCCCGACCGTCATCGGGTGATGATCATTGCGGGCGTTGGCGGAGCGCAGAACGTCGCCGAGGGAGACGACCTCCTTGTCGACGTTGGGGATCTCGATGCCGATGGCGGACTTGCCGGGGATGGGCGACAGGATGCGGACGTCGGCGCTGGCCACCGCGTAGGCGATGTTGCGGCTCAGGGCGGTGACCTTCTCGACCTTCACGGCCGGGCCCAGCTCGACCTCGTAGCGGGTGACGGTCGGGCCGCGGCTGTAGCCGGTGACCGTCGCGTCGATCTCGAACTGCTCCAGCACCCCGGTCAGCCGGTGCACCACGGCGTCGGAGGCCTCCGTGCGGGCGCGATGCACGCTGCCCTGCCGCAGCGCATCCGTGTCCGGCAGCAGGTACTGGACGTCACCGGACAGCTGCAGTTGCTCGACCCGCTGCGGTACCGGGCTGTGTGGCGGCGGCTCCAGATCCTCGCCTCGCACCACGACTCCCGGCGGCAATCCCGCGCTCACTTGGTTCCCTGAGCCTGTCGAAGGACCCGTCGAAGGGTCGTCCGTGTCGTGCCCTGAGCCTGTCGAAGGGCCAACCACCTCGGCCCGCTTGCCCTTCTTCTCCCGGACGACCGGGCTCTCGTAGGCCTCGTCGGAGTCGAAGGTGACCGCCGGGGCCGCCCGCTCGGCCGCCGCGGGTTCGCGGCCGATCATGATCATGAGCTGTCGGAACCGGCCGGGCATCTCGTACAGCGGGATGCCGATCACGACCAGCGCCCCGAACAGCAAAAGCAGGGCCAGCAACGGGATCGCGACGTAGATCGACAGCAGGTCGGCCAACAGGCTCGACGAGAGATACCCCAAGATTCCGCCGGCCTCGCGCAACTGCTCGGGTTCGTTGGTGCGCGGGAGGCCGCGCGCAATGTTGATCAGACCCAGCAGCCCGAGCACGACGGCGGTCCAGCCGATGGCCTGCCGGCCGCGGGGCCCGTTGTGGTCGGGGTGGCGCA
The DNA here is from genome assembly GCA_963791865.1 of uncultured Actinomycetota bacterium. Taxonomy (GTDB): domain Bacteria; phylum Actinomycetota; class Actinomycetes; order Propionibacteriales; family Propionibacteriaceae; genus Microlunatus. Next base: position 6,163 of record CAWBUC010000005.1, read on the forward strand.
GCGTACGCCAGGCCATCAGCACGAGCAGGATGGGCGCGGCGTACGCGAGCGTGCCGATCACCGTCGCGACGCCGATGCGGAGGTACTCCCCGACCGTTCCGGGCAGGGAAAACCAGAACGCCGCGCCCACGACGATCGCGCAGCCGATCAGGAACAGCCCGACGCCGTCTCGGCGCAGGGCCGGATCCAGATCGCGGGCGCCGTAGCCGATCCGGCGAATGCCGGCCCCGACGAGGTGCCCCAGCCCGACCCACACCGCGGCCAGCGCCCGCCCGAGGCGACCCAGCAGCGATTTGCGCTGCGGTGAACGCCGCCGGCTCCCCCGCGACGACGACCGCCGGTTGGCGGGCATGCGTGAGGAACTGGTTGCTGTCTTGCTTCCAGGCGACCGCGGCTGCGAACCGGCACGAGTGCCCGTTGTTCGCGACCGCGGTGGGGAAGACGCGCGGGACGCCATACGGGTGAGGTTACGTGATCAAACCTCCACTGCGTTCGGGCACACGCCGCAGGAAGTGCTCGGGAGGGCACCCGTCAACGCCGGCTACGGAAGTGATCCCAGCCGGCCGGGCCCTCCCACGCCTCGCCGTTCACCAGCACTGCCGGTGCGCCGTCGGTGGCACTCGTCCTGCCCACCAGCAGCCAGCCCTGCGGCACCTGAGACGCATCGCCAAAGCAGCCGGCCAGAGCGTGGTCCTCGCCGCCGGTCAAGATCAGGTGGTAGGGGTCGGTTCCAGTGGCCGCGCTCACCGCCTGGAGGGGCTCGGACACCTCGAAGGCGGTCTGATCGAGATCGATGGTGATGCCGGACGCCCGGGCGACGTGCCCGAGATCGGCGAGCAGCCCGTCGGACACGTCGATCAGCGCGCTGGCTCCGGCGTCAGCGGCTACGGCGCCCTGCCCGTACGGCACCTGTGGCACCCGGTAGACCTCCACGACCGAACGTGGGGATCGGAACCCACGACTGAGCACGAGCCAGCCGGCGGCCGCCCAGCCGAGCCGGCCGGTCACCGCCACCACCTGACCGGGTCCGGCCCCGCTGCGCAACAGCGGCGGGCGCCCGTCGAGGACGCCGATGATGCTCACCGACACGGTGATGTCCCGTGCGGCGGTCACGTCACCGCCGACCAACCGGACCCCGGCTGCGGCACACTCGGCCCGCAGACCCGCACTGAACTCACGGAGCCACGCCGTCGGCAGCTCGCCGGGCGCCGAGAAGCCCACCGTAACGGCAACGGCGCGGCCACCCATCGCCTCGATGTCCGCCACGTTGACGGCGACTGCTTTGCGGCCCACGTGTTCGGCCTCAGACCAGGTCCGCCGGAAGTGCACGTTCTCCACCAAGACGTCGACGGAGGCCAGCACCGGCCCCACGACGTCGAGCAGCGCGGCGTCGTCGCCCGGTCCGACCAGCACGACGGCGTCGGATTCGAGTCCGGCGGTCACCGCCTCGATCAGCGCGAACTCCCCCAGCTCGGCCAGGGTCGACGCCGTCCGATCACTCATGTTGTGCCTCGCTCGACTCCTCGATCTGGCTCCTCGATCTGACTTGTCGACGAATCGGTCGTGATCAAAGCTTGACCTGCCAGATGGGTGGCCGACACTGTAGCGTGACCGTCACATGGCGATATGGAGGATGTAACAGATGGTCGTTCAGGCATACATCTTGGTGCAGACCAACGTCGGTAAGGCCGCCGACGTCGCCCGCGACATCGGCGCCATTCAGGGAGTGACACTGGCCGAAGATGTGACTGGCCCGTACGACGTCATCGTCCGCGCCGAGGCCGCCAGCGTCGATGAACTCGGCCAGTTGGTGGTGGCCAAGGTCCAGACCGTGCCCGGCATCACCCGCACCGTGACCTGCCCGGTCGTCCACATCTGAGGGATACCTCCGCGCCGGCGATCGTCTGGGACTGGTCACGATTCCTCCTCGGGGTCGTGCTGGCTCTGCCCGCGGTCCTCGTGGTGCCGTGGAACCCTGACCTGGGGCTCGGCCTGGCCATCGGGATCCTGCCGGTGGCGGGGGTGGTTACCACGCCACGCCGCCGCGGCCGCGTGGTCAGTCTCATGGTGGCGACGGTCTGCGGACTCAGCCTGACGCTCGGGTCGTTGTTGGCTCAGAATGCCATGCTGGCCATGGTGAGCCTCTTCGGACTCGGCCTCGGCGCAGCACTCCTGGCCAGTCGGAGACGCGCCGGCCGGCTCGGCGTACAGCTCGCCTTCCCGCTCGTGGGGGTCGGGCTGAGTTTCGCGTTCCCCGCCAGCGTCCCCGTTGCCGGCCTGATGATCTTGGGCGGGGCGTACGCCTGGGCGGTATCCCTGCTGTGGCCCGAACGCCCGATGCCGGCGCGGAACGCGGCGCCTCTCATGACGAAGCGCGACGCCCTCGACTACGGCATCCGGCTGGGCTGCGCCGGCGCGATCGCGGCGGGGCTCGGATTCTGGTTCGGTCTTGATCACAAAGGTTGGGTGTGTGCGGCGGCGCTGATGGTGATGAGACCGACGACCGACGCCCTCGTGGCGCGCGGCCTGGGTCGGGCCCTCTCGGTCTTCGTCGGCGCCTTCCTCGGGGCCCTGTTCATGCTGGGCCCGCCGACCCCGATCGTGATGGCCACGACGTTGGGCCTGGTCCTCGCCGCCATGTCGGCAACCCAGGCGAGCCGGTGGTACATGACAGCGGCGTTCACCACCTTCGTCGTCTTCGTCCTTCTGTTGTGGAACAACCCCACCGACGCGCCGTGGCGGTTCCTGCAGCGGAACCTCGAGACTCTCCTCGGAATCGCGGTCGCGCTGGTCTTCGGCGTCGCGGTGCCGCTCCTCCTGAAGCGTCAACGGACCTGAGCGTGCATCTGCATGGGGTCCGTGCATCTGCATGGTGTGTGCCCCGTGCAGGTGCACGAAAACCATGCAGGAACGGCCTGAGGTCTGACTCAGCGCAGACCAACCGGGCGCTGGAGAGCCAGCTGGAGCAGTCGGTCCACCAACTCTGGATACTCGACGCCGCTGGCCGCCCACAGCCGCGGAAACATCGAGGTGGCGGTGAATCCGGGCATGGTGTTGATCTCGTTGACGAGCACCTTGCGATCCCGGGTCAAGAAGACGTCCACCCGCGCCAGGCCCTCGCAACCCAGCGCCTCGAAGGTACGTACGGCGAGCTGCCGGACGTGTTCGGAGATGTCAGCATCCACTGTCGCGGGCACATCCAGTTCGACCTGCTCGTCGGGCAGGTACTTGGCCTCGAAATCGTAGAAGCCGGAATGCAGGCGGACTTCGCCGACCACGCTGGACTCCGCCGGTCCACCGTCGGCCGCGCTCAGCACGCCGCACTCGAACTCTCGGGCACCGGTGATGCCTTCCTCGACGATCACCTTGGGGTCGTATTGTTGCGCAAGCTCAACGGCCGCCGTCAGCTGATCAGCTTCGTCGACCCGGCTGATTCCCATGCTCGAGCCGCCCCGGGCCGGCTTGACGAACACGGGATAGTGCAGCGCCGCCACCGCCTCCAGGCAGGCGTCTCGATCGCGGCGCCACTCGGCGGGCAGGATCGCCACGAATGGCCCGACGGGCAGCCCGGAGGCTGACAAGACCAGCTTCATGAAGACCTTGTCCATACCGACGGCGCTGGCCAACACCCCGGCCCCGACGTAGCGAGTGCCCATCATCTCGAACATGCCCTGGATGGTCCCGTCCTCGCCGAACGGTCCGTGCAGCAACGCGAACGCGACGTCGACCGGCCCCAACTCCGACAGCGCCGACGATTGGCGCACGACCAGGTCGGTACCCGAGGACGAACGCAGCAGGATGGCGTCGGCGGCGTCCTCGGTGAGCTCGGGCAGCCGGCCGCCGATCACCCGGAGCTCCGCGAGCGAGGAGTCGTCGACGACGATCCAGCGGCCCGATCTGGTGATCCCGAGGCCGATCACGTCGTAGCGCTCGCGATCGATGGCGGACAACACACCGCCCGCGGTCAGGCAGGAGATCGCGTGCTCACTGCTCGTCCCGCCGAAGATCACCGCCACCCGGGGTCTGCTCATCGCTGTCCGACCCTACCGGGGCGTCACGATCACCCCCGACATGACGCGCAAGAGGGAGTGTCCTGCGTCAGTATCCGCCCCAGCTATGCACCGGATTCCTGACGCAGCACACTTGCGACGTGACTTCCCCCGCCCGACGTCGCCCCGAGACGCTGGCTGTCACGGCCGGTCGGCCCGAACCCGTCCCCGACGCGCCCCGCAACCAACCGGTGGTCTTCGCCTCCACCTATGTCGGTGGTCCTCAGATGGGACAGGGCGAGATGGGCTACGGACGCTACGGCAACCCGACCTGGCAGGCACTGGAGGAGGCGCTGGGGTCTCTCGAGGGGGGCCGGGCGATCTCCTTCGGCAGTGGGATGGCCGCCGCGCACGCGGTGCTCGAACTGCTGCCGCAGGGGTTCTGCCTGGTGCTGCCCACGAACTGCTACCTCGGGGTGGCGGCGGCCGCCGACGAGCGTGCCGCGCGCTACGGCGGGACGGTCCGGCGCATCGACGTGTCCGACACGGCCGCTATCCTGGCGGCTGCCGAGGGCGCCGACATGGTGTGGCTGGAGACGCCCACCAATCCCACCATCGAGGTCGCCGACCTGGCGGGAGTGCACGCCGGTCTGGACGGCGTGTCGCTGGTTGTCGACAACACCTTCGCCACCCCGCTGCTCCAGCGGCCCCTGGAGGTCGGGGCCGACCTGGTGGTGCACTCGGCGACGAAGCTGCTGGCGGGCCACTCCGACGCCGTGCTCGGCGCGGTCGTCGTGGCCGAGGACGACGACGTACGGTTCGAGGCCCTGAGCGCCACCCGTAGGTTGCACGGAGCCATCCCGGGCACGATGGAGGCTTTTCTGGTGCTGCGCGGACTGCGGACGCTCCCGGTCCGGCTGGATCGGGCCCAGCAGAACGCCCAGGTGCTGGCCGAAAGGCTGTCCGAGCACCCCGCGGTGCGGCGGGTGCGTTACCCGGGGCTGTCCAGCGACCCCGGGCACGCGGTGGCGGCCCGGACCATGAGCGGTTTCGGGTCTTTGGTCTCGATCGATCTGGCCGGCGCGGGCGCCGCCGATGC
>CAWBUC010000006.1:0-307952 GCA_963791865.1 uncultured Actinomycetota bacterium
AGCCGGCGCGCGAGTATCTCCGGGCCGCCGGAGTCCGCCCGGCTTCTTCTCTGCCGTAGCCAAACCTTCGTCGGTCCGTCCCGCTGCCACGACGGGTTGATCAGATGCGGCATCCCCCGAACGCCGACCCCGTCAGGAGGCGCAGCCAGAAGCACTGATCGGCCCCTTGCGCAGTCGCTATTTCGACCGCTACGAATGTCGGTAGGGGTGACGTCCGAGGGAATGGATGACCGATGGCGAAGATCTTCGGGCTGCATGAGATCGAGCTGCGCCCGGACGTGGACCCGGAGGAATATGCGCGCTACCTCGTCGAGGAGTTCGCGACGATGCCCACGATGGAAGGGTGGAACGTCCATGTAATGCGCGGCGACCGGGGAGTCCGGGAGGGCCAATTCGCCGTGCTGTTCGAGATCGAGAGCGAAGAGGCCCGCGATCGGTACTTCCCGACCGAGGAACACAACTCGGAGGAGTTCAAGCGCTTCCTCGCGCGACACCCCGAGATGGCGGCAGTCGTCGAGAAGGGCAAGAGGCAATACGAAGCCGAGGAGCGGACGTCGGACTACCGCGTCCTCAGTGCCTAGACGGGTTCGCACGAGGTGACGTCGATCTCCAGGCGACGATCAGGAAGGCCGCGGTGAGTCCCGCGGGGCTCGTTCGGGCCGCGTGAGCCCCAACCTGGAGTCGACGTCGGATGCGTGGCAGCGTATTGCTGGTATTGCCGACGAAAGACGACAGGTGGCTGCCACGCAACGGGCCGGCGAGATGCGGCGCTTCTATCTTGAGCCGACTCTCGGTGGACGCGGCCCGCGGGCCGTCGCCTGAGCAGTTCCCCGCTAGCTGGCCCCATCGGCGATGTCAGGCGGTACCCTCCAGCCGCTCATCTGGTCAGTGGCTGATTGGTCAGGTGTTCATCTGGTTGTTGCCCTCGACCAGCATCTTGGTCAGCGCAGCCCAGCTCGCCAAGTTCATCTGACCGGTCTGCGGCAAGCCCGCCTCGCGCTGTAAATCGGTGATCGCCTGCTTCGTCTGTTGGTTGCGGTAGCCGTCGATCGGGCCGTCGTAGAAGTTGAGTTGCGCCAGCGACTCCTGCAGGCGCTTCACTTCGTCTGACGGGTGCACCAGGATCCTGCCGCCGGTGGGAAACTTGCCGTCCGGCGGGTTCATGTTCACTGGGCCATAGACGAGCACGAGGGCGGTGAAGATGCCGCCGATCGCGATCGCGCCGGCCACGATCGCGGCCACGATCCGTGCAACGGGCTTGCGAGGGGTCGTGAGCTTCGTCGTGGGCTTCGTCGTGGGCTCGGTGGCGTAGTTGGTCGTCATGATGATCTCCGCTCTAAGTTGAGTTTTCTCGGTTTCGATTCGGCTCTCCGGCCGACATGTCAACTCTGCAGCTCAACGAGGACAGGGGCTGTCGATCAATCGGAGGGTGACCTAGGTGATCTCCGCGTCCACCAATCGGGGGACAACAACAGATCAGCTGTCAGATCCTGGGCATGGCAGTCGTACTGCTCCGCTGATCGGACGGCTGATTTCCACCACACCTCGGGGATGGGATGTACGTTGCTGGTCGAGACGGTGTCCACGGCACTCGGCCTCCCGGCCGCCGCCGACCCGGCCACGCTGGCCAACCTCCTGCGGGAGCGCCGGCTGCTGCTCGTCCTCGACAACTGCGAGCAGATCGTTGCCGACGCGGCCCAATTCGCCACGACGCTGCTCGAGCGGTGTCCACGCATCCAGATCCTGGCGACCAGCCGGCAGACCTTGGCCACACCCGGCGAGTACGTGCTCGACCTGCGTCCGCTCCCCGAGCGCGAGGCGGAGCAACTGTCCTCGAACGCGCGGCCGCCGTCGTACCGCGCTGGACGCCGGGCGCCGACGAGCGAGCCGTCCTGGCCCAGCTCTGCCGCGATCTGGACGACCTGCCGCTGGCCATCGAGCTGGCGGCGGCACAGTGCCGCAGTGCATCCAGGACTCAAGAGGTGCAGCAACGCATCGTCGATTGGGTCGCCACCCTGGCGGAGCAGGTCGACGTCGAGCTGTACGGCCCGAGCAGCCGTAGCTGGATGGAGCGGCTGGATCAGGACAAAGACACGATCCGCGCGGCCCTCCGCTGGTCGATCGACGATCCGCCCACCCAGCTACGCATCGCGGTCGGGGTGGTGTGGTTCTGGTACCGCCGGGGCTACACCGTCGAGGCACTGCGGGCTCTCGAACCGCTCTCCGCGCTTCGCGCCGGCGCCGAGACCGAGACCGCCGCCGCGAACCCGGTGGCCGCGGCCTCGACACCGGCGCTGCCCCCGTCGCTGCCGCACTCCCTCCGGCTCCGCGGTGCTGTGGGTCTCATGCTGCTCAGGTACCTGGCCGGGGACTACGTCGGACTGACCCGCGAGTTGGATCAGGCGCGCGCTCTGGTCGCGGTGACCGGCGACGACTCGGCCCGCAGCTATGCCCTGGCCACCATCGGCTACTTCGAGGCAGGCAGTGGACAGACCGATCAGGCGCTGGCCGACGCCCGGGCCTCCCTCGCGCTCGCGCACGAGTTGTCATCAGACCAGTTGGCGTCATTCGCCCTCTTGACGATGGGTACGGCCTACCTGCGGACCGGGGACGTCGAGGCGGCGGAGACCTCCGCGGCAGAGGCGGTACGGCACGCCGACGACTGCGGTTACGGCTGGGGCGCGGTCGCATCCTTGTGGATCATGTGCAAGGCCAGGATCGCTCGCGGAGACTTCTCCCGGCCGACGGTGGCCGGGCTGGCCCGCGTCATCGCTGACTCGGCTCGCGACCGAGACCTCACGTCCTGGCTCGTCGGCATCATCAGCGGAGCCTTCGTGCTCCTTCAGCTCGGTTGGGCCGAGCAGCGCGCCGAGCTCGTCGGCATCGCCCACGACCAGGGCCAACGGATCGGTTTCGCCCCGGAGGCGATGGACCCGGTCGAGACCCGGCACTTCTCGACCGAGATCAGGCGGGCGATCGACGAGCAGGGGTTGACGGCGGCGTACGAGCGAGGGAGCAGCCTTGAACCCGACCAGGCCATGGTCCGTGTGGACGAGTTGGTCGGCCTGGCGCTGGACTGAGCCAGATCTCGACGGCGTCAATCTGGACCGAACCGGCGCGTAGTCAGGTCAGGCTGAAGCGGACCCGCCGGAAACCCTTGCCCTTGTTCTCGGTCTTGATCACCCGCATCGCGCCGATCTGTCGGGTGGAGGCCACGTGGGTGCCGCCGTCGGCCTGGGTGTCCAAGCCGACCAGATCGACGATGCGGACCTCGGAGAGCCCGGCCGGCAACCGGACCTCCTCCGCCCGACTCAGCTCCACCAGAGAACCGATCTCGGTCATGGGCACGAACCTCACCTCGACCCGGTGGTCGGCTTCGATGGCGGCGTTGCAGGCTTCCTCGACGGCCTGCTTGAAGTCCGCCGGGAGCTCGGCCAGGTTGAAGTCCATGCGGCCGATCCCCGGATCCATCGCCGAGCCGGTGACTTTGGCGGCGAAGTCCCGGTACACGATCGCCGACAAGACGTGCATGGCCGAGTGGGTGCGCATCAACGTGCTGCGCCGGACGTCGTCGAGCGCACCACGGACGGCCTCGCCCACCACCGGTAGCGGGTCGTCCTCGTGCGGGATCAGTTGGACGTCGTCGGTGTGCAGGCGCGCCCCCACGATGCGGGTCTGCACGCCACCCCAGAGCAGCACGCCGGCATCGGGCGGCTGGCCGCCCCCGCCGGGGTAGAAGGCCGACCGGTCGAGCACGATCCCCTGCTCGCGGTCCGCGAACAACACTCGAGCGTCCCACTCGCGGACGGTCGCGTCGGTCAGCTCGATCCGATGGGTGTGGGAATGGGTCATCGCGAAACCTCCTACGCCTCAGGTGCTAGCCCATCAGAGCTGATCCATGTTCGCTCAGCCCGAGATGCCGTTCTCCGCAGGTTCTCCACCTCCTCGGCACATCGTCTCCAAGGTTGCCCGTGCTGCGCCCGGCAAGGTCGTAGACGCCGGTGTATCACCGGCTCGACCAAAGGAGAACCGATGTCCGCCAGGCTCAGCCATGACGTGGTGGTCGCGGGCGCGCGCTGCGCCGGGTCGGCGACGGCCCTCCTGCTGGCCCGGATGGGCCACGACGTAGCGCTGATCGACCGCAGCGTGCTGCCCAGCGACACCTTGTCCACACACGCGATCGCCCGCTCCGGTGTCGTGCAACTGTCCCGGTGGGGCCTGCTCGAGCCACTCCTGGCCACGGGCGCACCCGCGATCCGTACGGTCGGCTTCGGCACCGGCGGAGACCTGACCCACCGTGCGGTCAAGCCGACCGCCGGCGTCGACCTATTGATCGCCCCGCGTCGGTACGTGCTGGACACGCTGCTCCGGGAGGCGGCCGCAGCCGCCGGAGCCACCGTCTACGCACCGGCCACAGTCGGCCGGCTGACCCGGCACCCCTCCGGTCAGGTGTCCGGGCTGACGATCCGCGACCGAGCAGGCGGAGAGCGGCCGCTGAGCGCCCGGCTTGTGGTGGGAGCCGACGGCCTGCGGTCCAGCGTCGCCGGCGAGGTGGACGCGGCTCGGCGGACCTGGGCCACCTCCCCGAGCGGAACCTTCTACACCTACGTACAGGGGCTGGATACCGCCGGCTTCGAGTTTCACGTCGCTGCTCGAGCTCTGGTCGGGGTGTTCCCTACCCACGACGACGAAGCGTGCATCTGGCTGTGCGCTGCCGACGACGCCTTGCAGCCGCTGCTGCGGGCCGGCCGCGGCAAGGCCGCCGTGTTGTGGTCTCTGATCGCGGACGCGACGCCCAACCTCGGGGCGCGACTGCGGGCGACCGACATCACGGCGCCGGTCCGCGGGGCGGTGAACCTGCCCAACCAGATCCGTCGCCCTACGGGGCCAGGATGGGCTCTGGTCGGTGACGCCGGCTATCACCGCGATCCGATCACCGGCCACGGCATCAGCGACGCTTTCCGCGACGCCGAGTTCGTGGCCCGGGCCATCGACCGCCACCTCACCCAGCACGTGCCGTGGTCGGTGGCCGGCCAGGAGTACGACCGTGCTCGGGCCGTCGCCCTGCACGACATCTTCGCCATCACCCAGGCGCTGGCGCGCTTCCCCGGGGCCGGCCAGTTCATAGCCCTGCAGAAGCACCTGAGCGACGCGATCGAGCGCGAAGCGCTGCTCCTCGCCGCACTCCCCGCTCTTGGCACCAACCCGGCTCTCGTGCCCTGATGGCGACGACGTGACTGTCCTCGTCCCCCCACTCCCCTCCCCTGATCAGCCGTCCATCCCTACGGCGGGCCGACCGGCTCCGTCGACAACCACGAAGGAGAAGCACATGTCCACCACGACCGCGCCCGCGACCCGCAACGGGGTCGATACCTCGGCGTTGTTCACCACCCTCGACGCCGTGAAGGCGCACACCGAGTTGGCGAAGTTCCAGTTCCGGGCCACCAACACCTGGATCAGCGGAACCCACAACGTCAGCACGATCGACGGCTACTACGGAGCCGGCCAGGAGATGAATCGCAACGGCGGCTTCACTTACCACGCCGACCATCCGCCGGTGCTGACCGGCTCCGACGAGGGCCCCACCCCCGTGGAGTTCCTGCTCCACGCCCTGGCCGCCTGCCTGACCGCCGGCCTGGTCAACATCGCCGCCGCGCGCGGCGTGCACCTTACCTCGGTGAGCTCCACCGTCACCGGAGACATCGACCTCCTTGGCATCTTGGGCCTGAATCCCGAGGTCCGCAACGGCTACTCCGGCATCAAGATCGCCTTTGCGATCACGGGCGACGCCAGCCCGGAGACGCTGACCGGCCTGGTCGAGCGGTCCCGGCAGCGCTCGGCCGTCTGGGACATGTTGACCAACGGCACCGCCATCGACATCACGGTCGACGCAACCTGACGCCGGGCCTCAAACACGACGGTGGCCCGGTCCCCGCGGCCGGGCCACTTCGAAGCATCACCCCGATCACCCACTCTCGAAGGGAAAGACATGGGCCACGCCTGCGTCGCAGAACAATCCCGCACGAAAGATCGCGCCGACGATCGCGCCGCCCGCTCAGCCTCCATGGCCGACCAGCCCCGACGCTGGGCGCTGGCCGACAGCTGGGCCGTCCTGCCCGGCATGGTCGCATTCGGCGCCATGCTCGGCGTCACCGTCGTCACCACCGGCGCGAACCCCTTGGCCGAATTGATCGGCGGCCCGGCCATCTACGGAGGCAGCGCCCAACTCGCCACCGTCACCCTGCTCGACCGCGGCCTGGGCCTGCTGCCCGTCTTTCTCACCGCCGCCGTCGTAAACGCGCGGCTCCTGCTGTACAGCGCCGCGCTCGGTGGTCGGTTCCGCGGCCACCCCCGACTCTTCCGGTGGCTGGCTCCACACTTCATCATCGATCAGACCTACCTGATGTCCCTCAACCGCCCGACGCTGCACGGCGCCGTCTTCCGGCGCTACTGGCTCTGGCTCGGAGGCTCTGTCCTCGTCGTTTGGACCGCCTCGATCGGCGCCGGGATTCTCATCGCGCCGGTCATGCCACCGCTGCCGCATCTCAGTCTCGTCGGCACCGCCCTGTTCATCGGACTGCTCGTGCCCCGGCTGATAGACAAGCCGGCGCTGGTGGCCGCCCTCGTCGGCGGCACTGTCGCCGCCGTCACCTCGCTGGCGCTACCAGCCGCCGGCATCATCGCGGGAACCGTCGCCGGTGTCGCCGCAGCCCTGGTGGTGAGCCGCCATGAGTGAAGTCATCGTCCTCGCTGCCATCGCTGTTGCCTGCTGGCTGTTCCGCATCACCTTCGTCCTCTTGATGCCCGCCGACCGGCTACCCGCACAGGTGCAAGGCGGACTCATCTACCTCGCCCCAGCCGTCCTCGCGGCGATCGCGGCCGTCGAACTGACCAGCGTCATCACCGCGGCCGACCTGACCGGGAGTGTCCTCGGCGTCGCCGTAATGGGCGTCGTAGCCCTGGTTGCGTACCGGTTCCGCAACCTGAGCATCACCGTGGTAGTCGGCCTGATCGCCATCCTCGCGCTCGACCTGTTGACCTAGCGATCACGACGACTTCGAGATTGGGTAAATCCGTGCACCATGTTGGTGCGTGAACTTACCCACTCCGTTCGGTGAGCTCGAGGTTGCCGAATGTGTACGCCACCGTCCGAGAATGCCACAGGCCTCGGCAAGATCATCCGCGACGCGGGACCAGATCTACCTTCCCCTGGGCTCGTACCGGTCGAAGTGCACCTCCAGTACCCCTTCGCCGTGGGTGGCGGCGTGCAGTTGACGCTGCACCCGGTGCACCTCGGCGGCAGGAATGTCGCCGTCGACGCTGAACCAGGCGCCGGAGACGGACGGGGGTTGCGGGAGCCCGCGGTGGCGGGCCAGTAAGCCCAGGACGGCGGAGAGGGTGTCGGCGGGGCCGTCCAGGCGGAAGCGTTGGATGGGCTCGCAGACGATCGTGCCCGCCTCGGCCAGCGCCGCCCGCACGACGAAGGGCGTGAGCTTGCGCAGGTCAGCGGCGGTGGTGCCGGGCGAGGTGTAGCCGGATTCGATCAAGGCCACGGAACAGTCGGCGATCTCCCAGCCGTGGACACCTCGGCGCAGGGCAGCCCGGAGGTAGTCGGTCATCGCGGCATCGAAGGCCTCGACGGTCTTGTAGACGTACAACGGGATGGTGCCGACCTCGACGGCCCGGCGGAAGACGACGCCGCTGCCGACGGGCGCCGGCTCGATCCGCAGACCCATGGTCACCTGGTACGGGTTAGCCGGGTCGCCGAGCCGGATCAGGGCTTGGCCGGTGCCGGTGACGCGCTCGGTGCAGATGACGCTGGTCTCGCGGAAGTCGATCCCGATGCCGAAGTCGGCCGCCAAGGTGTGCTCGAGCACTTCCTTCTGGACCTCGCCATAGAGCGAGACGAACAGTCCGTGTCGGGCATCGTCCTGGCGCACGTTGATGAGGGGATCCTGTTCCGCCAGCTGGATCAGCGCGCTGTGCAGCGCCCCTTTCTGGGCGGGGTTGCGGGCCAGCACCGCGGTCTGCAACGTGGGCGGGGCGAAGACGGCGGAGCCGGCCGGCCGCAGGGCATTGCCGATGACGTCTCCCACCCGGACGTCGCGGAGCCCGGACAACTTCGCGATCTGTCCTGCGGTCACCGTCGGTCGCTCGACAATGCCGCCCCCTTCGAAGACCAACACCTTGGTGACGACGGCCGTACGGTCGCCGCCGATGGCCAATCGCTCCCGGACCCCCAACGTGCCGGAACGCAGCCGGACATAGGCGATCTTCTCGCCGGTGCTCTCCCTTTCCACCTTGAACACCGAACCCCACGTCGGCCCACGCGGGTCACCCCCGGCCGCGGGAAGCAAGATCGGCAGCTGATGCATCAGGGCGGCGATCCCGGCGCTCGTGACGGCGGAGCCGAAGAACACCGGATGCACCTGCGCCGCCTTTGTCTGTGCGGCCAGCCGGATCCGAAGATCATCCGGACACCCGTACCGAAGATCATCGTCGACGACTGCCGTCAGCAATTGCTCGTCCTGCTCCACCAAGACGTTGACCAAGGCGTCGACGAACTCATGCCGGTCGGTGGCAAAGGGGACGAACGACGCGTCGCGCCGGCCCGCGTCGCGCGTCTCCCCCATCGCGATGACGTGGGGACTGAGCCGTGACCGGATGGCGGCCAGCACCCGATCCGGATCAGCGCCGACGCGGTCGAACTTGTTCACGAAGATCACTGTCGGTACGCACAGCCGACGCAAGGCCCGCATCAACACCACGGTCTGCGCCTGTACGCCCTCGACCGCCGAGACGACCAGCACGGCACCGTCCAGTACGGCCAACGAGCGTTCGACCTCGGCGATGAAGTCCGGGTGTCCCGGGGTGTCGATCAGGTTGACGCGGACGTCGTCGACCGTGAAGGCCGCCACCGCGGCGCGGATGGTGATGCCGCGTTGGCGTTCGAGAGCCAGCGAGTCGGTCTGCGTCGTGCCCGCGTCGACACTGCCGACCGAGTCGATCACGCCGGCGGTTTGCAGCAGTCGCTCGGTGAGCGTGGTCTTTCCGGCGTCGACGTGGGCCAGGATGCCGAGGTTCAGGATGCCGTCAGACATCGCCTCGCCCTTCTTCGCGATGGGAATCGCGAGGAATCAGCCGGTGGGGCCGCTGCTCCAGCAGCTCGGTCGGGTCCGCCGGTTCGGGTCGGGCGATCTGGTCGGGCTTCAGCCGGGCGAAGATGCCGACGGTCGGCAGCAGCAGTGCCGCCGAGCCCAACAGGGCCACCGACACCGAGGTGCGCTGACCCAGCACCCCCAACGGTGGCCCGCCGGCGACCTGGCCCAAGGCGTTGGCCTGGCTCTGGAAGGACAGGACCGTCGCCCGGACGCCGGGCTCGAGGTTGCGGTTCATCCAGGCCGCACTCACCGGGGCCGCCAGGGCCATCGCCGCGGCCTTGAGCCACACCGCGGCCAGGGCCAGCCCGAGCCAGCCGGTGAGTGCCAACGTCGCGATGCCGGCGACCTGCACCGCGGCCAGCACCGCCAGCACCCGGTGGGGATGGGCAGCGTTGAGCTTCTCGGCACCGAGCCGGCTGATCACGAGCGAACACACCAGCGCGATGAACACGCCGGCGAGTTCGATCAGCGCGAACAACACGTAGGGCTCGGTCCCACCCCAGGACGGCAACGAATACTGCTGCAGAAGTCGTAGCTGCCAAAGCCGGTCGAACGCCTCGCTCGACAGGCCCACGAAGAGGGTCACCAGCAAGATCGACCGCACCACTCGCCGCCGCCGAGCCAACGCCAAGCCCTCCCGGGCCGTCGCCACCAAATGGGCAACCGTGGTCCGGTCCTCCCGGGGGGTCGGCTGGAAATTGCGCTCCGGCATCACGCGCCACAGCACCACCGCCAGCAGGAGGAATCCGATGCCCGAGCAGAGCATCGGAAGCCGGATGTCGATCAGGGCGAGCGCGCCCGCGCCACAGATGCCGACGATCGCGGCGGCCAGGTGGATCTGCTGGTTGCGGGTGAAGACGTGATCCAGCCGCTCCTCCCCCACCTCGTCGGCGATCCAGGCCTCGGTGGCCCCGGAGGTGAACGTCGTTCCGGCACCCCACAGCACCTGCGCGACGAGGATTGCGCCGAAGAGAGGAATCGCCCCCTGCAGGAACAGCCCGATCCCGATCAAGACCAGGCCGATCAGCACCGACAGCCGCCGGCTGTAGAGGTCGGCGACGACGCCGGTCGGCACCTCGAGCAGAAAGCAGGTGAGCTCGAGCACGGTGCCGACCAGCACCAGCTCGAAGACGTTCAGCCCCACGGTGGTCGCCATGTAGACGATGTTGAGGGTGAAGCTCAGCGAGAAGCACAGCGTGGAAACCGCGGTGATCACGTAGAAGGTCTTGGCGGCGTCGGCGTCGCGCCGGCCGCGCAACAATGGGCGAATCATGAGGACAGGCTCCGAGGATCAGTGACGAGCGCCGGCGGCTGATGCGCGGCGCAGGAGATCAGGAACTGACTGTCACAGCGCCGAATATAGCAAGAGCCTCCGTGCGCGTACGACATGGATTTCCCTCTGTTCCGACCGGAAGTCCGGCGATTCGACTCTGCTCCCCCGCCCGGATCCGAGACATGACGACAAGCTGAAGAACGAGTGGAGAACGTCGGACGGATGCTCCGTGCGTGGGATGCTCAGGTGGTGGCCTACAGCTTTGGCGAAGTCGAACTGGACACGACGACGTACGAGCTCCGCCGAGCTGGTCGTCGAGTTCCGCTGGAGCCGCAGGCCTTCGACGTCTTGACCTATCTGGTGCAGCACCGGGAGCGGGTGGTGCCCAAAGAGGAACTGATGGACCAGGTCTGGGGCGGGCGTTTCGTCTCGGAGTCGGCGGTGACCAGCCGCATCAAGCAGGCCCGTCGGGCAATCGGTGACAGCGGAGAGGCTCAGTTGCTGATCCGTACCGTGCACGGGCGGGGGTATCACTTCGTCGCCCCCGTGCTCGACACCGCTTCCGACGGCAGCAGCCGAGGTGAGCCGATCCCGTCCAGCGTCGATCAAGCCGACGAGGACGGATCGGCGGTTCGCTACACCCAGAGCGACGGCCTGGCCATCGCCTACCAGGTGACGGGAGGCGGCGACGTCGACATCGTCCTGGTCGCCGGCTTCATCTCTCACCTGGAGCAGGACTGGGGTGACCCGCGGCATGCTCACTTCCTGAATCGGCTGGGCTCGCTGGGTCGGCTGATCCGCTTCGACAAACGGGGCACCGGCATGTCGGACCGGCCGCTGGATCTACCTGACCTGGAGACCCGCATTCACGACGTGCTGGCCGTGATGGATGCAGCCGAGTCACAACGGGCGTATCTCCTGGGCTACTCGGAGGGCGGTCCGATGGCGACCCTGTTCGCCGCCACCCATCCCGAGCGAGTGGCTGGATTGATCTTGTACGGGGCGTCGGTGAAACGCACCCGCGCCGAGGACTATCCGTGGGCGCGAACCGAAGCCGAACACTTCGCCTACGCCGACCAGCTGGTTCAGGAATGGGACTGGGAAAGCGACATGCTGTTCCGCTGCCCCTCCGCGGACGCGGCGATGACGCGGTGGTGGGCCCGCCGCTGCCGTGCGGCCGCCACACCGACCACCGTGGGGGCGTTGATGCGGATGAACGCCATGGTGGACGTACGGGACGCACTGCCGGCCGTCCGGGTTCCCACGCTGGTCGTGCATCGGCGCGGTGACCGGCTCGTCCGGGTCGAGGAGGGGCGCTACCTGGCTCAGCACATCGCCGGGGCCCGGTTGATCGAGCTGGACGGCGATGATCATTTCGTGGCCGGCGAGCCGGATCAGATCCTCGATCCAATCGAAGCCTTCCTGGCCGACCGGCCGCGCACGGCGGTCACCACGTTGGCGCTGGCCGCGGTCGTGGCCCTCGCCGGCCCCGACGCCGCAGCGCTGGCTGATCACTTGAGTGATCAAGGCGGCAGCCGGCGCCACGGAGTCGGGGACCGGCACTTGGTGCTCTTCGATGGTCCAGCCACCGCGGTTCGGACCGCTCAGCGCGTCCCAGCCGGCCTGGATGCGTCGGCTGGGGTGCACGTCGCCGAGCTCGACCGGCAGGCGCCCGTCCTGGGCGGATCGAGCATCGCCACGGCGTCGAAGCTGGCCGAAGCAGCACCCGCAGGCCGGATCTGGGTCAGTTCGGTGGTGCGTGATCTCCTGTCCGGTTCGGGCGTTGTGGTGACTGGGGTGACTGCTGCGGTGGGTGATCGCGAGCCGACGTACGAGGTCGGACCGGCGATCGGGTCGGTCCGAGTCAGGTCAACAGGTCGCGAGCAAGAATCGCGATGAGTCGACCCGCCCGGGAAGCTGGGGAGGGCCCGGGTGACCGCGAAGATCTTCGCGGACCACGGAGAGGTCGAGGAGACGCTCGAGCCGGCCCCGTCGGGCTTTCTCCATCCGCTCTCCATGCGTTCGCCAAGTCTTCCGAGCGGCGGAACGGCATCGTTGACGGTGAGCCCGAGGAGACACCCGGGCCGTCATCCACGATCGAAAGGAAGTCCCATGCCGTACCAACACATTCTCTGGTCGGTCGAACGAGACCGTTACCTGAGCCGAGCCGCCGCAGAGCATTACGTGATCATGCAGGCGCTGACCGAGCGCATGCCTGCTGAGGCTCCGAGGCGGCGATCGAGCTTCAGCTGGAGGCGATTCCTCCCTCGCCGCACTCTTGCCGCCAACCAGTCATGACGTTCTCCGTCGATGCGCTGCTCGATCTGTGGTCGAGGCCCTCTGACGACCCAGCGATCGCACGGGAGGAGTTCCGCGCGTTCTACTGCGACCAGGTCGTCGTCAACGGTAATCACCTCGACGTCGACGACCTGGTCGAGCGGGCGCGCAAGCTGCGCGAGGCACTGAGCGACATCGAGCGGACTGTGCTCGACATCTGCGAGAGCGGATCCAAGGTGGCCGTCGCGTTTCAGCTGGACGGCCGCCACACGGGCCCGCTCTTGACGGCGACGGGGGAATTGCCCCCGAGCGGTCGCCGCGTCTCGCTCCGAGTGATCGACATCCTCACGCTCGTGGAAGGCAAGATCGCCTGCATCACCATGGTGGCCAGCGAACCAACGGATGTCACCACCGAGGCGTGAAGCTTCGCGGTTTGTCTCAGCTCAGCCTTTCGGTCAGTACAGCTCGGCCGAGGCAGGCTGCGACCGCTCAAAGTCCACTTCCCCGCATGAGGGCCAGGTCCTCGCCCCACGAGTCGAGCACGTCGCCGTGACCGGCGGTGCGGGCGACTTGCTCCAGGTCGATCAGCAGTCGCCGGACTGGAAGCCGGCGAGGATGACACCGAGCACCCAAGGGTCCGTCAGCATCCGGTCGACGAGGTCGTCGAAGCTCATCGACCCGGGCCGCCTCGGCTGTTGGGAAACATGGCTCGCACGGCCCCGATTGTGCCGCCAAGGGCAAACTGCGCCTGATCCCCGTAGTGTCGTGGGTTCCATGTGGAGCGAGGTGGACCCGCCGACAGCGACTCAGGTCAGCGACGCCTTCGGTGTCGAGGTGGACGAGCTGCGGCCGCAGCCGGGCGGCTTCGAAGCGGCTGCGTTCACCGACGGGCGTTGGTTCGTGAAACTCTGGCGTCAGCAAGCCGACAGCGACACCGCACTGGCATTGACCGCTGAGCTGGCGGCTCGAGGCATCGAGGTTCCCGCGGCGCAGCGAGCGCTCGACGGCTCGTACACCTCCGCGCTCGATGGCCGACGCTACGCGCTGTTCCCGTTCGTCGACGGCCGCCAGGGAACGTGGCACGACGCCGGCGCGATCGCGCAGGCGGTGCGCGCCGTGCACGAGATCGCCGACCTCGTCCTGCCCCGCACCGATATGGACGAGTGGTGCATCCAGGTGCTCCGCGACCGGCAAGACCACCCTTGGATTGGCGACCGTCGCGGCGAGGTCCTGGCCAACGTCGACCGGCTCCAGGCGGTGATCGAGCGGGCACGCGCGATCGACGTGCCCCACGTCGTCTGCCATCACGACCTGTTCCCGCACAACGTCCTGATCGGCCGCGACGGTCGCGTCGCGGCGCTGCTCGACTGGGGTCACGCGAGGCTGGCCCCGCGGGAGCACGATTTGTTCGTCGCCTTGTGCGGGCCTGACCCCGTGCGCTTCCTGCGCGCCTACGGCGCCACGCGACTCGACCCGACCCATCTCGAGTACGCCCGGCTCGCCCGCTCGCTACGCGATCTCGCTGCTCGCATCGACAACGAGGTCGACCCGGAAGGCGTCAACACGTGGGGCTTTGACGGGTTGCGCCGCGTCGACGCCGACCTCATGCTTGCCCGACCATTCTGCGATCCCTGAATACTGGGATGCTCCGGCCGATTCGCCGCTGCTCGCAAGCCGGAGCAGATCTCGAACGCGAAGTACCCTGGGCCAGCTTGAACACCCGGCCCTCAGCCGGCCCTCGTCCGTTCGACGCGTCGGACCAACGCGGCGATACGGTCCGCCACGTCGGGCCACAAGGGCTCTGGCAGCTCGTGGCCTACCCCGTCGAGCACGAGCAACTCCGCACCCGGGATCGCCGCAGCCGTGGCCCGTCCGCCACTGACGCCGATGAGGGCGTCGACGGCGCCGTGGACGACGAGCGCCGGCATCTCGAGCCGCCGCAACGCCTCGCTGCGGTCGGGGGTGATGAGGCAGGCCTGCAGCTGGCGCGCGAATCCCGCAGGGTCGTAGGCGCGGTCGAAGGCACGGGCCGCCCGAGACCGCAGGTCTTCGGCCGCCATCGGATAGGAGGGCGAGCCGACGACACCGTTGGCCAGCACGGCTGCATCGAGCACAGCCTCCCGCGTACGGGCCGGCGTCGCCGTCAACACAGCCATCGCCGCGTCGCTGGCCTCCCCTACCCCGCGACCACCGGTAGTCGACATGATCGAGGTCAAGCTACGGACCCGCGCGGGGTGCTCTATCGCGAGCAGCTGCCCAATCATCCCGCCCATCGAGGCGCCAACCACGTGGGCCGACACCAGGCCGAGGGCGTCGATCAGACCCGCCGCATCGCACGCCAGGTCGACCAGCGCATACGCCGGTTCCTGCGTACTGTCGCCAAGGTGAGTCGAGAGGCCGACGTCGCGGTTGTCGAACCGGATCACGTACAAACCACGGTCGACGAGCTGAGAGCAGAACCCGTCGTCCCAGCCGATCAGCTGAGCCCCGAGTCCCGCGACGAGCAGCACCGGCGGGTTAGCCTCGTCGCCCGTCGTGTCATAGGCGATCTCGAGGTCGCCCACCGTCACCCACTGCACGTCCGGTTCAGTCGACACGAGCTCAATGTAAGAGCAGGCCCCTCGCGGGGCCACATCCTCGGTCATAAGGTCATTTGATGGCCCGATCGATTGCGACCAACACGACCGCCGACTTGACGGGGCTCCTCGACTTCGTCCGTCCGCGCCATCGGCTGTTGCTCGCCACCGCCCGCCGCAACGGGCGCCCGCAAATCTCTCCGGTATCCGGTGGTGTGGACTCGCACGGCCGGATCGTCATCTCCACCTATCCGGACCGAGCGAAGACCCGCAACGCCGAAAGGGATGCACGGGTCACGGTGCTGGTCCTCTCCGACGACTGGAACGGGCCGTGGGTACAGGTCGACGGCGACGCCGAGGTACTGCATATGCCGGAGGCAGCCGACGGCCTCGTCGACTACTTCCGCTGCATCTCCGGCGAGCATCCCGACTGGGCGGAGTACCGGGAGGCCATGCGCATTCAGGACAAGTCGCTGATCCGCATCACTCCGACCCGCTGGGGCCCGATCGCCACCGGTGGGTTCCCGGCCGACGTCGCTGCCCGACTCGACGGCTGATTTCGGTCCACCTCTTCGACGCCCCCGAGGACCCCGGCCGGGGCACTGATCAATCGACCGACCCGGCCAGAGCGATGTTGCGGGACGGGTCCGGGGTGT
The DNA here is from genome assembly GCA_963791865.1 of uncultured Actinomycetota bacterium. Classification (GTDB taxonomy): domain Bacteria; phylum Actinomycetota; class Actinomycetes; order Propionibacteriales; family Propionibacteriaceae; genus Microlunatus. The sequence continues at coordinate 15,944 of CAWBUC010000006.1, forward strand.
CGATGATCTCGAGGACCACCGTGCCGCGGTCGGCCTCGGGGATCAGGCAGGCGACGTCGTACTCGGTCGAGTCGCCGGCTTCGAGGATGAGCGCCTCCCGCGACTCGCCCTCGTACACCCGGGGGGCTTCTGCCCCGTTGGGGCCGACCCGCACCACCACGTACGGCGTGAGTTCAACAGTCTCCTTGGAGCGGTTGTCGAAGACCAGGGTGAAGGCGACGTACTCATCACCCTCCTTGGCCTCGGGGTCTTCGGTGTTCGGGAACGGTCCCAGCTTCCGTTTGCTGATCTTCGACATCGTGAGCGTGACGCCGTCGGGGTAGCGATGGGTCTTGCCGAACGCCACTTGCGTCAGGGCCGGCGAAGCACTGGCGGCGGAGGTCTCGGCCGGCGCCTCGGGCTGCGGACTACCGCCCGCTCCGGAGGTGGTGCATGCGCCGAGCACCAGCAGCGCAAACGCAGCGGCGACGGCGGCGGCCTTGTGAGTTCTGGTAGTGATCATGTGTCTCCCGGCCTTGAGGTCCGCTCCGGTGCGGACCGTCCTGGCAGCAGGATCATTCAGCCGACGAATCGCCGGCATCGGCAGAACTACCTATCTCAGCGCCGCCGGCCGATCAGGGGCGTAGCCCGAGGCGTCCGGCCTCGTGCACCGCCGCCGTCCGGCTCGACACCTTCAGCTTGTGAAAGATCGACCGCAGGTGGGCGTCCACGGTGCGCGGGCTGACCACGAGCCGGGCAGCGATGTCGGCGTTGCTGAGCCCCTCGGCCAGCAGGGCGACCACCTGCGCCTCGCGGCCCGTGAGACCGGCGGGCAGCGGGGCGCCGAGAACCTCCAGGAGTTCGATGATCGCCTGCTCCGCGGCGGCGAGGGTCTCGTCGGGACGGAGCCGGACGCCGGCCCCGTACGCGATGGCCCAGGCCTGATCGCCCAGGTCGGCCCGCGCCCCAGCCCGTTCAGCGTCAGGTAGAGCGGAGATCGGTTCGTCCCACCCACCGTAGGTCTGGTCCCAGGTGTCGGCCGCACCGAACATCTGCGCCGCGGAGTCCGGTCGGCCGAGCACGGCGGCCGCCGCCGCGACGCCGCGCAGGAGGTTGCGGACGCCAGCTGTCGCGTTGGATCCGCGCGCGAGGGCGAGGCTTCGACCGTAGGCGTCGAGCGCCTCGGGCAAACGCGCCTGACTCCGCCGCAGGTTGCCGAGGCTGACGAGAGATCCCGCCTCGCCGAAGCCGAGGCCGAGCCGGTGGAATTCGGCGACGCAGTCGAGCAGGCGACGCTCCGTCTCGGCGTAGTCGTTCCGGACGTACGCGGCGTCGGCCAGGTGGACGATCGACCAGGCCGCCCCGATCTCGTCACCGGTACGGCGGCAGATGCTCAGGCTCTGCCTGGCCAGCCGCTCGGCGGCGGAGTGGTCTCCCGCCTCGATCGCGATCCGGTTCAGCGCCCGCAGACAAACCGCCTCCTGCTCGGTGTTGCCGATCTGCTGGTTCAAGACCAGCGACTCGACGAAGTGCGACCGAGCCCGGTCGCTCGCCCCCCGTGCGAACTCCGACCACCCCGCCGTATAGGCGACGATGGCCCGCGCCGCGGCCGCTGTCGGCGACGTCGGGTCCCACGGCTGACGGAGGGCGGCCGTGATGGCCTGGTGGTGCCGGACCAGCGAGCCGGCGTAGATCCACACGTCCTTCATCCCGGCCACCAGCCGGAGCGCACCCTCGCTGGGTCCGCGGTCCAGGGCCCAGGTCAGCGCGGCTTCGACGTTGGCCTCTTCACGTTGCATTCGGGCCAGCCAGACGCGCTCGTCGGGACCGTTCCGCGCCGCCTCGAACCTTTCGGTGCAGGTCACCAGGTGCTCGATATGACGCGACCGGATAAGGTCCTCCTCGGCCGTGGGCAGCTCGGCGAGCCGGTCGACGGCGTACTGCCGCACCATCTCGTGCATCGCGTACCGGGTGTCGCCGTCCTCCAGCGGCACCCGCCGGATGATGGACCGCTCGGTCAGAGTCGCCAGGGCGGCCAGGCTCGCGCCGGCAACGGCCTCAGCCGCCTCCAGGCTGAAGCCGCCGACGAAGGTTCCCAGGTTGCGGAGTACCAGCTGCTCCTCGGTCGACAGCCACGACCACGTGCCGTCCAGCACCCCGAGCAGGGCGCGGTGCCGCTCGGGCAACTGGTCGCCCGACGTGGCCAGCAGATCGAGACGGTGTCCGATCCGGGCGAGCACGTCGGAGGCCGACAGCGTCCGCATCCACGGTGCCGCCAGTTCGATGGCCAGCGGCAGGCCGCCGAGCCGAGCACAGATCGCCGCCACCGCCGACTCGTCCGAGGCGGTCGTCCGGTAGCCGGGAAGCAGCAGCCCGGCCCGGTCGTAGAACAGCTCGGCGGCCTCGCTGCGCCGGGAACCGATGTCGGGGGACGTGATGTCGAGCGCCGCCAGCGCTATCTCGATGCCCTCGACTTCACCCTCGACTCCCCTCGACGCCGCCCCGCAGCGGCGTCCGGCTGGTGGCCACGACTATCAGGTCGGGACACGTTGGCAGCAGCCTGGCCAGCAAGTTCGAGCAGGCCATCCTCAGATGCTCGCAGTTGTCCAGCAGCAGCAATGCCCGCCGGTGCCGGAGCGCCCGAGCCAGGGCAGCGACCGGATCACCGGCGGGCAGGCCGGGCACGCGGGCGGCGTCGGCGACCGCCAGCGGAACCAGTTCGGGATTCGTGACCGGGGCCAGATCCGCCCACCAGATCCCGTCCGAGAACCGCGCGGCAGCGGTCGACTCGTGGCGGAGCCCGGCGGCGAGCTCGACGGCCAGACGCGTTTTCCCCGCGCCGCCCAGTCCAACCAGGACGGTCAACCGCTGCTCCGGAGCCGACCCCACGCCGGCCAGCACGCGTCGGCGAAGGTCCGCCAGATCTGCGGTCCGACCCACGAACCGGGTGAGATAGGACGGCAGAGCCGGCGTCCGGAAGTACTCCTCGGCCGGCACAGCGCCCATAACCGCAGACTAGAGAAGGTCGGCCGACCGACAGTGGTCGGCTCCTTCTCGGCCTGGACGGGCGACTCGCGGCTGTGGAGCGCGCTCAGCACCCCCTGCGCTCTGCTGCGGGCAACGCCGCCCGCTCGAGCGCCGAGTTCTGTGCCAGTGGCCCTGCGTCCGGTGCTGGAGGCTCGTCGACGGCGTTGAACACGATGTCGCCCCGGTAGGTGGTCTTGACCACGCCGTCGACGAGCCGATCGACCATGTGGATCACGCCGCGCGAGCCTCGGAATGCGCCGGTGCCGCCAGTGATCGGGTGCACGCAGTCGCCCCTGATCAACGTGGTGCCGTCAGCCTTGAAGCTCGCCCAGTAAAGAAAGACCGTGCGCATCTGGCCGCTACGGTCGCGCGGACCGCACTGGCCGTCGTGGTCGCGATCGAGGCAGCCACGGAAGATCTCGGTTCCGGCCTCGGCGTACAGAGTTGTCGCCGCGTGCAGGGGATCGTCCTGCGCGTTGTACTCCCAGGTTCCGACCAGGTCTCCCACCATGGTGTAGTCGACCGTCCCGGGGATCGGGAATTGCTGGCCGCGCACGTGCACCGTATGCGGCCTGCTTTGGCGCTCCCTACCGTCGTCCGCAGCGACGACGCTCGGCGCCACCGCCGAGCCGGCGATCGTCACCGCGACGCCAGCGAGGACCGCCAGCCTTCGGGCTGTCTTCGTCATGGTGGTGCTCCTTCTGCGCATCCGCGACCCCTGCGGCCGTGGGATGACCCCAGCGTGATGACGCGACCGAGAACGACGCATCGGCAAATTTGCCTAGGCTGACCAACGTGACCGCCGATCAGCAGGTTCTGACGGCGAGCCCGCCTGCATTCGACACCCGCTTCATCGGCAGGCAGCGGGAGATCGACCTCGCTGGGACTGCTGGTCGGTGGCTCGGCCCGGCTTGATCACTCTGGTCGGAGCTGGCGGGTCGGGCAAGACCCGGCTGGCCGCCGAGCTGGCCTCGATCCTGACGGGCCCGGACGCTGACCCGAGATTCGCGGACGGCGTGGTCTGGGTCGACCTCTCACCCGTGACCGAGCCCGCCGATGTGGCGCCGAGCGTGGCCGAAGCGTTCGGGCTCCACGTCTCCGTCTGACCTCGACCCGGCCCAGGCGCTGGTCGCGCGCGCTGGTCGACCGGCAGCTGCTGCTGATCATGGACAACGCTGAGCACGTGTCCGCGACGTGTCGCGGTCTGATCGACGAACTGCTCGCCGGATGCCCTGGTCTCGGCCGTCGTGGCGACCAGCCGCGTGCCGCTGCGATCGCCTCACGAACACCTGGTCCCCGTGCCGCCGATGGGCGTGGAGGCGGGCACCGGCGAGCGCAGCGAGGCGGCCGAACTGTTCTACGACCGCGCCCGCCGAGTCCTCCCCGGATATGCCCGGCTCGCCGACGACGTGGCGGCGGTCAACGCGGTCTGCGAACGCGTCGACGGCCTCCCGCTGGCCATCGAGCTGGCGGCGCCGTGGATCCGGACCCTGTCCGCCCGCGACCTCCTCGTCGAGATCAACCGCAGCGCCGATCTCTTGGCCTCCAGCGACCCGAGCGCCGAGCGACCGGCATCGCAGCATGCACGCCGTTCTGGACAGCACCTGGCGATCGATGAGCGCGAGATGCCGGGCAGCACTGCCGAGGCTTTCTGTCTTCGTCGGTGGTTTCAGTGGCGAAGCGGCCGTAGCGGTTGCCGAGACCTCCTCGACCACCCTGGAGTCGCTGACCGAACTGTCGTTGATCCGCCGACTGCCCGACAACGAGCGGGGCGCCCGCTACGGCATGCACGAGCTCGTACGAACGTACGCGGTCGAGATGCTCCATCGTCACGGACCCGACGAGGTCGACCGCGCGCACGCCCGGCATCTCGAGTACTTCCTGGATCTCTACGAACGCGCCCATGCCGACGTGGACACCCCCGAGGAGCAGCGGTGGTTGCGGGAGACCCGCCGTGAGCTGGCCAACGCCGGCGCCGCCCTGCGCTGGGCCCATGACCACGGTCGAGCGGAGCAAGCCTTACGGATGACGGCGGCGGTGTCAGGTCTGGGTCGCATCCTCGGCGTCGGGACGTTACCGGGCCGAGTTCGAAGCGGCTCTGGCCCTGCCCTGGGACTCGGCTTCGGTCACCCAGGCCAGCGCCCGAGCCGAAGTCCTGAGCGCCGCGGGGTGGGCGGCCATGTCGCACCGCGACTGGGATTCCGCTCGACGCCACTTCGAGGAAGCGACCGCGCTTCACCGAAAGCTCGGGAACGAAGTGCTCTACGCCCGGGCGCTGAGCGACGTCGGCTGGGCGATCGTCCGCGGACCCGACCCGACCTTCGGTCCGGGCTACGTCCGCCAGGCGCTGGCCATCTGCCAGCGCATCGCCGACCCGCTCGGCATCGCCTGGTCGACCTACGACCTGGGTAACGCCCTCTTTGCGGTCGGGGAGGACGCCGAAGGCCGAGCGCCTCGTTCTCGACGGACTCCAGCAGCTGACCGAGCTCGGCGTGACGTACGGGGTCTACGTTGGCCAGGTCACCTTGGGCCATGCCTATCGTCGGCAGGCTCGATGGGCCGAGGCGATCGAGGCCTACCGGGGTGCGCTCGGCGAGCAGGAGCGCTTCCTCCACCGAACGCACGGCGCTGACGTCCTGGCTGGCCTCGGGACCGTGGCGCTGGCCCTGGATCGGCTCGATTGCGCCGCTCGACTGTTCGGCGCGTGCCGGACCTGGTGTGAGACGCACGGCGATATGTCCACGCTCAATCCAAGCCGGGATCTCGACCGGCCGCGGGCCGACGCCGAGAGCCGGCTGGGGGACGCCGAATGGGCCTGGCACTACGCCGCCGGACGTCGACTCAACACCGACCTGGCCATGACCATGGCCGAGGCCGACGCCCAGGAATTGCTCCGACAGTGCCGGGCACCGCTCCCCCTCGGCCTGACCGAGCGGGAGATTGCACGTGGTGCGCCTCGTGGCGGACGGGCTCAGTGACTCCGAGATCGCCGAGAAGTTGGTGCTGAGTCCCAGGACCGTCCAGGGGCATCTGCGATCCGCCTTCGGCAAGTTCGGCGTGAAGTCTCGTACCGCGGCGGTGCACCGAGCGACCGAACTCGGCCTGGTGAAGTCGCCTTAAGCCTTCGGCCAGCCCGGGTCCGGCTCAGGGCTCGGCGGGACCGGGCGGGGTGAGCCCGAGCGCCTCGTACGAGATCACCTCGTTGGTGGTGAAGCAATCGTGGATTCGAGGACGCCGAACTCTTCATCAGGCGTCGAACAGGCCGGACTGGTAGGCCAGCACGATGGCCTGCGCCCGGTCGCGAACTTCGAGCTTCTGCAGCAGCCGCGTGACATGGGTCTTGACGGTGGTGTCGCTGATGAAGAGCTCCCGCCCGATCTCGGCGTTGGAGAGGCCGGAGGCGATGAGGCGGAAGACGTCCATCTCGCGGGCGGTCAAACTGTCCAGGGCCGACGGCGGTCGACGTCGCTGTCGCCGCGCGAAGTGCGCGATGACCTTGCGGGTCACCGAGGGCGAGAGCAACGCGTCGCCGTCGGCGATGGTCCGTACGGCAGCGATGAGCTGCTCGGGCGGATCGTCTTTGAGCACGAACCCGCTCGCCCCGGCCCGCAACGCTTCGTACACGTAGTCATCGAGGTCGAAGGTGGTCAAGATCAACACCTTGACGGTGTCATCGCCGGCAAGAATCCGCCGGGTCGCCTCGAGGCCGTCCAGTCCGGGCATGCGGATGTCCATGAGCACGACGTCTGGCCGGTAGCGCGTGACCTGCGCGATCGCCTCGAAGCCGTTGCTCGCCTCGGCGACCACATCGATGTCGGGTTCCTCGGCGAGCAGCATGCGCAGGCCGGCGCGCACCATCGACTGGTCGTCGACGACAAGGGTCTTGATGGGCACTGGCTCACCGTCCGTCCAGAGGTAGCCATACCTTCAGGGCAAAGCCGCCGGCGTCGGTCCCGTCGGCGGCCAGCTCGCCGCCGTAGATCTTGACCCGCTCACCGATTCCGACCAGTCCATGGCCGAAGCCGTCGGACGTGGTCGGGCCTCGGCCGTCATCGCGGACCTCGAGCTCGAGCTGGGTGACGTCGTAGTGGACCCGCACGTACGCGACCCGCGCCTGCGCATGCTTGAGCACGTTGGTCAGGCCTTCCTGCAGGATGCGGTAGGCCGACAGGTCAAGGCCTCGGGAGAGCGCCCGCGGTTCACCGTCGATCTGAAGTCGCACATCGAGGCCGGCGGCGCGGACGTCCTCGATCAGCGCGGGGAGCACGTCCAGCCCGGGTTGCGGGGTGAGATCCAGCTCGCCGTCGTCGCGGCGCATCGCCCCCAGCAGTCTCCGCATCTCGGCTAGCGCGGTCCGGCCGGCGTGTTCGACGTTGTGCAGGGCCTCTCGGTCGGCCGCACCCTCGGGCATCCGATGGCGGACTGCCCCGACCTGGAGCACCATCACGCTGACGGCATGGGCGACGACGTCGTGCAGCTCCCGGGCGATGCGAGCGCGTTCCTCGGCAACGGCGAGCCGGGCGGCGTTCTCCCGCTCGCGCTCGGCCTGGGCCGCGCGCTGCTCGGCGGCCTCGGTCTGTTCGATGCGCTCGTGGAGGGCGAACCCCACGAGCCAGCCGACGCGCGAAGAGCACCGGCACGAAGAACAGACTGCCGACCGAATGTGTCGGGTCGTTGTACACGACGGTCGTCGCACACGCGACGACGATGACCAACCCAGCGCGTGCCTTGCGCGCCTCGCCCAGGTTGCCCAGCAGCACTCGCGGCGATCATGCCCGCGATGGAGATCGGCGCTTGACCAACGATCAAGCGACCGTCCAGGAAGGACAGTCCGGCACTGACCAGCCAGGTGCCCGCCGGCACGACGAACGGCGCCCGGCGACGCAGTAGCAGGCCGAGGATCATCACGCCGACCGCGACCGCCTCGAGGCCGACCACAAGATCGTTGTCCGGCCGGTCGCGGTCGGGCCGGACCAACGTACCGACGGTTCCGGCGAGCGCGATGATCACGATCACTGCATCCACGCCACGGGCGGCGAGAAAGCGCTCGCAACCGGCTCACCAGGCCACCGTAGCGAGCACGAAGACTCCGCCGCGTCCTCACAAGGTAGGACTGTCGTTCGCCCGATGGTCGGAGCACGGTCGCGGCCTTTCGACGACGCGCGCGCCCCACCGCCGCTCCTAGCGTCATGGCCATGACTACGTCAACCAACGCGCACCAACCCGCCACCTCTGGTCGAGGGGCTCCCTCGACCGCACCGGCTCCCGCCCCTGCCGTGGAGCTCCCGATCCCGCAGTACTCCCGGCGTCGAATCCTCGGCACCTGGGCCGCGGCTGCTTTGCCGATGGCTGCGCTGGCCTGGATCGTCGCTCCCGCGCTGGCCGGGGTCTTCGAGGGTCCGAGCGCATGGCCGCAGGCCATCCTGCTCAGCCTGACCGTCGGCATGATCTGGCAGTTCGTCTTGGTCGTGGTGACCATCCGCCGCGAGCAGGGCTCGCTCCGCTGGTCGATAGTGAAGGACGCCCTCTGGCTCCGGGCGCCTCGCAGCCCGCGCACCGGGCGCCGGGGCGGCCGTCTCTGGTGGCTGCTCGTCCCCCTCGTCCTCGCGGTGGCGGCCAAGGAAGAGCTGCCGAAGATTCCCGCACCCGTGCACCGAGATCAGGGCCTGTTCCTGCAGTCGGTCGCCGGCCAGGACTTCTTCTCCGGAAACTGGCTGTGGTTCGCCCTGATCGTCACGATGATGATCTTCAACACCGTGCTCGGTGAGGAGCTCCTCTTCCGCGGCCTGCTGCTGCCCCGCATGCGAGGCGCCTTCGGGCGATGGGACTGGTTGGTCAACGGTGTCCTCTTCGGCGTCTACCACCTGCACCTGCCCTGGTCGATCCCCGCCAACCTGCTCGACACGTTCTTCATCTCCTTCCCGGCCAGCCGATACCGGAGTGCGCTGATCGGTATCTGCGTGCACAGCGTCCAGACGGTCGTCTTCACCGCGCTGCTGCTCACGCTGGTGCTCCGCTGACCCGACCCCGTCGCACCCACCCAAGGAGTCAGACCATGTCCCAGATGTTCACCGACCCGTTCGTCCGCGCTCGCCGACTCCACGGTGGACTCCGGACCGGTCCCGCTTCCCGCGACAGCTGATGATCTTCGTCGCCGTCGCGCTGGGAGTCGGCTGGCCGCTGATGGCCCTCTCGACCCTCATCCAGCCGGACGCGCCGTTCATCTTCGCCGCCGTGCTGTTCGCCCTGGCCCTCCCGGCCCTCGTCCTCACCCATCGGCAAGCAGGACGTGCCGGCGTCCGCGCGCTGCTGCGCGACTGCGTACGACTGCCGAGCCGATGGTGGTGGCTGCTCCTCGCCGCTTTCGGTCTGCCGACCGTGACCTGGGCCATCGGCGCGGCTCTGGGCGGTGCCCAGCCGCTGACCTGGAGCCGTCTGGCGTCCTACACCGCGGACCTGATCATCGGAGCGCTCATCATCAACATCTGGGAGGAGATGGCCTGGACCGGATTCTTCCAACGCCGCGCCGCCTCCCGGTGGGGAGTGGTCGGAGGCAGCCTGATCACGGCGGTCTTCTTCGCCGGCCTCCACATCCCCCTCGCTTTCGGGGGCGCCCACAGCGCGAGCGACGTGGTGACGAACCTGCTGTACCTCGTTGGTGTGGCGGTCGGGGTCCGGTTGTTGATCGCGGGTGTCGATGGGTGGAGTGGACGGAGCCTGCTGGTCGTCGGCCTGCTGCACTCATCGTTCAATGCGACCGAGACCCTTCTCGAGCCTGGCTTCTTCTGGGTACGCATCGTGGTGACCGTTGCCCTCGGCATCGGAGTCGTGGCCTTCGGCCGGCAGCCACACCCACCGGCCTGAAGGACAACCCTCCCGTCGCGCGCAACCCATTGCGTGCGACCGGCGACGCCTCGTCGGGCTGGGGCGAAGTCCCGTGGGGCGCTGCTCAGGAATCGAGGCCGAGGACCCGGGCGAGGTGGGCGGCCGAGACATCCCCGGGACGGGCGCCCCGCCGGGCGGCGGCGCGAGCGGCGGCGGCCACGGCGGCGTTCAGCGGGGCGTCGAGACCGTGCTGCCGGGCGAGCAGGACGATCTCGCCGTTGAGGTAGTCGGACTCCAGCCGGGTCGCACCGCGGGTGAGCGACTGCCAGGTGGATCCGCCGAGGTCAGAGGGAGCCCCCGGTACGGGACGGACCGGGGAGGTCTCGGCTCGGGCGGCGTCCTCCTCGTCGTCTCCGGTGTACGCGATCCCCGCGGATTCCAAGACGGCGCGGCCCTCGACCTGCAGGGCATCGGCGATCGGTCGCGTGTCCCCGTTGCTGCCGACCAGCGCCTGCACGGCGTTGCCCAGGTTGCTCAGCAGCTTGCGGTACTTCCAGGCCATCACGTCGTCGGGGAGCCGGACAGCGAGGTCGGCGGCCTCCCAGTCCGTGCCGATGGTTTGCAGCAGCTCGTCGTCGCTCCGCTGGGTCGCGCCGATCCCGCCCGTTGCGCCGTCGTGCCGCAGTGCCGGTACTCGGCCGATATGGAACATGCCGGGCTGCGGGGTCGCGCGGACGATGACCTCCCCCGGCGTGAGGTGGACCGCCGGCATCCAGACGCACACCCCGAACACGCGAGCGACATAGCGCAACGCCGTCCGTTCGGCCGTCACACCGTTCATCGCCACCAGGATCGGCAACAGGTCACCGACCGTGCCGACCGGGCGGCCGTGCCGGACCACCGGTGCGTCCGCCCACGCCGGCAACAAGTCGGACACGTGGTGGGTCTTGACGGTGAGCACCAAGACGTCATCAGGCGCGAGCGTGAGGTCCTCCGGGCCACCGACCGCGGGCACGGGTACCATCCGGTCGTCGTCGGGAGAGCGCAGGCGGAGGCCGTCGGCCCGCAGAGCAGCGAGGTGGTCGCCGCGGGCGACCAACACAGCCGCTCGCCCGGCGAGTGTTAACTGACCACCGATCGCGCCACCGATTGCGCCGGCGCCCACCACGATGTATCGCGTCACGAGGTCCCCACCCCGCCATCCTCACAGCACCTCGTAGCTGCCGCCTCAGTGCAGCGAGTAGAACCGGAAGAACCCGAAGTCGCTGATCGGCAAGATGTCGATTCCGGCGAAGCCGGCGTCGACTGCGTACCGCTTCAGCGTCGAGGGCCGCATCACGGTGCCGGTGCCGACCGACGGCGCGGACGACATGCCGTCGGGGAGGCAGACGAACAAGCTGAAGCCGTACATCAGCCGCTCGAGATCATCACCAGGTGCGCTGAACTCCTCACCGACGGCCTCGTCCATGACGACGACCATTCCGTCCGGGCGAACGGCCCGGCGAGCCGCGTCGAGAACCTCGACCGGGCGCGGCATGTCGTGGACGCATTCGAAGGCGAAGACGGCGTCGTACTTCTCGTCCTCACCGGCGATGGTGCCGGCGTCGGCGATCCGGAACTGGAGCCGCTCCGCAGCGTTGCGTTGGCCGGCTGCGTTGCGCCGCGCCATCTCGATCGACGGTGCGTCGATGTCGACCCCGACGACCTCGGCAGCCGGATAGGCCTGAGCCAGCGCGATCGTCGACCAACCGGCTCCACAGCCGACATCGAGGATCCGCGCACCCCGTCGACGCAGAATGGCGTCGAGTTCGGGCGCCGAGCGCAGAGCGTCGGGCAGCGCGTGCAGGAACCAGGGACGGTTCATGTCGGCCTGCGACTCCCGAGCGTCCGCGCCGAGTTCGTCCCAGCTGACACCGTCCCCGGTGCGGTAGGCGTCGAGCAGTTCGGCGAGGTGCGGTCCGACCGCGCCGATCATTCGCGACAGCGGCGCCAGGTAGGACAGGCTGTCTTCGTCGGTGAGCACTTCGGCCGCTCCCGCCGGCAGCGTGTACCGCCGCTGGTCGCCGTCGGATTCCGCCCGTAGCAGCCCGACGACGGCCTGCTGCTCGAGCCATTCGCGGGCGTACCGAGCCGAGGTCGCCGTTCGCTCGGCCAACTCGCCCGGTGTCGCTGGGCCGTCGATGCGCAGCGAGCGGTACCAGCCGAGACGGTCGCCCATGTAGACGCTGAGCGTCTCCATGGCTCCCAGTGCCGAGGCGAACAGCTGTTCGGCGATGGCGTCGGCGTCGCGATCGTTCGGTGCTGCCGCGGCCGTCTCCGTACGTATGTCGGCGGCTGGGGCCGTGAGGTCGGTGATCATCAGTCATCCTCCTGGTTGTGGTTCGGTGCGTTGAGAACGCTAGAACCGTCGCCTGTCAACCCGCTGCCATCCTCCTGTCGGCGGCCGCAGGGTCAACGTCGGCAGCCAACGCGCTGAGGGCTGAGCGGGCGACGCCGAGCACCTCGGCGTCGCTGAGGTGGCTTCCGCTTACGCGGAGCCGGGCGATGACCTCGTCGCTCAGCTCCGACTCCAACACGGTGGCGGCCTTGGCCATCCGCTCGGCGTCGTCACCGAAGATCGGAGAGACGTCGGTCCGGGCGGACATGGCCGCATGCAGCAGGACGGCGTCGTCGAAGCGGCCGCACCGGATCAAGAGGTCGACGACGTTGCGAATCGTCGTCCACTGGTGCACCCAGTCCCCGAGGGCCCGCCAGTGCTCGAGGACCTCCAAGAAGAGGGGTACGGCGTCGGCGGCACTGCCGTGCCGGCTATGCAGAGCGGCCGCCGCCACTGAGGCAACACCGGTCAAGTAGCGATCGTCGACCCGCCGGCCCTCGTGGAGGGCGTCGAACAACAACAGGCGTGCGCGCTCGGGGTCGCTGTCGATGGATATCTCCGCCAAGACGTACGTCTTCCAGCCCAGCAACGGGTCCTCCGAATCGCCTCGCGCGGACTGGTACACCTGTTCGGCCTGGGCCTGGGCTGTCACTGTGTCACCCCGGTAAGCCGCAGAGAGCGCCAGCATGGCCTCCACCATGGGGGCGGCCGTGATCGTCGGGCCGAGCGTGCTGATCCTTTCGACCAGCGCATCGACCTGCGCGAAGTCGCCCTCGAAGAGGCTGATCTCGGCGAGGACGTAGCGGAGGTATCCCTCGGTGACGGGATTCGGGGCGAGGTCGAGACCTCGCTCAATCAGCGCCCGAGCTCGCCCCAGATCACCGCCGAAGCGTGCCGCCGCCCCGGCCACCCCCAACACTGCGGCCATCTCTGGCCGCTCGGGCCCGTCCGGGCGGTCGGCCGCGGCAATCGTCCGTTCGGCCCAGTCGGCCACCTCGGCCGGCATCCGGTGCTCGACGTAGATGCCCAAGTGGCCGACGAGCCGCATGGCCACTTCGAGGTCGTTCTCGAGGGCCCAAGACCAGGCCGCCCGCAGCTCGTCGAACGCGGCCGCGATCCGTTCGACGGCCAGCAGGTGGCCGGGCTGGAAGAGGTGCAGGTTGGCCTCCTCGGCCAGCTCGGCAAACATCTCGGCGTGGGCCCGCAGGACATCGACGGCACGCTCGCTCACGTCGAGCCGTTCCCGGGCGTACGCGCGAAGGGTTTCCAGCAGCAGATATCTCGTGCCGTGATCATGGGCGGCGACCGCGACCATCGACCGATCGACCAGCGCAAGTACGCTCTCCGCTCCCCCAGGTGACTCGTCGACGGTGGTCGCGGCGAGCAGCTGGTCGGCCTGCTCGAGGGTGAACGTGCCGGCGAACACCGACAAGACCTCGAATGCGGCCTGCGTCGGGCGGTCGAGCATGTCGTACGACCAGTCCACGACGGCGCGCAGCGTCCGGTGTCGCACCGGAGTCCGAGTGCCTCCATGGAGGAGCCGGAACCGCCACGACAGCCGCTTGACCAGATCGGCCGGAGTCATGGCTCCCATCCGGGCCGCCGCCAACTCGAGAGCGAGCGGCAGGCCGTCGAGGCGCCGGCTGATCTCGGCAACCTCGGCGGCGTTGCCGTCGTCGAGCACGAAGCTGCGGTTTCGCGCCGTCGCGCGCTCGACGAACAGTTGTACGGCCGGGGCCTCCGCCACCGTCACCGCGTTGCTGGTCCCGGACGCCGGCGTCGGCAGCGTGGGGACGACCCAGACGTGCTCCGCCGGGAGCTCGAGTGGAGCCCGGCTGGTGGCAAGGATTGCGACGTCGGGGCAGCTCCGCAGTACGGCCTCGGCGAGCACCGCCGCGCCGTCGATCACGTGCTCGCAGTTGTCCAGGACCAGCAGGCGGTGCTGACCCCTCAGGTATTCGACAATCCGGTCACGCGGGGGCGCGTCCGAGCGCGGGGGCAGCTGGAGAGCGGTCGAGACCGCCGACGTCACCTCGTCGGAGCTCGTCACCGTGGCGAGCTCCACCATGACGTGACCGTCGGCGAAGCGGGTCCGCAGCCGGCTCGCCGCCTCGCGGGCCAAACTCGTCTTGCCCACGCCTCCAGGCCCGGTCAGGGTCACCAGCCGGCCGGCCTGCGTCGCCTCGAACAGGTCGCCCAGCTCCTCGTCCCGTCCAAGCAGGGCACCGACAGACTGCCTGGACAGGGCAGGAGTCATCGTCCGATCGCGGACCGAACTCGACTCGCCGGCCGGCGTCTTGTCATCCAAGGTCAGGCTCGGGATCCTGCCGAAGCACCTGGGCCTCCAGACCCAGCAGCTCCGAGGACGGATCCAGACCGAGCTCCTCGATCAGCCGCTCCCGAAAGGCGCGAGACACCGCCAAGGCATCCGCCTGTCGACCCGTTCGGTAGTGAGCGATGATCAGCTGGCGATGCGGTCGCTCCCGCAGCGGCTGCCGAGCCACGAGAGCCTCGAGTTGCGCGGCCGCCGCAGCAGGGTTGCCGCGGAGCAGCATGGCCTCGATGCGGTCCTCCTCAGTGACAAGGCGCAACTCCTCCAGGCGCACGGCCTCTGGGCGGGCGAAGTCCTCGTCGGCGAACTCGGCGTACGCAGATCCCCGCCAGAGTCCGAGCGCTTCGGTGAGGATCGCCTCCGCCTGGTCCGCGTGCTCCGGCAGCAGCTCGCGGGCGGCGCGCACCAGGCTCTCGAAGTGCGTTGCGTCGAGCGCATGGTCCGGCATCCGTAATGCGTAACCGGGGCTTCGGGTCACCAGCGAAACCGACGGTGAGCGGGCGCCGCCGGCCGGGTCACGAAGACGGCCTCGTAGCCGAGCGACCAGGCTGTGCAGCGCCGCCTCGGGATCGATCGGTTGGTCGTTCCCCCACACGATGTCGACCAGCCGATCCACGGACACGACCGAGCCCCCCGCCACCACCAGCGCGGCGAGCAGCCGCCGCAGGCGGCCCGAAAGCGCAGCAGACTCTTCGTAGTCTCCGAGCCCCACCGGACCGAGCACGCGCAGTCTCAAGACGTTCGCCGACATCACGGCAAAGTGTGCCGCAACGATGTCGTCGAGACAGAGTTCCGTTTACGATGCGCCGGTGAGCGCGCGGGTGCACCTGTGTGGTCGCCTGCGGGTCGAGTGGGACGGCGAGCGGCTGGAATCTGCGCTGCCGTGACGGCAGGGACGGCTGCTGTTCGCGTTTTTGACGCTGCACCGTGAGCGGCTCGTGCGCCGCGACGAACTGGTGGCCGCCTTGTGGTCGGAGGACGGGTCGCCGCCCGGCGGAGACGAGTTGCTGCGGCCGCCGCTGTCGCGGCTCCGAAGCGCACTGGGTCCGGGCCGGCTCGAGGGCCGTGGCGAGTTGGCCGTGAGGTTCCCGGCGGACACGTGGGTCGACCACGAGGCGGTGCTCGACGGGCTGCGGCGCGGGCGCGCTCTCTTGCCGCAACGTTGGCGAAACGTTGCGACCCCGATCATGGCGAGCGGAAGCCTCGGCTGGACTCCCAGTAGCCTTCGGTACCGTCTCGGCGCCCGTCAAATCTCACCTTCGCGCGCGATTCCGGCGTTCGCGCGCAAACCTTCGCGCGCGAAGCCCGGTTTTGCGCGCGAGGGCCCGTACGGAAGGAGAATGGCGTCATGGCAGGTGACGTGGTGGTCGAATATTCCGAGCGAATGCCGCCCGGCAAGGTGGAGTTGGCCGGGGACCTGGACCTCCCGGCCGGCGCCCGTGGCGTCGTCTTGTTCGCGCACGGCAGCGGCAGCAGTCGGCACAGTCCACGCAACCGACAGGTGGCCGAAGTCTTTCAACGTGCCGGCTACGCCACGTTGCTGCTGGACCTGCTCACCACCGAGGAAGAGAAGGTCGATCAACGGACACGGGAGTTGCGCTTCGATATCGACACGTTGGCCGGCCGGCTCACCGGGGCGGCTGACTGGTTGGCCGGCCGGAGTGACACCGGGCCGCTGCCGATGGCGATCTTCGGGGCGAGCACGGGTGCGGCAGCGGCCTTGGTCACGGCCGCCGATCGCCCAGAGCGGGTACGGCTGGTCATCTCCCGCGGCGGTCGCCCCGACCTGGCCGGCCCTGCGCTGGCTCGGGTGGTCGCGCCCGTTTTGTTGATCGTCGGCGGCGCCGACCACGAAGTGCTCGAGTTGAACCGGGAAGCGGCGATGGAAATGAGCGCAGATGTTGACCTGCAGATCGTGCCCGGAGCGACCCACCTCTTCCCCGAGCCGGGGGCGTTAGACGGCGTCATAGATCTGGCGACGGCCGCCCTCGATCGCTATCTGCCGCAAGCGGGATCAAGAAATGCGAGGGTTGCGAAGGCCGACGCGCCTGACGCAATCGCACGATGATCAACAGTGCCGCGGGACCGTTGACCAGAGACGGGACGCCGGCGGCGTACTCCCCGGCGAGGATCGCCCAGGCGGCCCACACCGTGGCGTTCCCGAGCACTAACCAGTAAGTAGCCGAAGAGATCCCGTCCAGCCGGGTGCTCCGCAGTGCCTGCAGCAGTTGCGGAACGCTGAGCAGGCTGGAGAGGAGGGCGCCGGACCAGGCCAATATCGCGATGATCATGGTGTCCTCCTCTCTCTCCTCGTGGTGGGTCGTGCGTGTGTTGTTGGGTCAGCGAGCAGTCGTCTGGAGCCGCTGCTGGAGGTTTGCCTCGACCTGCTGCCAGAAGGCGTCGACCCGGCGGTTGAATGCTTCCGGGCTCTCCTGGAACGGCTGGTGAGCCTCACCGGACACGACCTCGAACACGGCACCGGGGATGCCGTCCGCGACGACCCGGCCCTGGATCGTGGTGCTGGTCATGGTGGGCGTCCTTCGGTGGTGGGTGTGTTGTCACTTCCACCTGCGGAAGGTCAGGCCTTCCATCGGGAGGTCCGCCCTTGCGCGTCGAGAGGTAACAGCACAACCACCCTCGAAAGGACCACTCATGACCGAGTCCGTCTGTCGCGCTCCGCGCTCCGCGGCCCTGACCACCATCACGACCCCGACCCTCGAGCAGCGGGTCCTGGCGGCGACCACCGGCGCCCTGGAACTGTTCGGGATCTACCTGGGCACTCGGCTCGGGCTGTACGCAGCCCTGCACGAGCGGCCCGGCTGCACGATGGCCGAACTCGCCGACCACGCCGGCATTGCTCTGCGCTACGCCCAGGAGTGGCTGGAACAGCAGGCCGTCGCCGGCGTCCTCGAGGTCGACGACGTGCGCGCCGACGCCCAAACCCGCCGTTACACGCTGCCGGAAAGTCACGTTGGTGTCGTCGGTGACCCGGTCGCCTTGGACCACCTCGCCCCGCTGGCCCGGATGGTCGTCGGCGTCGCCTCGGTCCTGGACGAGGTGGCCGCCGCCTACCGGACGGGAGGCGGAGTTCCGTACGCCCGCTACGGGCCGGAGTTCCGGGCCGGACAGGGCGGCATCAACCGGCCGGCGTTCACCTCAGCCCTGGTCGAGGAGTGGCTGCCCGCGCTTGGAATGCCGGCCGAACGGTTGGCCGCCGGTGGTCGCCTCGCCGATCTGGGCTGCGGACAGGGCTGGTCGACCATAGCGGTCGCCCGGGCCTACCCGAACGCGGAGGTCTGGGGCTTCGACAGCGACCCGTCCTCGATCGCCGACGCCCGCGCCGCCGCGGTTGATCGGGGAGTCGACTGTCGATTCGAGGTCGGCGATGCGGCTGACCTCGGTGACGGCGGACCCTTCGACGTCGCGTTGTTGCTCGAGGCGCTGCACGACCTGGCCCGCCCGGTCGAGGTGCTGTCAGCCGTCCGCGCCGCGCTGTCCGCGGACGGTGCGCTGCTGGTCGCGGACGAGGCGGTGGCGCCGGCCTTCACCGCCCCCGGCGATGATCTCGAGCGGATGATGTACGGCTGGAGCATCACGCACTGCCTCCCAGCGGCCATGGCCGAGCAGCCGTCGGCGGCGATCGGCACCGTGATCCGGGAGGACACGGTGCGCAAGTTGGCCGCCGAGGCCGGCTTCGGACAGGTCGAGGTGCTTGACGTTGACGGCGGGTTCTTCCGCATCTACGCGCTGCGCCCCTGACGGATGCTCCACTGCACCGCGGTCTCGGGCCGGTACGCACACCACGTACCGGTCCGCACCGCGTTCTGGAGGTGCCGGGCCAGCTCGGGATGCACCCGGGCCAGATTCCGGATCGCGGCCCGGATCCGCCAGCTCACCGCCGACCGGGCGCGCTCAGCGGCCGACCCGGTCGCGCGCGAGCGACCGGTCAACCCGAAGGCCTCCGAGAGCTGCTGCACCAGCGCGTCCAGCTCTTCCTCGGCGCGCTCGGCCCGCCCGGTGTCCGCCATGTCGCGGGCCTCGTCGACGTCGGACTGCAGGTCGCGGATGCGTTGCTCGTACGCCCGCCGGGCCTGCTCGTCCAGCGCCGGCCCAGGGCTCGCGCCGACGTCGCTGCCCCCGACGAGCTCAAGGCAGTGCACCTCCTGCTGTGGGCGGGAGAGCAAGATCGCCAGGTCGCGAAGTCCCTTGCTGTCCTGCACCCGACGGGTCTTTCCGGCCCAGGACACCGCCCAGGTCGCCCCCTCGAGCTCCAGAGCCGCCTCGAAGTCCTGGACCGGCGCGGCCGGCCCGGCCGACTCGGTCCGCCCGCCCAGAGGTGGCGGCTCTCCGATCAGGCCCACGCGCGCGTGCGCCGATTGCGCCTGCACCGCGTAATCCGCGGCTTCCGCGGTGCGGCCCAGGAAACCGGCCAGCAGGGACAGATACCAGGCCACCGATCCGGTGCACGCCGCACCGATGCCTTCGACGCAGAACAGGTGCGCGTACGGACGCAGCTCGGCGTACAGCCGCTCGCCGACCTCGTGGCCGCCGACCGCCACCGCCACCTGGGCGAGCTGGGCCGACTCCGGGAGCCACTCCGAATCGCGGGTCCGGTCGGGCGATCCGGAGTGCAGCCATTCGAGGAGCAGCGAACGCGCCTTCTCCTCGTCCCCGGTCAGGGCGGCGATCACCGCGCGCGGCCCGGCGGTCAGCCGCGGATCGGCCGGTACCTGGCCGAGCAGATCGGCCATCGCGGACCCAGCCTCGACCTGGTTGCCCTCGTACCGCTGCCGAACCCACCACTGGGTGAAGGTGAGGGGCACGGCGTTGGCGCTGGCCGCCTGCGTCCCAAGCACCTCCGCCTCGGCGCCGTAGCGCGCGGCGGCGACCCATTCGCCGCGCATCAAGGCGCGCATCGCGTGCCAGAGCGGAACGTACCAGCGGTAGAGGGGTTGACGCAGCCGCTCGGCCACCAGCGCGTACTGCTCGATCGCGCCATCGACTCCGCCGACGTCCCCGATCTCCAGCCGGGCGACCACCTGCAAACGCCGGCCGAGCAGCTCGAGTTCGCGATCGCCCGTCTCGCGTCCGAGGCGCACGATCTCCCCCGCCGCGGCGACGCGGTTGTCGCACCAGTCGGGTCCGGAGATGGCGTCGCACCGAGCGGCCAGGGCGTAGCCGAGCGCTCGTTGGTCGGAGATGATGCGTGCCACCGCCACCGCCTCCTCGCCCAGCGCCAGCCGCCGCGGCTGGTCGGCCACCAGCGACAACGCCACCGAGAGCCGGGCCAGGACCCAGGCGCGCATCGCCGACGGTTCCGGCCCGAGCGCAGCCAGTGCCTCCTCGAGCAGATCGATCTGGAGGGGATCGAGGAGCTGGACCTCGAAGCCGCCCAGACCCGCACCCAGGCCCAGCGCGGCCCGAGCCAACTGATCGGCGTTGCCGTCCCGTCGAGCCAGCTCCGCCACCCGTTCGTACGCTGAGCGAGCGGTGGACCAGTCCCCGGCCGTTCGGCGAGCTTCGGCGGCGCGCTGCAGCAGATCCGCCTCCCGGGGATCCCCAGCGTTGAGGGTGTCGAGAGCCCGCTCGTACCAGTGACCAGCCTCGGCGTACGCATGCACCTCCCAGCTCCGTTCAGCAGCCCGGACGGCGTAGTCGACGCAGCGCGGGTCCGGCTCGACAAGGGCGGCCGCGAAGAGGTGATGGGCGACCTCGGCCGGCCGCGCATCGCCGTAGCGTCCCTCCAGGATTTCGGCCGCGCGGCGATGCAGGGCCGCGCGCCGCGCGACAGCCAGCTCGGCGTAGGCAACCTCGCGGACCAGATCATGAACGAAGCCGAAACCATCGGCGGCCCGAACCGCGAGCCAGGCCGCTTCACCCTCGCCCAGTGCCGTAAGCACGGCGCTCGGGCTGAGATCGAGCAGCTCGGAGACGATCGAGGAGTCGGTATCCCCGCCGAGCACCGATACCGCCGCAAGTACGTCCCGGGTTGGCTCCGACAGTCGGCGGAGCCGTTGGGACACCACCACGCGAACGCCCGGTGGGGTGGTAGCGACGCCGTCGGAGCGCTCCAGCTGAAGCAGCGCCCAGAGAAAGAAGGGATTGCCACCGCTTTGCCGGTGCAGGCGAACCGTGTCCGAAGAGCTCGGATCCGACGTTTCGTCATCCGCCGGCCCGGCAGAGTCGACCAGTTGTGCGACATCGCGTGGACCAAGCCCGCCCAGGGTGAGGTGCAGCCCATCGCGGACCAGATCGGCCAGGCCGACGGCCAGCGGGTGAGCGGGGTCCAGGTCGGTGTTTCGGTAGGTGCCGACGATCGCCAACCGGCGGGGGCGGGTGTCTCGCGCCATGAACTGGAGCAGCCGGATCGTGCTTTCGTCGGCCCAGTGCAGATCGTCCAGGACGAGCATGAGCGGCCGGGTCTGCGAGGCCTTGGCCAGTCCGTCGGCGACCGCATCGAACAGCTGGAAGCGGAGGTCTGGAGCGGAGTCGGCCGAGCCCAACCCGTCGAGCCGGGCCGCCACGTCGGCCATCGCCAGCTCGTCCAGTGCCGTGACGGCGCGAACCACCTGCCGCCAGGGCCAGTACGCGGGGGCCCCGTCACCCTCCCAGCACGCGGCCCAGACGACGTGCACAAGGACCTGGGAGGCCAGCTCTTGGATCAGGCGGGTCTTGCCGATTCCCGGCTCGCCGGCGACCAACACCAGCACCGGTTCGCCGAGCTCCGCAGCGGCCACGGCGGACTTCAAGACGCCGAGTTGGGTCTCCCGACCGACGAACGGCGGGCGCCCGGCGAGTGCGGCCGGCATGGGCTACATCGTCCCACCCAGGCGATCACTCCGGCCGAATCCAGACGTGCCGCGCTCAACTCAGCAGTTCACGCGCTTTGGTGCCGTCGAGTCGGTCATCCTCGTCGAGGACGTGGGCGACGTGCGGCGCGAGCCGGTCGGCTTGGGTGAGCAGGGAACGGGCAGATTGTGAGTCGCCCGCTTCGGCGGCCAACCGCGCCAGCGCGTCAAGCGCGTAGACCTGGATCTCGACGTTGCGGTCGACTCGGGCCTGTGCCAGGACTGCCTCCAGTTCCGTGGCGTCGTCGCGTACGGCGGCCAGCATGCAGTGCGTCAGCAGGGCGAACTCGCCACCTCCGGCGGAGGCGTACCAGCGCTCGTTCTCCTCGAGCAGCGCTATCGCCTCCGAGTCGGCGACGTCACGCCGAAGCCGCGCCAGGTTGAGTCGTGCGGTGGCGGCAAGGCGGCCGTCCCCGCCGGCCACGGCCTCCTCGATCGCCTGCCGGTAGGACCCGGCGGCTTGGGGATCTCGCATCCGGTGTTGCACCCGGGCCAGCGTGGCCCTATGCAGCGCGGCCTGGCCGAGGAAGCCCATCCTGGCGGATTCCTCGGCGGCGCGCTGAAGTGCTCGAGCAGCATCGTCGAAGCGGTGCTGGGCTTGGGCGATGCCACCGAGCATCGCCTCGGCGTGCACCAGTCCCCAGGAGTCACCGAGCGGGGTCAACATGCCAACGGCTTCGGTGGCGTCGCGCGTCGCGCTGCCGGTGTCGCCGAGCATGAGCGAACCGAAGGCCCCGAGCAGGAGGCTGGCGGCGGTGCACCACCGTAGTCCGAGCGATCGGTACGTTGCCAGACTGGCCGCTGCGGTGCTGACCGCCCGCTCGGGACGACCCTGCTGGATGGACAGGAAGGCCTCGTGCCGGTCGACG
Organism: uncultured Actinomycetota bacterium; assembly: GCA_963791865.1. Classification (GTDB taxonomy): domain Bacteria; phylum Actinomycetota; class Actinomycetes; order Propionibacteriales; family Propionibacteriaceae; genus Microlunatus. The sequence continues at coordinate 38,201 of CAWBUC010000006.1, forward strand.
TCCGCGATCAGCACCTCGTCGGCCAGCTCGACGGCAAGCCTGCGAGCCCGGTCGAGATCGGTCTGGGCGAGCACCACGTTGCCAGCCGACGCCTCCAGCCAGCCGGCAAGGAGGAGGCCGGTGACCTGGTCGCGAGCCGGGGTCTGATGGGCCAACGCGTTCCGTACCCGCGCTGCCCCGGCGGTGCCGTCTCCGAGGACCACCCAGGTCCAGCCGAAGCCGTTGGCGATGCGCACGCCGAGCTGGGGATCGTGGGAGAGGCACCAGGCCAGCGCGAGGTCGACGTTGGGCCGCTCGGCTCGCGCAAGCGCCAAGCAGGCCGGCTGCCGATCGCTGCGTACCTGCGCGTCACACCAGGCAGCGGTTTCGGCGTACCAGGCGGCATGCGCGGCTGCCGCGACATCGGCCTGTCCCGACTCGCGGAGCCGCGCGGTGGCGTACGCCCGGATGCTGTCGAGCAGCCGATAACGCACCTCATCGCCCTCCACAGAGTCGACGCTGAGCAGTGATCGGTCGACGAGCCGACTGATCGTGTCGAGCACTGACGCCGGCGGGACGCCCAGCGCACCCATCACCTGCGCGGTTGCGTCCAGCGAGGCACTGCCGGCGAAGCAGGAGAGCGCCCAGAGGCCACGCTGATCGTCTGGGAAGAGCAGTTCATAGCTCCACCCGATTGCTGCCTCCAAAGCGCGCCGCCGCTCCGGACGATGGCTGCTGGGATCGCGCAGCAGGGTGAACCGGTCGTCCAGGCGACGGGCGATGTCGCGCACCGACAGCGACCGCACCCTCGCGGCGGCAAGCTCGATCGCCAGCGGCAGTCCGTCGAGGGAGCGGCACACCTCCTCCACGCCGGCTGTGGTGGCGGAGTCGAGCACGAACTCGCGACGCAGTTCCTGCGCTCGGCGGGCGAACAGCGCGACCGATTGGTCCGGCGACAGCGGCTCGAGGTGATATCGATGCTCGTCCTCGAGGCCAAGGGGTGCCTGGCTGGTGGCGAGCACCCGCAGCTGGGGCAGGGCGCCGAGCAGCGGCGGCACCAGTCGGGCCAGCGGATCGAGCAGGTGTTCGCAGTTGTCCAGGAGCAGCACCGTCCCCGCCGCGGACAAGCGTTCGCGGACCGCCTGGTCACCACCGGAAACGTGGAGCGTCTCGGCCACCACCTGGGACAGCACCGCCTTGGCGTCGACGGTGTCGAGGCGCACCAGCCACACCGGAGCCTCCTGCGTCAGCTGGTGGGCAACCTCGATGGCCAGCCGGGTCTTGCCGACACCGGCGGGACCGACCAGGGTCACCAGGCGGTGCGACGCCACCGCCGAGATCACCTCGGTGACGTTGACAGCCCGGCCGATGATCGGCGCGGCAACCGGCGGCACGTTCCCCGGTATCCCCCTCGCGGCCACGCCGCCGGACTCGAGGTCGCTGTCGTGCTGCAAGACCCGCTGCTGCAGCGACTGCAGCTCGGTACTCGGCTCGACACCGAGCGATTCGACCAGGTGTCGCCGCACCCTCGCGTAAGCCGCGAGGGCATCGGCCTGCCTGCCGGCCCGGTAGAGCGCCGTGATCAGTGCGGCCCAGAGCCGCTCGCGCAGGGGGTGCGCCTCCACCAGCGACTCCAGCTCACCGACGACCTCCCCGCCGGCACCCAGCTCGACCCGCGCGGCCATGGCGTCCTCGACCAGGCCGAGTCGCACCTCCTCCAGCCGGGTACGGTGCGGCGTGGCCCAGTCGCCGGCGTCGATCAGCACGTCGCCGCGGAACAGGGCGAGGCCCTCCAGGGCCCGCTCGAGCGACGTCGCGGGATCATCGGCGGCCCGGGCCGCGGCGCTCGCGCCGGCCAGGTCAACCACCCGCCAGGCGTCGACGGCTTCGCGGGGCACAGCGAGGGCGTAGCTGTCGCCGGTCCTCACGACCAGGGCGGTGTCCCCCAGCGCACGACGCAGCTGGGAAACCTTCGAGTGCAGCGTGTTCGGCTCCGTCGGCTCGGCCCACAGATCCTCCAGGATTGCGTCGGCCCGGACCGGCACACCCGCGTCCAGCGCTAGGCGGGCCAGCAGTTGCGTGGTCTTGCCTCCTGGCAGGCCTAGGCGTACGCCGTCTCGGTGCGCCTCGACTGCGCCAAGCACGGCCACGGTGAGCACACGCCGAGCCTAATGTCGTGTTGCTGGCGTCAGGCGCGGCTGGACTTGGAGCTGGCGCTGGTTGTGGAGCGGTAGGTGCCGAGGGTGGCGGCCAGGGCCTTCTCGATGGGTGTGGCGTGGACGCCGAGGGTGGTGGTGATCTTGCTGCTGTCCACGATGAAGGGTTCCTCGAACTGGTACTGCATCTCCAGCAGTTCACGCAGGGTGCGGTTGGTCAGTGAAGCCAGTCGGAGCACCACGGGTGGCATCTGGCGCAGCCGAGTCCGGGATTGCCCGGCCAGCCGGAACACGACATCGACGAGTTGCCGGGTGGTGCGGGTGTCGGGGTCGTTCGGGAGATGCCAGACCTGGCCGGGCGCATCCGGATGCTCCCCGAGGACAGCGAGCCCCTCGCCGATGTCGGGAATGTAGGTATAGCTGTGGGGCTGGTCGGGGTCGCCGAGAACGCTGGCGGTCTTCCCGTCCAGGGCGGCGGGAAAGAGCCGGTCGCCGAGGTTGGACTGCGCGCCGCCACGCGGCCCGAAGTAGTCCGAGGCGCGTCCAATGGCGACCGAAACCCGTCCGGCCTGATGGGCGGCCAGCAGCTCGTGGGCCATCCGGCCGCGTAGCCGGCCCTTCTTGGTGTGTGCCGCGTACTCGCGAGTCTCGATGAGCGGCCGGCCGGCCGGACGCCCGTACATGTACACGTTCTCCATGCTGACCAGTCGGGCCCCATGAGCTGCCGCGGCGGCGAGCACCCCGGCCTGCAGGCCCGGGAACTGCTCCTCCCACTGTGCGTACGGGGGGTTGAGCGTTTGGTAGACCACCCGGGCGCCCCGGCTGGCCTGGATCGTGAATCGGGGATCGGCGGCGTCCCCGGCCAGCACCTCGACGTCGTCCGGGACGCGGGCCATGCCGGAGCGGTTGACCATCCGCACGGTTTCGCCGCGGCGGAGCAGGGCGTCGAGGGTGGCGAGGCCGATCGCGCCGGTGCCGAAGATGACGTGTTGCGCAGTTCTGGTCATGCCGTGTCCTTCGATGTCGCTGCGGCCGGGTGGGCGGCGGCGGTCGGGGTGTTGACCATCGCTTTGGGGGTTGCTCGAGCGGGTAGCAGCTGCTGCAAGACGGCGCCGGAGAGGGCGGACACCGTGACGGCACCGCTGGCGCCGAAGATGGTGAACTGCTCCTCGACGGGGATCCCGGCCAGGGTGGTGACGATCCAGCCGAGTGCCCACAGCAGAGGCATGGCCACGGCCCACCACCAGCGTCGTCGGGTCTGCGCCGGTAGCGCCAACGTTTGGGCGACCCCGAGGAGCACGCCAGTCAGTGCTCCCATGACGGCGACGTCGGGAAGCGAGGTCCGGAAGTCGACGACGGTCGCGCCGAGCAGCAAGCCGGCACCCATGCCGAGCGCCGTGGCGAGGATCCAGGGCGCGGGCCGGAGCCGGCCGCGGCTGACCAGCCACTGTCCGGTGCCGATGACGGCTCCGGTGATGAGGCCGCCCACCGCAGCGGCGATCGAGTTGTCGACGCGACCGGCGACGACACCGCCGGCAACACCGGCGACGGGGAAGGCCAGGAATCCGGCGGTCCAGATCAGCCACGAGATGAGCGCAGGCCGGTTGGGGGTTGAGGGGTCCATGGAGATCATCACCTTGCTGAATGGGAATGGGAGTGGGCGTGAGAGTCGGCACGCTCGGCTGGCGTTGTGGCGCTGCGGGGCCGGCCGAGGAGGAGCAGGACCGCGAAGATCACGAGCCAGACGCTCCACAGCACGTAGCCGATGAAGTTGGCATCATCAATCAGCGGCAGGTTGAGGGGCGACAGCGCTCCGGCAACGATCAGCACCGCCGACACCGCCCCCAGCAGGCTGAACCACAGACCGGCGAACCCACGGCGCAGGGCGACCACCACCAGCAGCGTCCACGCGGTGGTGAGGAGGTAGCCGAAGGTTTCGCCGATGAGATTGCCCAAGATCTGATGCGCGAGAAGGAACGAGTCGCGGGCCGCGGCCGCGACCGCCGGGTCGGCGCTGGTCGCATCGGCCGCGAATCCCGGCACCAGCAGCGGCCATCGAGCCAAACCGATGACCTGAACGACCGCGGCAGCGATGCCGACTGGGACAGCGGCCCGCATCGCGGGATGGTTCGACACTCGGCCGACACCGACGGCGATCGGGGCCATCAGCGCGGCCGAGAGGGCCATCAGGGCGAACCAAACCGTCACCGTGGTTTGGTGGACACGGAACTCGGCCAGGATCTCCTCGACCGGCTCCTTGAGCACGTCGGGGTAGTTGAACACCGTGCCCAACACGGTGAAGGCAATGTTGGTAACGACGGCAGCGGTGATCAGTAAGACGGCGGTCAGCTTGCGGTTCATGATCTTCACTTTTCCTGTCTGGGGTCGGCAACGGAGGTGACGGATGCGTTGGGTAGTGGTGCACCGGCGGCGATCCAGGCGACCAGGAGGCTGTCGGGATGGTCGACGAGGTGGTCGCGGGCGAGTGCGTCAACCAGCTCACGGTCGCCGGCCAGGTACGCGGCGGCGATGGCGACGAGTTGGCGCCCTCGGGTCGTCTGGGCCAGCTCGGCTGCCCGGGCAAGCAGTTCCGGTGCACCCGGATCGATCAGCGCCGCCGCCGCCACGACGACCGGGTCCTCGCTGGTGGGAGCCCGGCCCACGATGTCTACGGCCGCCGTGGCTTGACCGCCGATGAGTCCCCGGATCAGCCTGTCGGAGTCGTTCGCTGTCATGAGGGAAGCATCGAACCCGACGCTGTCGCTGCACTGACGACTGGCTGACGCACCGCACAGGACAGGAGTCAGCGACGACCGAAGGTGGCGTTGGTCGACCCGTGGAGCAGCAGCATCAGGCCGACGAGGAATGAGTCGGGGTCCAGGACGCCGGCTTGCGTCCCGCCAGTCCCGCAGCATCGCCTCCTGCGTCGCATCCTCGGCGTCGGCCAACGAGCCGAGCATGCGGTAGCAGAACAGCAGCAACTCCCCACGCAGTGGCTCGATGTGCTCGGCCTACGCGGTCGTCATCTCAGTCGGGATCGCTTCCGCCGGCTCGTGGGGCATGACACTCCTCTGCACAGATGTCGTACTCGCGCCAACAAGGACGGGGACCCCAACAGAAATCATCGAAGGACTGGTGCCGGCGACGTTCTCCTGAACCCAGGTTTCCGGCGCCCTTGACGCATATCGACCGTTGGCTTTGAGGAATGCGTTTTCCTGGGCCTTTTAGAAGCGTGCGCGGTCGATTTGCGACAGACCGAGCAGACCATCGGTCGAGATATCGGAACCTGCGCTGTCAGGCGGCCCGGACGTGAGACGTCGTGCGTGTCTGCCGCCTGGTCTCGCGCCCCCCGACGAGCGCCGCCATGTTGCGACGGAAGACGGCCGCCACGGCGTTGAGGTCCATAGCGCCTGGCGTCCGACCTCGATCGTCCCGCCGGTCCTGATGTGTGGTGAGGGTGCGCATCGATCCTGCTCCTTTGTGTGCTGTCCAGGGCGGTTCCCCGGTTCTCATCGATCGTGACGGACGGTCCAACCCGGAGGGATCGGTCGATCGAGGGACGGGCCGGAGGACCGCGTGTCCACCGATCGGCGGACGGGCGCCAGCGGATTTGTTGGGAGGCTTGTGGACGTATGGACTCTCGATGAATCGAGTGGAGCTGATGTGGCTACGCAGCGAAAGGAACGCACAGCGGTCAACCAAGCGACCTGGTCGGCGGACATGGGCTTCAACCCTCCGCTAGTCGTGCCGGTTCAACCGGCTCGCGTAACCGGCAAGGTGGATGGTTTGCGATGCTCAAGGTGGTGACGATCGGCGTCTACGGTTTCAGCGGCGAGTCCTTCCGGCAGCGACTGCGGCACGCCCACGTCCGCCTGCTGCTCGACGTACGCCAGCGCCGTGGTGTCCGCGGACCCGAATACGCCTGGGCGAACTCACTCCGGCTACAAGCGGCCCTCGCCGATGCCCGGATCGCCTACGAGCACCACCCCGAGCTCGCCCCCACCACCGAGTTGCGCCACCTCCAATACGCCGAGGACGACCGCCAAGGGGTCGGCAAGCGCTTGCGCCGCGAACTCGCCGCCTCCTACACCCGCCGCTACCGCACCGAGATCCTCGACGGCGCCGACCTCGCGCCGATCGTGTCGGTGCTGCCGAGTAGCGGGACCGCAGCACTGCTCTGTGTCGAGCGTGATCCCGAGGCCTGCCACCGCTCGTTGATCGCCCAGCGGCTGAGCGAGCAGCACCGCTCACAATGACGCGCCCGTTGTGACGCATGTTGCTCGCCACCGCCGCGCCCGCCGCCGCTGATGACGGCCGGGTCTCCGGCCACCCACGTCAACGCCCACGTAGTCGGGAATCGGTCAGCCACACAATCTCGTCGCTGTCCGTGGGCAACATTTCACGGTCGTCCGACCCAAAGCACGTCACAATCACCCCATGACTGTCAGAGGCTTCGTAGCGGCCTGTCGGCGGACTGTCGAGCACGGCCATGTCGGCGGGGTTCCGAACACCGCGGTCGGCACCACGGGCGGAGACGCGCAACACGGCGGCGACCTCTTCGACGTCCGTCTCGACGAACTGCGCACCATGCCGGAGGCGACACTCCCGGTCGCGTTCGAGCGATGAGGCCAGCGGTGCGCCGGGCGCTCACCCCGCTGCTGCCGGGGGTCGACCGCTTCGGGCTGGTGCTCGGGCTGCTCGTCGTGAGCTACCTACTGTTCGCGCTCGGCGGTGGCTCGACGCCCCGGATCCTCGAGGGATCGTCGGCGGTCGTCGCCCTGTGGCTGGCGCTCCATGCGTCCGCGATGGGTCCGCGCGTGCGGCTCGGGGCGGCGGCAATGCTCGTCGTGGCCTTCCTCGCGCTCGTTGTCATCGACCAGTCCGTAGCCGACAGCACGGCCAGTGGGCTGGGCGAGCTGTGGTTCGTTGTCGTCTTCCTGGTGACCCTGGTCGCCGTACTCCGTCGCGTGTTGGTCCATCAGGAGGTAACGCTCGAGACGATCTGTGGCGCCCTCTCCGCGTACCTCCTCCTCGGCCTGATGTTCAGCGCGCTGTACGGCGCCATGGCCGACCTCGGAGGCCAGCAACTGTTCGTGCAGGTCGCCGAGCCCAGCATCCCGCTGCGGCAGTACTTCTCGTTCAGCACCCTCACGACCTTGGGGTACGGCGACGTCACCGCGGCCACCGACATCGGCCGGGCGGTTGCGACCCTCGAGGCGATCTGCGGCCAGATCTTCCTCGTGACGCTCATCGCGCGCCTCGTCGCCAACTTCGCTGGTCGCCGCTCGAGTCGCTAACAGAGAGCTCGGGACCTGCCGCCCGCAGGCTGCGACCAGCAAGAACGGGCTGTTGTTATTGACCTCGAGACGGGTTGTCGTGGGCCTGTCGAATTCGACCTCGCCCATGCGCCCGAGAAAGTGGACTCCCGTGCGGCGGCGCCATACTGCCTGGATGACTCTTGAGTACGCCAACAGTGACCAGTTCCGTGGTGCCCGCATCCATCTGTGTGACCTTGCCCGCCTCGAGATCCGCGACTGCGAGGTCAGCGGTTTGAAGATCGTCGACTGCTATGGGAGCGACGTCTATCTCGGTGGCGACTTCAGGCGTGTCGTCGTCAATGACGTCGACGTGACTGCCTACGTTGAGGCCGAGCTCGACCGGCAGCAGCCTGCGCGAGTGTTGGCGCGTGACGCTGCCTCCCCCGACGACTACCGGGTTGCGTGGGATGTGATCGAGGCGCTCTGGGAGGCAACGCTGGACCGCGCCAGGTTGTTGCCCGAGACCAGGCTGCACGAGCAGGTCAACGGCGAGTGGTCGTTGGTCGAGACCCAACGGCACTTGCTGTTTGCCAGCGATGCTTGGCTCGGCAATGCGGTGCTCGAGGAGCCAACGCCATACCACCCGTTGGGCTTTCCGGCCGGCGGGACGCCGCCCAACGAGATGGCGAAGCTCGGGCTCACCTTCGACGCCACGCCGACGCTCGACGAAGTGCTCGCACCGCGGCTCGCTCGCATGGCTACGATGCGGCGGGTCGTCGACGGACTCACCGAGGTCGAGCTGGATCGGGTTTGCCGTCGCAAGCCGGCCGATTCGTATCCCGATCAGACCTACGTCGTGCGACGCTGCCTCAAGGTCGTCCTGAAGGAAGAGGCCGAGCACCACCGATACGCGGTTCGCGACCTCGCCGTGCTGGAGGCCGGCGCCTGAACAAACAGGTGTGCCTGGAGGCGCGCGGGAAACCAGCGGTGAGCCGTCTGCCCGGGATCAGCGGACTCGGGCGTAGTTGCAGACCTGGACGCCGGTGCTCGCCGTCGTCGCCGAGACAAGTTCGAACACTCTCGCTTCGGTGTCGTACGGAAAGATGCTCTTGCCGCCTCCGAGCACGATCGGCTCCAAGATCAGCTGTAGCGCGTCGACCAGATCGGCGGCCATGAGCGCGCGGACGACCGCCGAGCTGCCGAGCACGGTGACGTCGCCGCCTGAGCGCTCCCGCATCGCCGACACCGCACCAACGAGGTCTGCGGGGCGGATGATGGTGGTCGGCGTCCAGGCGGCAGTGTCGGCGTCGGTGAGGGTGCCGGTCACAACGTATTTCTGGACGCGATTGATCCAGTCGCTGAACGGGTCACCCGACTGGCCGGACCAAGCCGGACCGGAGATCTGCCAGGTGCGTCGGCCCTCGAGGAGGGCGTCGCTCCGCTCCGCCAACCTGGTCCAGGCGTCGCCGACAACCTCCGGGTCGAAGAACTGTCCCGACCACCCCCCGTGGCGAAAGTCGCCGTCGGTGTCCTCACCTGCTCCGCCCGGCGCCTGGGTGATGCCGTCCAGGCTCATGAACTCACTCACGACGATGCGCATCGCCCTGATCTCCTCTCGGTTCGGATGGACTTTGTACAGCTCGCTAGCGGCGGGCAGAGCAATTGTTGCAACCGTGCTCGCCGCCCTCTCTATCCGTAAGGGTCACGATGTCTTGAACGAAAACGACAGTTGCGGCCTGGGCTAACCGTCGCTCGCGATCTGTGCCGGCGTCTGTCCCACGAAACGCTTGAGTGAACGGCTCAGCTGAGGCTGGTCGGCGTACCCCGCCAGGCGCGCGCGAGCCGGTCGACAAACACGTCGGCTTTGTCAGCGTCCGGAGGCTCCCACGTCGAGCCATCGAGCCAGAACGACGTACGCGAGACCGGCGGAGACGTCCACGACCAGTCGACGAGCTGTCGCATGGGCAGGTTCGGCATGAACGTCTGCCAGATCGTGTTGATGAGGATCGAGCTGGACGGTCGGGTCTTCCAGGAGAAGAGGTCGAAGGCGCGCTTCATAGGTGTTTCGACACACCGCGGCGTTGGATCTCATCGCTCGATGTCGCACGCAATGCCCTCACTAGACCTGCACGGTGGTTCGTCCGGCGGCAGCCGCGCGGCGGGTCGCGCCGCGCCGGCGCCACCGTTGCAGGCGGCGAATGTAGAACGCCAGCAGCTCGTGGCCGTGCGGGATCCGGGCCGCCCGGACCGACCACGGCGTCACGTCGTCCTGAACGGCGAACCCGTTCGGGAGGATCCAATACCGGTCGGTGGCGAGCACGTCTGGGGCCGGTGTCCGCATCACGCGCTTCTGCAGGTGGATCAGCAGCGCGGTCCGCCGTACGGGGCGACCCCGCTCGAGCCGATACTCACAAACCTCGCCATCCTCCCAGGCGTACCGGCGGGCGTCGCGGCCCGGCGGCCCTTCTGCTCGGGTGCGGTAGCGATGGAACGAAATGTCGAAGATCACGTCCTCATGCCAGGCAGGCACCCGGAGGTCCTCGACGATGTAGCGGATACCGGCCCACTCGTCAAAATGCATGGCGGCCACGTTGGTCATTGCGTCCCGGTAGCTGACCTTGCCGACCTCGTGCCGGTACCAGCCGGCGGCCGCTGCGGTGTTCCGGTAGAGGCTGAAGCTGCCGTTGAACAAGATCTTGTCGGCCTCGAACGCAGCGGCCGGCAGGTGCTCGCGGATTCGGCCGAAGATCACGTCGAGGTCGCTGTGCCCCCAGAAGTCGTGGCCGGCCACCTCGTCGGCGAAGATCTCGCCAAAGGCCGGCCGGAAGTCGCACAGCTTGTACGGCTGCTCGAGCGAGATCCTGAACGGGAAGTGGCTCTGAATGCGACGAGCGAGTTGATCGAACCGCCACAGCTGCACCTCGACGTTGTCCGGCGCGTCTGGCACCGGATGATCGGTCAGCAGCAGCCACGAGACGTCCGGGTTGCCCGCCATGCTCCGCACCACGAGCGGGAAGTAGGCCGGCCGTTCGCCGAAGTGCGGGACGACCAGCAGCATCGACGGGACGGTCATGCGCCTCTTCGTGGCGGTCGGCTCATCGTGGGGTTGTCGACGCGCGCACCTGGCTGTAAGCGCTCATCCGCCGTTGATGATCTTGGGCGGCTCTGGACAACCGCGTGATGCTGGTCAGTTCCTTGGCTTGCGGGTCTTCGAGTTCGGTGCCGCTGCGGTGCAGCCACTCGACCGTGGCACACATCTCCTGGACCAGCTCGGCAATGACCGCCGCGCGGGCCATCGGACCCCGCGCGTGGATGACCACCTCGATGAAGGCATCGAGCAGCTCGCCACGGACGAATCCGTTGGCGTCGACTTGGAAGGAATCAATGGAATCTGTCGTCATGACAACCGCCTTTGGGTTTTGATGTTCATTCGTGCCCGAGTTCTTGGCGCCTCCGTTATTGGAGGCGCCGAGAGGCTGATTCGCTCCTGGCGTCGGTCTCTCGCCATCAACTCCCTTCCTTGTCCGCCGGGGATGGCCACGGATGCGGTGGGTCTGCACGCACCCGCAGCCACACCTCGGCGTCCTCCCCCACGGGACGCGGCTCAAGCTGCAAGACCGACGACGGGCTCTCAAGAATGAAGACTGTTGTGACGGCCCATGATGACGTGAGATTCCGTGGCCGTCTCGCACGACCACGAGCGAGCGGGTCCATGAACGACGCTTTCGGGCTGAGGCCTCGCTGAGCGGCCATCACATAAGGTGAGGCCATGGGCGCCTGGGGGGCGGTCGACGAGGTCGGTGGCACCGGTCCGGACGGACGGCCGGACGTGGAGGCGCTGATCCCTATTCTTCGGCGCATCATCCGGGCCCGCGTGAGCGACCCGACCGTGGCTGACGATTTGATCCAGGAGACCCTGGTGAGGGTCTTGGCCAAGACGCATCGGATTGCGCCGGCCATGCTCGAGCCGTACGCCATCGTGACGGCGAGGAACGTGGTGCGGTCGATGTGGACCGAGCGCGACCGGCAGCGGCGAAACCAGCATCGCGTACTCGAGCTGGACGGCGGAGACGCTCCGGACGAGCAGCTTCTCAAGGACGTCGATGCGCAGGCGGTCTCTCAGGCGCTGACCAGACTGAGCGAGCGAGAACGAGCCACGCTGCTCGCCCATGAGGTGTCGGGACGCGACACCAGATCGCTCGCCGCCGATCTGAGTTCGACGCCCGGGGCCGTCGCTGCTCAGCTGAATCGCACGCGAGCCCGACTCCGAGTCGAGTACCTTCTGGCGCTTCATCGCCTCGAACCGTCATCGGATCGGTGCCGTCCGGTCTTGTTGTCGCTGTCGGCGGCCGACCGTCGTCGGCAGGCCGAGGTCGGGGCGGCTCGGCACCTTCTCGAGTGTGGGGTCTGTGCCACGTTGAGCGAACCACTCTTGGAGCGAGGGCAGCCACGTGACAACGAGATCCGGGTCAAGATCTCCGCTGATTCCGACGTCGTGGAGGCGCGCAAGGGAGCGCGAGAGCTGGCCACCCGCATCGGTTTCTCCAAGACGGAGATGACCGTGATCGCCACGGCGGTCTCGGAGATCTGTCGCAACATCGTACGATTCGCCGAGCGTGGTGAAGTCTTTCTGGAACTGTTGGATGAACCGCGCGCGGGGCTGCGGGTCGTCGCCCGGGACACTGGACCAGGGATTCCTGACGTCGAGCGGGCGCTGTCCGAGGGTTATTCGACGTACAGCGGGTTGGGGCTGGGTTTGCCGGGAGCGCGTCGGCTGATGGACGAATTCGACATCGTCAGTGAACTCGGGCGAGGAACGACGATCACGATGACCAAGTGGCGGCGGGAAGGGTGACATGACCAACCAAGAAACGACAGACGAGACGACAGGCGACGAACTCGCCGCGGAGCTCCCGGCTGACTATTCGACCGACGAGGACGGGCTGTTGCCGCAGCTGGTCGCCCACCTGCGTGAGCACCATGCGAAGCTGCGGCAGGAGTGGGAGACCCGGATCCAGGACGCCCATCTGCTCGACGCGATGACGCCCGAAGAGATGGCGACGGAAACGACTTCGGTCTACGACAACTACGTGGAGGTGTTGGAGACGGGAAGTGTCGAGGCTCTGCAGCACTACGCCCGGGACCTCTCGGAACGGATCATTCCGAGGGGGGTCGAGACCCAGGACGTGGTTGGCATCGTGCTGTTGTTGCGGGACGTACTCGCTCGCTCGTTGTTCGAGAAGTACCAGAAGGACTTCTCCATGTTGAACCGTGTGCTGGATGCCTATGAGCCGGCCGCCAATCGCATCGCCAATACCGTGGCCGTCAGTTTCGTCGAGGAACGCGAGCGGGTGATCCGCCAGCAGCAGGACTCGATCCGGGAGCTGTCCACACCCGTGCTTCCCGTCCGCGAACGCTTGTTGATCTTGCCGATCATCGGTGTGCTGGACACCGAGCGGGCGCGCCAGTTGACCGAGCAACTCCTGCTGGGGATTCGCACGCACCGCGCTCGCGTGGTCGTCATCGACATCACCGGCGCTCCCGAGGTCGACGAGTCCGTCGCCAACCACTTGGTGCGCACCGTGGACGCCTCCCGCTTGATGGGAGCCAGCGTCATCATCACCGGGCTGTCGCCCGAGATTGCTCAGACCTTGGTGACGATCGGTGTCGACCTGAGCAAGATGAACACGATCGGCGACCTGCAGGGCGGCCTGGAAGAGGCGGAGCGCCTGCTCGGCTTCCGGGTGGCTCGGCAGGAGGAGCCGGCTCAATGATGGATACCGGCCCGGCACTTGTCTCGATTCTGCGACAGGGTTCGTACCTGATCGCATCGATCCACACCGCCCTGGACGATTCTCAACTGCTCAGGTTCCAGCAGGACCTCATCGACAGCATCGGGAAGTACCGGTCGCGCGGGGTCATCATCGACGTCGCCGCCCTCGACGTGCTGGACTCGTTCGGTTTGCGCACCCTCCGGAACATGGCCGAGATGGCGCGGCTCCGGGGGGCGGTGACGACGATCGTCGGCATTCAACCTGATGTTGCCTTCGCCATGGTGGAGCTCGGCCTGGACACCGGCACGGTGCAGACGGCCCTCGATCTCGAGGAAGCCCTCGAGTATCTTCCCGGAGAAGTCCGCCCACGAGGTGCTCAGAGAAACCCGCTCCCGAGATGAGCATTGCGGACGCGGTGCGCCGTGACTATCGAGTGGCCTTCTTGAGCTACCTACCTCGGCGGGAGGAGAAGGCGCTTCGCGCGGGGTACGAGATCGGCCGCAGAGCTGTGATCGAGGGTTTGAGCATGCTCGAGCTGGCCAGAATCCACCACGAAGTGTTCCGCATGGCCTTGGCGGACACCCCGGCGGACGAATTCGACGTGGTGGTGGACGCCGCGTCGGAGTTCTTCCTCGAGGTGATTGCGACGTACCACATGACCCACGGGGCCACTGACAGTCGGCCGGTCCGGGCTCGCTAGCCGACCCGACGGGCCCGAGTCGTCTGGAGGTAGGTCCCGATCGCCCTGGAGAGACCTCGATGGACGGAGAGATCTCGACGGACGGCGGGCGGCAGCGTGTCTCTCCCGAGCCGCGATCCGGACCCTCGCATCATGCGGGCCGCTTGATGACGTCTTCAGTGTGGAGGCCGAACCGGCCCTCCATGCCGGCAGGGCGGGTGTGACGTTCCGCGGCCCGCCATGACGACGGGGGACCGAGCATGTCCAAGAACTACCACCGCATCGCTATGGAAGACGGAGGCCGTGTCGTCGCGGCGGCTGACGTGCACACGGACTCGCATTCGCGCGTTCTGTACGCCCAGCTCCACGTCGAGGCCGGGCACCATCGGCCTGGGACCGGAGAACGGCTCGTGGATGCAGTCCTCGCTCGGGCCGCATCCGAGGGGGTCGTGCGGCTGGAGGCCAGCTTTTCACCAAGCGAGGCGGAGGTCTTGGAACGGCTCCGAGAGCGCTGCGAGGACGTGCGAACTCGGGCCGCCGGCGCGACGGTGATCGCCAAGGGGAACCTTCGCGATCCGTGATCCCAAGACCGGCGATCGCGACCGACCGGAGTAGAAAGAGGCGGCCCATGGATCTGCTCATACGCGGCTGAGTACCTCCGCCAGCGGGCGCGGCACCCGGCCAAGGTCCAACGCCTCGACCAGCAGGCGCGCGTAGCGACTCTTGTGCCCCGACCGCGCACTCAGGAAGCGACGCAGCTGTCGGTGCTGGGTCCAGGCGCGCTGCGCCGGCTGACGTTGCAGCAGCCGGAACGACGCGAGCTCACCCTGTTCGTCGATGACCTCGAGCATGCGGTGCTCGCCGACCGCCTCGATCAGTACGTCCTCGAGGTCGGCCACGCACGCGAAGAAGCCCAGCTGTTCGAGGCGACCACGGTCCGCCACGGGGCCGAGGCCGGCTTGTTCGAGGCCCCGGGCGAAGAAGCGCTCTTCCGCATCGTCGTACAGCCCGGCGAGCCGCGGGCCAGCACCTTCACGCAGTGTCTCCGCAAGATACCTGGCGGCGTTGGTGGCTCCCCCGAGCTCAACCACATCGACCCTCTCGGCGCGTAGATCGCGCCCGAGCCGTGCCGCGAGGGTCTCGACCGCCACCCGGTCGCTGGCGCCTTCGACGAGGATCAGTGCGCGGGCCGCCATGGCCGCACCGTAGTCCTGGCGCCTGGTCAGGTGGCGCTGGCACTGACACGATCGAGCCATGCAGTCGCAAGAGGAGGTGGCGACCGCGGGACTTCCAGGCGCGCTCGTTGGGCGGGATCGCGAGATGGCGGTCCTGCAGGCGTCGCTCGACACCGCGCGATCGGGACGGCCTGGCATCACGCTGGTCGTCGGCGAGGCCGGCATCGGCAAGACCCGTCTGGTGGACGAAGGCGCGGTGATCGCGCGGGCCGCGGGCACCCGGGTGCTGAGGGGTGACGCCGACCGGACCTCGCGGGAACCGATGGAGCTCTGGCGCGGAGTCCACCGCGCGCTCGGCGTCGAGCCGTTCCGCGACCTGACCGTCCCGGCCGAGGTGCGTCGATGGGACCACGTCGAATCGCTGGCCGAGGCTCTCTCGGCGTGCGCGCCGGCGTTGGTCGTCCTCGAAGACCTGCACTGGGCCGACGCCACCGCCATCTGGGTTCTCCAGCACCTGCCTCGAGCCGTGGACGGTGTGCCGATTGCGTTCGTCGCCACGAGCCGGGGCAACGAGCCGGACATGCCCACCTTGGACGACCTGCGTCGTTTGTCGCGGGTGATCGCCCTCGGTGGGCTCGACGTCGACGCGGTGCGCCAGCTCGCGGCGGTGGAGTCATCCGGCCCCATCGACGCCGTGGAGCTACACGCCCGCACCGGCGGCAACCCGCTGTTCGTCCAGGAGCTCGTACGCTCACCCGACGGCAGCGGGGTTGTCGGCGAGCTCTTGCAGGGCTCGTTCGACCGGTTCGACGAGGCGACCCGGGAGGTGCTGGCGACCGCCGCCGTCGCCGGGTCCGACACCCCGCTCGAGTTGATCGCGGCTGCGACCGGCCGCTCCAGCGGGGGTCTCGCCGAACTCCTCGGGCCGGCGCTTCGGGACGGCGTGCTCGAGGACATCTCCTGGGGAGGCGTGCGGTTCCGCCACGCCCTGTTCGCCGAGGCCGCGGCTCGCCTCGGGGAGCCCCACCAGATTCATTCGGGGCTAGCTGCCGCCTGGGAGGCGGTGGACGGCCTCGACGCCCGGGCCTCGGCCGCCGGCCACCGGTTGCGAGCCGTGACCACCTCGGCCGAGATCGCCGGCGCCGTCGCGTCAACCTGTGACGTTGGGGCGGAGCTGGTCGCCGCCGGCCAGCAGACCCGCGCCGCCGGACTGCTGACGGAGGCCAAGCAGGTGGCGGACGCGTTCGTCGAGCCCCCGGAGCTGCGAGCGAGGGTCGCGCTCGACCTGGCCGACGTCCTGAGCTGGCTCGGCGACCTCGATCGGGCGCTATCCAGCTACACCGAAGCCGCCGAGCTGGCTCGCACCTCGGCCGACCCCGTACTCCGGGCCCGGGCCGAGATCGGCGCCAACCTGTTCGCCTCCGCGTTCGTGCCCGACCTGCCCCGGATGCGTCGGCTCGAGGACGCGCTCGACGCGCTCCCAACCGAGGAGCAGCATCTCCGGGCGAGGTTGCTGAGCCGCCTCACGATCGTCGGTCGCGCCGATATTGACGCAACCGATCGGGTGCGAGTGTGGGCGGACGAGGCGGTCGCGGTAGCTCGCTCGACCGGCGATCCCGTCCTCGTCGCCCAGACTCTGCTCGACCAGTTGATGGCGCCGCCAAGCCCGGCGGAGATCGACGCCGGCCTCGTCGCGGCCGACGAGGTCGTCGGTCTCGCCGAGCGGACCGGCCGGCCGGACCTGGCGGTCTACGGACACCAACGCCGGGCCGGCCACCACCTCAACCGCGGTGACCTCGGCGCCGCCGGCCACGCTCTCGGGCGCGCCGAGGTGCTCGCCGCCCTGCTCCCGTCACCATCGTGGCGCCACACCACGCTCGTACAACGCACGACCCTGCTGGCGCTGAGCGGCAGCCGCGAGGCCGCCACCTCGTCGATGGAGGAGGCAGTGCGCGTCGGCACCGGCCACATCGAGGCGGTGGTGGTGACCGGGTGCGAGGCGATCCACCGGGTGATGCTCCTCGACCTGTACGGCCATCCAGATGGTCGCGCGGAGGAGCTCCACCGCATCACCTCGGAGATGATCGCGGACGTGCCGTCGCCGGTCTTCCAGGTGCAGCGGGGCTTCGGCGCCGAGCTGTTCGGCGACGACGCCAGCCTGCACGACGTTCTGCACCGCTACGGACCCGAGCCCGACGTGCTCCTGCGGTCGATGACGGGCGACAACCTGCTGCGGGTCTTCGCCGACACGGTCGCCCGGGCGGGAGCCGCCACCTACGCCGCTCCCTGCTACCGGGCGCTGCTCCCCTACGCCGGACTGCTCAACGTCGGCGGCGGACACAGCGCCGGACTACCGGTCGACGACGTGCTCGGTCGCCTCGCCGCCCTCGACGGTGACCTGGCGTCAGCCGTACGGCATCTGCGCGACGCCGTGGCACTCGCCCGATCGATGCCGTCGCCGCCCCTGCTGGTCCACTGCCTCGATCACCTGGCCGATGCTGTCGAACGCGTCGGCGGGAGAGCCCCTGGAAGCAGGGCGGAGCCCGAGGCCCTGCGCGCCGAGGCACGAACCATCGCGGCGTCCTGCGGCGTCGTCCGGTGGGAGCGGGAGGCCGTCACCGGACGCACGCCCGATTCGCCGGTCGCAGCGTCGATGCGCCGCGACGGTCCCCTGTGGGTACTCGGCTCTCCGCTCGGCCAGGCCCGTCTTGCCGACAACAACGGGCTGCGACAGCTCGCCCGGCTGCTGGCCGCGCCGGGTGTTGAGGTGACAGCCCTCGAGCTCGCCGGCCGGACCGACGCGCCGATCGCCACCGATCTCGGCCCTGGCCTCGACGCGCACGCGAAGCGCGAGTACCGCCGCCGCCTGGTCGACTTGCAGGCCGAGATAGACGACGCCGAAGGGACAGGAGATCCCGTTCGGAGCGAACGAGCGCACGTCGAGATGGACGCGCTCCTGCGGGAGCTGAAGCGTGCGGTCGGACTGGGTGGTCGCGACCGCCCGACCGGGTCCGACGCCGAACGGGCCCGCATCAACGTGGTGCGGAGCCTCCGACGGGCGATCGCGGCGATCAGCGTTCAGGCGCCGCTGCTCGGCGCCCACCTCGAGGAGTCGGTCCGCACCGGGCGGCACTGCCTCTACCTGCCGGAGCCGTCCACGGCGCTGTCGTGGCGAGTGGAAACTTCGTGATCCCTCTGGATCCGGCGAGGCGCTAGCGGCTGCTCACTGCGGTATCGTTCGACTCGGGAGGAAAAGCTATGGATCCGGTCATCATCGTGATCATTGTTGTGGTGGTCCTGCTGATCATCGTTGCCCTGGTCGCGATACCGCGCATGCGGGGTCGAGCGAACGAACGCAAGCAGGCGGAAGCCCGTGATCATCGACAAGAGGCCCAACAGCTCGCTGCGAAGGCCGAGGCTGCCCAGGCTGGAGCGGACGAACAAGAAGCGGCAGCTCGCCGAGAGCGTGCCGAAGCGGAGCTTCGAGCCACCGAAGCCCAGCGTGAGGCGCAGGCCAGCAAGACGGAGGCCGATCGTCAGCGTGCCGAGGCTCAGCGGCTTGAGGAAAAGGCGGGGAAGCTGGATCCGCATCACAGGGATGGTGGTGACGAATCCGCTCTCCGCCGTGACAACGACCGCGCCGGGGCGTCGTACAACGACCGCCCAGACGATCGGCCTGCAGACAGCCAGGACGGCACGTTTGTCGATCAACGCGACGACTCGACGGTTCGAGACGACTCGACGGTTCGAGACGACTCGACGGTTCGAGAGAGTCCACGGTCGGCAGACCGTCGCGACGAGACGGACACCACCCGCTGAACCCTCCCCCGGGGCGGTGGCAGTACCCCGTAAGTCGAGCACGGCCAGGGTTGCGTACTGAGCGGTCATTGCTGGTCAAACGCCGCGTCGACGGCATCGGCGAAGGCGACCATGGAAGGAAACTCGAGGTTGTACGACCACTCCTGCGACGGCTCGGGGGTGGCGCCCCAGCCGGGGCGGTCGTGGCGACGGTTGATCCACACCGACGACAGCGCTTCCCGCTTGGCCGGCACGTGGTCGTGAAACAAGCTCTGCGCGACGTGCAACAACTGGTGACGCTTGACGCCGAGCTCGGTCAAGGTGGTGTCGAGGGCGCGGAAGTGGTTCTCCGCCGGCTTGTAGGCGCCGACGTCCTCGGCGGTGATGACGGCGGCGAAGTCGCCGCGCAGGTGCTCGTTGCTGCCGGCGAACCCGGCCCGATGCACGTTGGACAGGATGATCAACTGGTAGTGGCGGGCCAGCCGGGCCAGCGCGTCGGCGGAGTCGTCGAAGGCGGGCCAGTCGGGCACCGAGGCTCCGAGACGGGCGGCCCACTCGTCGCTGACCGGCTTGCCGAGGGTGGCTCCGATGCGGCGGAACGCCTCGGCGAGAACGTCCGGGTAGAGCGTGGTCGGGGACTCACGCTCTACGGCGGCCTCGGTGTCGGCGTAGGCCAGCAGCAGGTCTTCGTCGCTGAGGTCGAAGCCCTGCTCGACGGCCCAGGGAACCAGGACCGCGGCAATGCCGGCCTCCCAGTCGATCAGGGTGCCGTAGCAGTCGAAGCTCAAGGCCTTGAAGGTTGTCAGGTCCACGCCGGCGCTCATGGTGGAAGTCTGCTTCTTGGGTTGGATCGTGTCGATGGTTCCGGCGGAGCTGCCGCGGGGGTGGGTGATGTCGTCGCTTAGTAGCCTGGCACACGGTCGCTCAGCGCTCGGCCGAGCCGGCCGCGATGACGAAGTACGACAGCAGGCCGATGCTGATGGATGCCGGGCGGGCGTATCCGCCGACGGGAGCGGGCAGAGCGCCGAATGTCAGTAGGGTCACCATCACGCACGGGAAGGGCGTCACTGAGGACCACGAGATCGAAGCGGTGCCTCGATGACGCAGCGCCGCGACCGTCAGGCTGCAACTGAACAGCGCGAGCGCACCGAGCGACGCAATTGCACTTGCCCCGAACAGTCTGGTCGCGGAGCGAGGCGACGGTTGCGTCCCGGTCGCCGACTCGACGTCGGTCAGCGACGCCCGCTTGTAGTCCAAGATCACCTTTCCGCAGGTCAGGTGGGTGATGACCCCCGACAGCGCGAACGCAGCAGCCGACGCCGCAGCGAGCCTGCCGAGCAGTCCAGGGCCGACTGTCCGACTGATCCCGTGCAGGCTTGGCCACTGTAGAAGTCCGATGCCAACCAGTCCGATGATCGTGCCGACCTCGATGCGGCGCGTCGCGAAGCCGGCTCCGTTCCACAGCGACCGCCATCGATCCTCAGCGTCGATGTGCTGCGGGATCACCCCGACAGCTTGGTCGAAGTGTGCCCCTGAGCACGACCGGCCCAGGATGAGCACGTCTCCGATCCCCGTCAGGAGCGCTCCAGCCAGACCAACGAGCGCGTGCCCTCGGCGCGCGGCGCATCCAGACGCCGGACTCGACCTGGCCACCACTTGACACTAGTAGCCTGCGGCGATGGTACGGCTGGATCTCGACCGCATCCGGCGTGCTCGGGCGTCGATCGATCCGGTGTTTGTGGACACCCCGCAGTTCGAATGCGCCCCGCTGGGTGAGGTGTTGGGCTGTTCGATCATGCTCAAGGTCGAGACACTCAATCCGGTGCGGAGTTTCAAGGGACGCGGCACCGAGACGGCGGTCGGCCGGCTCGGGCCGCTCACGGGCGCATCGACCCTGGTCTGCGCGAGCGCCGGCAACCTGGGCCAGGCGCTCGCCTACACCGGGGCGCGGCGCGGGATCGGTGTCATCGTCGTGGCTGCCCGGACGGCGAACCCGGTCAAGATCGAGCGCGTCGAGGCGCTCGGTGCGACCGTCCGGCTCGAGGGCGACGACATCGAGGACGCCCGGCTGCTTGCCCGCAGCATCGCCTCGGACCACGGCGCTCATCTCATCGAGGACAGCCAGAATCTGGCCACGTGCGAGGGAGCCGGGACCGTCGGACTCGAGCTACTCGCGCGAGACGCACCGCTGGACACCGTGGTGATCGCCCTCGGCGGTGGCGCGTTGGCCAGCGGCGTGGGGTACGTGGCGAAGTCCCTCGCCCCGCATGTCGAGGTCATCGCCGTGCAGCCGGCCGGCGCCCCGGCGATGGCCCTGTCCTGGCGTAGCGGTGCGGTGGTGGAAACCGAGACCATCGACACGATCGCCGACGGGGTCGCCGGCCGGTGCCCGATCCCGGAAGTTCTCGACGATCTCCTGGTCGTCGTGGACGACGTCGTACTCGTCACGGAGGACAGCATCAAGACGGGGATGCGGCTGCTCTTCCAGCACGCCGGCGTGGTCGTCGAACCCTCCGCGGCGCTCGGCGTCGCCGCCGTGCTGGAGAACCGTGAGCGCTTCGCCGGGCGGCGCGTGGGTACGATCCTCTGTGGCAGCAACGTCACCAGCGACGACTTCGCCCGCTGGGCCGTGCGCGACGGTTGAGCAACCACGTGAATCAGTAGCCGCGCCGAGAGATCCGTACCTGCTACGGAGGTTGATTGCGCATGCGGGCTGCGACGCTGATGAAGACCATCGCGGGAACAGGAGACTCCAGCATGAGCATCTACGACTCGATCGGCGGGGCACCGGCTGTCACCAAGGCGGTTGACGACTTCTACGCACGCGTGTTGGCCGACCCTCGGCTTGCGCCGTACTTTGTCGACGTAGATCTTTCACGGCTCAAGGCCCACCAGCGGGCCTTTATCGCGGCGGCCGTCGGCGGGCCCGCAGTCTACAAAGGCCGCGACATGGCCGCCGCCCACGCCAGGCTCGACATCGCCGACGCTGAATTCGACGCAGTCGTCGGTCACCTCGTCGACACACTGATCGAGCTCCGGGTACCGGCCGACACCATCGCTCAAATAGGGTCATCGCTCGCGCCGCTCCGCGCTGAGGTCGTCACCGCCGACCCGTAACGGCCTCGTTCATGATGGTGGTACTTTCATGTCGTTGGAGGCACTGTCGATGGTGACGACATCAGAGCGGGTGGCGCAGCGGCTGACCTCAGTGGCTGCGGCACGCGAGGTGGTGCCCAGCGATCCTGAGCTGTCGGCTCGGTGGCACGTGCATGGCGTTCCGAGCCCGTTTTCGCGGTGGAACTATCACCCGGAATACGAGATACACCTCATCACCGAGGGCACGGGCTGGTTCGTGGTCGGCGACTGCATCGACATCTTTGCGGCCGGCCAGTTGGTCCTGGTCGGGTCGAATGTTCCCCATCACTGGATCAGCGACCTTCAGCCAGGTGAAATCTTGCCCGAACGTGATGTCGTCTTCCAGTTCCATCCTGACTGGCTGCAGCGGTGCCGACAGCTGATGCCCGAGCTCGGTCGTCTCGACTCGCTGCTTCAGCTGGCGCGACGCGGGATCGAGTTCAGCGGCGATACGGCCCGTCGAGCGGCTGATCGGCTCAAGGCGATCGGCGCCGCCGTCGGCTCCACTCGGCTGTCGCACATCTTCGCCTTGCTCGGCACCCTGTCTGAGTCGCCAAGCGGCGAAGCGCGTACGTTGAGTGCGGACTGGTTTCCCACTCTCGACGCCAACGACGGGCATGCCGCGGACCGCATCGACGTCGCGTTCGGCTACATCTTCGACCACCTCGCTGATCCGGCCATCCGACTCGCCGGCGCCGCTCGCGAGGTCGGGATGTCGGAGTCAGCGTTCTCCCGCTACTTCACCAAGATCAGTGGGCAGAGCTTCAGCGACACCGTGCGGAAGCTGCGCCTGGCGCAGGCCGGGAAACTGCTACGCGAGACCTCGCTGCCCGTCGCCGCCATCGCCCACCGAGTGGGCTACGCGAACCTGTCCAACTTCAATCGCCAGTTCCGAAGCCACCACGGCGCCACTCCCCGTGACGTTCGCGTGAGAGCACGTCTTCGAGGTTAACCAAGACAGCACCGCGATGCTGTCCTTTCGCACCGCGGCACATCATGAAAGTACCAGTAGCGGGCATTCCCGGCGCTAGTTCGGCGCCTCCGCAGAACCTACGGTCGTGAATGGCCGTCCACTGCGGCACCGCCGCACCAGCCACCAGCCACTCAGGACCAGTCGAAGCGCAGAAGGGTCGTCAATGAAGACTCCGCTGATCACCACCCTCGCTCTGCGGCCTCCTCATGATGACGCCGGCCTCTGGTCACGCTGGCCATCCGCGGGAGACCTAAGGCCGGAGACCGACGTGCAGAACCTCTACACCGTTCACGTGCGTCTCGCCCGAGGCGTCGATGACCTCGACGAAGTCGTCACCGCCGTCACTCACGGGCTGTCCCTCTTTCACCTGATGACCGAACGCGACCGCCTCGGCCGAACGACCCTGGTGCTCACCCTCGGGACTCTTGATCTGTGGCAGGCCCTTCTCATCACGATGAACGCGGTCACCAGGGCGGGTCATGTCCCCGTCGCCTTGCGTGCCGAACCAGCCGCCGAGTTCGAGAACGACAACAGCTGAGCCGACGGCGGCAAACAACAACAGGTTGATATGCAAGCCTTGACTTGCATATAGTGCTGTGGTGGCCGACGTGTTCAGAGCCCTCGACGACGAGACCAGGCGTCTCATCCTCGACGAACTCTCGGCAAGCGACGGACAGACGCTGTTCGGAATTTGTTCACTGCTCACCACCCGCCATGGTCTCGGCTCGAGCCGACAAGCAATTTCACAGCACCTCGGCGTGCTCGAGTCAGCCGGCCTGGTGGTGACGGAGCGTCGCGGCCGTTCGAAGTTTCACTACTTCAACAGCGAGCCTCTCGCTGCGATCACACGACGATGGCCGGTCGTCGGGAAAGGCGTGACCCCATGAGAATCCAACTCACCAGCATCTTCGTCGACGACCAACGAGCAGCACTCGCGTTCTACACCGACGTGCTCGGCTTCACCAAGCATCACGATATCCCGATCGGCGACGACGCCTGGCTGACCGTCGTGTCGCCCGAGTCACCCGGCGGACCCGAGCTGCTGCTGGAACCATCGGGCCACCCGGCGGTCAGGCCGTTCAGAGATGCCCTTGTCGAAGACGGCATCCCGCTCGCCCAGTTCGCCGTCGACGACGTCGGAGCCGAGTACGACCGGCTCACCAAGAAGGGCGTGACGTTTACCCAACCACCCACCGATGTCGGCGAAGTCGTGATGGCCGTCTTCGACGACACGTGCGGCAACCTCATCCAGATCGTCGCCGAGAAAGAGGCCGCCAGCATCACGGCCTGAGGTTCACCAGCTCTACGGCCGCCTTCCTTGACTGATTCCAAAATACGCACCAGACTCGATGTGTGATCTCGGTCCCTGATCTCCCACCGATGTTGCGGGCCGCTGGTCTGCGGGTGACCCGGCCGCGCATGGCCGTGCTGGCCGCCGTCCACCAGCACCCGCACGCGGACACCGAGTCGCTCATCCGGGCCGCACGCTCCCACCTGTCCGACGTCTCGCACCAGGCCGTTTACGACTCATTGCACACCTTGACCGCCGCCGGACTGGTGCGCCGGATCCAGCCGTCGGGCTCCGTCGCGCGGTACGAGTCGCGGGTCGACGACAACCATCATCACGTCGTGTGCCGCTCGTGCGGCGCCATTGCCGACGTCGACTGCGTGGTCGGTGAGGCACCGTGCCTGGAGGCACCCAACGCCAGTGGTTTCGAGATCGACGAGGCCGAGATCATCTACTGGGGCCGCTGCCCCGCCTGCATGTCCGCGACGTGACCAATCCGACCAGAACAGGAGAACCGAGAGGGAACATGAGCGAGCACCACGATGCCGTTGTCGGCGAGATGAACGAGGATGCCGGACAGCCGGCCGAGAGCCAATGCCCGGTCGACCACACCGGACGCGCCGCCCACCCGACCGAGGGTGGCGGCAACCGCGGCTGGTGGCCGAAGAGTCTCAACCTGAAGATCCTCGCCAAGAACCCCGCCGTGGCGAACCCGCTCGGCGACGACTTTGATTACGCCGCGGCGTTCAACCGCCTCGATCTCGCCGAGGTCAAGCGGGACATCGAGCAGGTGCTGACCACCTCGCAGGACTGGTGGCCGGCCGACTTCGGGCATTACGGCGGGTTGATGATCAGGATGGCGTGGCACAGCGCCGGCACCTACCGCATCCACGACGGGCGCGGTGGCGCCGGCGAGGGCATGCAGCGCTTCGCCCCGCTGAACAGCTGGCCCGACAACGGCAACCTCGACAAGGCTCGCCGGCTGCTGTGGCCGGTGAAAAAGAAGTACGGGAAGAGCCTGTCCTGGGCCGACCTGATCGTGCTCACCGGCAACGTCGCCCTGGAGTCGATGGGCTTCGAGACCTTCGGCTTCGGCGGCGGCCGCGAGGACGTCTGGGAGCCCGCCGAGGAGGTCTACTGGGGCCCGGAGACCACCTGGCTCGGCGACGAGCGCTACACCGGTGATCGCGAGTTGGAGAGCCCGCTCGCCGCGGTGCAGATGGGTCTGATCTACGTCAACCCGGAAGGCCCCAACGGCAACCCCGACCCGGTCGCCGCGGCGCGCGACATCCGCGAGACCTTCAGCCGGATGGCGATGAACGACGAGGAGACCGTCGCCCTGATTGCGGGCGGCCACACCTTCGGCAAGACCCACGGCGCCGCCGATCCTGCGCAGTTCGTCGGTGACGAACCGGAGGGGGCGGGCCTGGAGGAGCAGGGCCTCGGCTGGCGGGGCACGTTCAACTCTGGGGTCGGCGAGGATGCCATCACCAGCGGCCTCGAGGTCACCTGGACCTCCACGCCGACGCAGTGGGGCAACGGCTACTTCGACAATCTGTTCGGCTACGAGTGGGAGCTCTCGGCGAGTCCCGCCGGCGCGCACCAGTTTGTGGCCAAGGATGGGGCGGGCGCGGGCACGATCCCCGGCCCGGCCGCCGATTCCGCCAGGCGGCCCCCAACCATGCTGGTCACCGACATCTCGCTGCGGGTGGATCCGGTGTACGAGAAGATCTCCCGTCGCTTCCACGAACACCCTGAGGAGTTCGCCGACGCCTTCGCGCGCGCGTGGTTCAAGCTGACCCATCGCGACATGGGGCCCATCCAGCGCTACCTCGGCCCGGAGGTGCCGCACGAGATCTTGATCTGGCAGGACCCAGTGCCGGCCGTCGACCACGAGTTGGTCGACGCCGACGACGTCGCCGCGTTGAAGCAGGAGGTGCTGGCCTCCGGTCTCACCGTCGCCCAACTCGTCTCGACGGCGTGGGCCTCCGCGGCGTCCTTCCGGGGCAGTGACAAGCGCGGCGGGGCCAACGGTGCCCGCGTCCGGCTGGAGCCGCAGAAGGGGTGGGACGTCAACAACCCCGGCCAGCTGGCCACCGTGTTGAGCACACTCGAGGGCATCCAGCAGTCGTTCAACTCCCAGCAGACCGGAGGGAAGCGGGTCTCGCTGGCCGACCTGATCGTGCTGGCCGGCTCGGCGGCCGTCGAGAAGGCGGCCAGGGACGGTGGGGTTGACCTCGCAGTCGCCTTTACGCCCGGCCGTACGGACGCCACCCAGGAGCAGACCGACGTGGAGTCGTTCGGTTACCTCGAGCCGGCCGCCGACGGCTTCCGCAACTACGTCGGCAAGAGCAGCATCCTTCCGGCGGAATACCTGCTCCTCGACCGCGCCAACCTGCTCACGTTGAGCGCGCCCGAGATGACCGTGCTCGTCGGCGGTCTCCGGGTGCTAGGGGCCACCTACGACGGCTCGTCGCTCGGCGTACTCACTGACCGCCCCGGCACTCTCAGCAACGACTTCTTCGTCAATCTGCTGACGTTCGGTACGACGTGGAAGGCGCTCGACGACGGCGACCACCCAGCGACGTACGAGGGCCGCGACGCTTCGGGCCAGGTGCGATGGACCGGCAGCCGCGCTGACCTCGTCTTCGGCTCGAACTCCGAGCTGCGCGCCCTGGCCGAGGTTTACGCCAGCGACGACGCCGTCGAGAAGTTCGTCCGTGACTTCGTCGACGCCTGGGTCAAGGTGATGAACCTCGACCGGTACGACCTGGCCTGACCAGCAGGTCTCGCAGGCTGTACCACCATCGCGTCGGCGAGCGGTTCGACGGCGAGCACGGCGACGACCGCCCACAGCTCCGTAGCAGTGGCCCCCTGCCGTTTCCCGCCATCTGACGGACGGCGCAGCGGTGGAGCCCGATGTCTGGTGCGTTGTCCGCCACCTGACGGATAACGACTTGACGACGGGAGTTCCACGAAGCCATTCATATCCATGGTTCGGTGCCCGATCGTGCAGCATCGAGCTCCGCCCGTTGACGAGATCAGGCGTGACGATGATCCTGGACACGGCAGAGCGCTTCGACGTGAGCGGACGAAGGGTGAAGGAAACCGCAAGGACCAAGGCCGTCCGGCGGCGTAAGCCCGTCCGGCCCCGCCGCCCGGCCCCCCACGTTGTGCCCGATGGTCCCGCGGTTCTCGCCCGTACGCCGGACGCGGTTCTCGATCTGCAGCGCACAGCGGGCAATCGGGCGGTCAGCTCACTCATCCGGCCTGTGCAGCGGGTCGGCGGTTGGACCGACCCCGACCCGCGGGCCGGCACCAGCCTCGTGGCCGGGGAGCCACAAACGGGGTGGAACGCCGAGGAGCACGCCGTTGGCAACATCCGCCGCATCCCGATCGACGGGCTGGTCGGCGGACTCCAGGCCAGCCCGTCAGAGACGAAGAGCGCCCAGGAGCTCACCGACGAGTTGGTCGCCGGAAAGGTCAAGGGCGCCGCCCGGCCCGACGTGGCCGATCAGGCGGGCCGCGGGCGCGCCATCGCGCTGGTCCCCAAGTCGATCAAGGCGAATCTGCCCGTCGACGTCTTGTTCCACCTCCACGGTCACACCGAGAAGAAGAGCCGGGGCTACGCCGGCTGGCGCCAGCACGAGGAAACCGGCAAGGTGCGAGACGTCGAGCGCGACCGCGTCGCGCAGCAGATCGAAGCGGCCAAATCCGATCAGATCATCGGCATCCTGCCCCAAGGAATCGGTGAGTCGAACTTCGGCTCCATCGACCCGAATGCGTACACGCGCGACGCGCTGGACCGGCTCACCGAGCTCGGGGCGTGGACCGCGGCGCCACCGAGCTTTCGGATCGTGCTGTCGTCGCACAGCGGCAGCGGGTTCACGGTCGGCCGCGCGATCGGCGTGAGCAAGCAGTTCAAGCCCCCGGCAGGAATCAAGACGCTCGTCTTGTTCGAGGCGTTGCACGCCAAGAAGGGTGTATTCAACCAAGCCGACCAGTTCGCCACCTGGATCGAGGGGATGCTCGACGGACATCTCGCGACGCTCAAGGACAGCGCCCTGACGGCAACCCAGAAGCAGGCGCGGCTCGACGACGCGCTGCAGGTGCGGTTGTACTGGGATCCCGCCGACCGCTCCTACAACGCGAGATACATCGAAGCGGAGCAGCGCATCGACGGCTGGTTCAAGAAGAACGCCACGGCGCTCGGTGTCAACGCGCCGGTCCTGCGCAACCTCGTCGTGTTCGTTCGCAAGAGCAACGTCGGGCACGAGGGCATCGTCGGCTCGGGCATCACCGAGTCGCTAGACCGACCCGCGTCGCCTGGCGCGGTCTCGTCGGCGTCGACGCCGCCACAGCAGGTCCCGGTGCCCAGCCCTGCGACCGGCTCGGCCGGCTCGACCGGCCTCTCGTTCGCCGAGCGGGTGGATGCGATCACACCGGCGATGGTGCGCGCGGAAGGCGGCGCGCTCGGACCCACCGCCGCGACCGCCTTTGCGATCATGGTGGCGGCCGGCGCCGACGAGTTGTCGGCGGCGGCCATGGTCTTGTCGACGTTCGGTGAGCGGAATGAGGTCGACCTCACCGACTCTCTGTTCTCCCTCGTCCACCCTGAGCTCGACGGCGAACGCATTCCGCAAGGCCGGAACGATCTGGTCGATGACTGGCAGACCATCCGACGGCGCTACGCCCGAGTGGCCCTCGCGTCGACGCCCACTCCTACGACCACGCCGACTCCCCCGGCAGGTCCAGCCACGACGACGCCGCAGTCCGTCGCCGGTGCGCCCGAGTCGCCGATACCGACTCCGACCGCAGAGACGCTGGACCCGAAGAAGGTCAAGCCGGCCAAGGCGGCGACCGGTGCGACGGCGCTGACCGAGGATGAGAAGAAGGCGGCGCTCGAGGTGGCAATGGAGCAGGCGACGAAGAAGGGTAAAAAGACTGATCGCGACGACATCTCCAACACGCTGCTGTACAACGGCAGCAACGACGAGACGTGGTGGGGTGGGATGGTCTTCGACGCCGCGTTCCTCGACGTCCCGATTCAGAAGAGTGGCGGCGACGTCGCCGGAGTCCACTCCGAGCTGTACGCCCGGCTGCAGATCGCCGAACAGCGGCTGATCAAGCGCTTCCCGGGGCTGAGCAAGGGACAGATCGCCGGGCTGATGGGCATCTACAAGATCGCGGGCTTGCGGCCGCCCCAGAAGGCGACGGGCGGGAGCGCGCCCAGTTTCCACTGCTTCGGACTGGCGATCGACATCAATCATCCGACGAACCCGTTCGTCGGGAACAAGAAGGCCACCCTCGACGCCAACAAGGACAAGACCGTCACCGCCGCGGAACAGGCCAAGTACGACGAGTACGTCCAGAACCGGTCGCCGCGGATCATCGAGCGCGCCATGTTCCTCCTGCACGCGGAAGCGTTCGACGTCGAGAAGGCCATCGCCGTCCCCGCCGAAAAGAGCAAGGATCCCGTCGCCCGGGCCGGCGCCCAGTGGGAGGTTCACCACAAGGCCTCTGAGGCTCTCGCTGAGTACCTCCGGCTCGCCGACGACCTCGACGGCACGAGACTGAAGGATCTCGTCGACACCCGCCGTAAGGGCGGCGACACCCGGGACCTCGAGTGGTGGAAACAGCGCATCAAGGACGACAAAGTGCTGATCACGCCGTACGACTTCATGCACCACAAGGCTCCGGAGAAGACCGGCTACATGGATCTCGGCAAGGAGCTGATCGAGGCGCTGGCCGGTGACGCCGGGCTGCTCTGGGGCGGCGCGTACCAGGAGGAGAAGGACATGATGCACTTCGACTGGCGCAAGGGCACGATCGACAAGCGCGCACCGAAGGGTTGGAAGGAAGGCGACAAGACCCAGGCCGAGGAGGACGCGGAGAAGGCGGCCAAGAAGGCCGAAAAGGCGGCCAAGAAGGCCGAAGCGGCCGCGGCCAAGGCCAAGAAGCGACCGTGACGGCGCGACAAGCTACTGATCAGGCCGTTGGCGCCGGTGTGCGTTTCGGTCCAGTCGCCCGGCGTGAGTTGCTCGGGGATCGAAGCCGAAGGGCAGTTCGAGTCGGTGCGCCGTCATGGACGCCTCGTCGGTGAGCACGTCCAAGGTGGGGCCGTCGGCGACGACGACGCCATTGGAGAGGACCACGGACCGTTCGCACAGTTCCAGGGCGTACGGCAGGTCGTGGGTGACCATCAACACGGTGACATCGAGGGTGCGGAGGATGTCGGCGAACTCGCGCCGGGAGGCGGGGTCGAGGTTGGAGGACGGCTCGTCGAGAACGAGAATCTCGGGTTTCATCGCCAGCACCGTGGCGACGGCCACCCGGCGCCGCTGGCCGAAGCTGAGGTGATGCGGGGGCCGGTCGGCGTAGTCGACCATGCCCACCATCTCCAAAGCCGTCATGACCTGCTCGTCGAGCGCAGCGCCGCGCAGACCGAGGTTGGCGGGCCCGAACGCAACATCCTCGCGGACCCGGGGCATGAAGAGCTGGTCGTCGGGGTCTTGGAAGACGATCCCGACTCGGCGGCGAATCTCGGTCAGGTTGCCCTTGTCGACGCTCAGCCCGGACACGGCGACCGTGCCGGCACCCGCGCGGAGGATGCCGTTGAGGTGCAGCACGAGGGTTGTCTTACCAGCGCCGTTGGGGCCGAGCAGTGCCACCCGTTCGCCGCCGTGCACGTGCAGGTCGACGCCGTAGAGGGCCTGGTGGCCGTCCGGGTACGCGTAGGCGAGACCGCGGACGTCGAGGATGGGCGTCGTCATACGCGAGCCCGACATCACGGCATTCGGCCGGTGTAGCCGCGGGAGAGCATGGCCAGGTGCACCCGTTCGCCACGCTCGTAGGTGCGAATGAACAGCGCCCCGGCGGAGCGGGCCAGGACGGGCCACTGCCGCGGGTCGCGGGCGGAGAACCCGCGCGAGGCCAGGGCGATCTGCTGCCGCCGCAGATCGTCGCCGACCACCTCCAGGTAGCGGACCATGAAGCCCATGATCTGCACCAGGAGGTTAGGCAGCCGCAGCCGCTCGAGCCCGCGCACCACCTCCTGCGGCTCGGTCGTCGCCGCGAGAGTGAGACCGGCGATGACGCCCAGCGTGGCCTTGGCCAGGAGTGTCCAGGCTGCGAGGAGGCCAGGTGCGCTGACGGTCAGGCCGAGGAACTCCGTTCGCGGGCCGAGAGCCATGAAGGGCAGCAGCACGGCGAAGACGACGAACGGCACTTCCACGAACATGCGTGCGAGCACATACGTGGGCGGTACGCGGGACAGCGCCACCACGATGAGCAGGACACCGAGGTAGCCGGCGAAGATCGCGTACCACTCTCCAGGGGTGGCGACCACCACGATCATGAAACCCAGCAGGGCGAGAATTTTGAGGTGACCGGCTAGCCGGTGTACGGGTGAGGCCACGGCGTAGTACAGCGTGTGCCCGTGGCCGTGCGCTCCGCCCATGGATCAGACCGCCGAATCGATGCCCGCCCGTCGCCGCCGCAGCAGCCAGGCCAGCCCGCCGGCCAGAAGCAGTGTCACGAGCACGCCGATGATGCCCGCCAGGCCACCAGAGAGCCGCGCGTCGGCTAGGCCCGACACACTGTAGTCGGCCAACGGGCTACCGGCGGCGGCAGAGTCCTTGGCCGTATCGAGGAACCCGGTGGATTCCGCGACGAACTCCAGCCCGTCCGGGTGCCCGGACGCGTAAAAACTCACGACGCCCGCGATGACGAGAGCGACAACCAAGAACCCGATCAAGAACCGACGTGTCCCGCCCTTGGTCGTCGGCTTCGGTGTCTGCTCACTCATGTCGGCACTCGGTTCTGCCGGATCTCCAGCCGGGTGGCCTCCAGGACCGGACGGGCAGCGAACACCAGATCAGGCCGGGTAGCCACGACGGCGCTGACCACCAATCCCGTGATGACCGCTTCGCCGCTGCCGATGAGACTGTGCCACCCCACCATCGCGGTGAGCACCATGCCAACGGGGATCTCGGCCACGCCGCCGATCGCGAACAGCATCGTAAACGCCGTCGCGGCGGCAGGAACCGACACCAGCGCACCGATGGCGGCAGCGATCGGCACCGAGGCCAGCCGCTTGGGCAATAATCGGCGGACCGTGACGATGACCAGCCAGGCGACCGCGACACCGACCAGCCCCATCAAGGTGACGTTGGTACCGAGCGCAGTGAGCCCCCCGTCGGCGAACAGGAGGGCCTGGACGAACAGCACGACGGTGACCACGAGGACGCCGGTCCACGGACCGACCAGGGCAGCCGCCAGCGCACCCCCGAGGAGATGTCCGCTGGTGCCCGCGCCCACCGGGAAGTTGACCATCTGGGTGGCAAACACAAAGGCCGCGACCACACCGGCCAGCGGCGCCGTCCGCTCGTCGAGCTCCCTGCGGGCCCCCCGCAGCGCAAGGCCGATACCAACGGCGGCGATTACTCCGGTGGCGATCGAGGTGGGGGCGTTGAGGAAACCGTCAGGTACGTGCATACCGCCTCCGTCCAAGCGGGGGAGCTGGATCCCGCCCCCCTGAGTAGTTCGGATCGCCAAGCTGTTTGGACGGCTCGACTATTGCGAACTCTTTGCAACTAGCAAGCCCAAGTTAAGCTCATCTCGTTGAGTAGCGGTAGGCGGGTAGCGGTGTTCGTCGACGCGCGGTAGGCACGACAACAGGAGGCGGTGTGAAAACTCCACCATCACTCCAAAGCTGGAAGGCGGTGCTGCGGGAGCAAGGGCATCGCCTCACACCCCAACGAGAGATGGTGTTGCAGGCCGTCGAGCGCCTGGGGCACGCGACAGCCGACGACGTCCAACGAGCCCTCGCGGACCAGGCGCCGACCCTGAACCTCTCGACGATCTACCGGAGTCTCTCCCTGCTCGAGGATCTGGGTGTGATTCAGCACGTCGATCTCGCCGACCGCAGCACCGTTTACCATTCCAGGGCGCTTCCCGCGCATGTGCACCTGGCCTGTCGACGCTGCGGTGAGGTCACCGACGCTCAGCCCGACGATTTCGGCGTACTCGCCCTGACGCTCGCTCGTACGTACGGGTTCGATGCCGATCTCGATCGCCTCGTCGTCAACGGCACCTGTCGTGACTGCAGACAGCGATGACCACCTGGGGCGCTCCGAGAGTTCGTCCGCATTTGGTGTTGCTACGGGGTGAGTAGTCGGGTGAACGAGAGCGAGGCCAACCTCCAGGTGCCGCTTCATCCTTGGTCATCGTGGCGCCCATGTGGACAAACACGGCTTGATCGTGAAAGAGGGCGGCCAAGGGCTCCAACTGGCGCTCGGACATCCAGCGCCACTTATCTCGAGAGAGACTGACGATTTCCTGTTCGATATTCGCTGCCATGCAGGATTGGCCTCTCAGCGGTTGATCCAGCGCTGCATCTGGGCTGGGTAGCGCTCCCCTTGCACGTCGACCCGGTCAGCCGCCGCGGTGATCTCCTCGAGGTCCGCGGCGCTGAGCTCGACGTCGATGGCGGCGGTGTTCTCCTGCAGCCGGTGGGTCTTCGTCGTGCCGGGAATGGGCACGATCGAGGGATGTTGGGCGAGCAACCAGGCCAGTGCCGACTGCGCCGGGGTAACCCCCTTACGCTCAGCGACCGCCGAAAGCAGGTCGACCAGGGCCTGGTTCGCGGCCCGAGCCTCCTCGGTGAACCGCGGCAGCGTGCTACGCAGATCGGAGTCCGTGAAAGACGTTCTGCTGTCGATGGCGCCGGTGAGGAAACCCTTGCCGAGCGGGCTGAAGGGCACGAATCCGATGCCGAGCTCGATCAGCGTGGGCAGGATCTCGGCCTCGGGCTCACGCCAGAACAGGGAGTACTCGCTCTGCAGCGCCGTCACCGGCTGGACAGCGTTGGCCCGCCGGATGACCTCCACGCCGGCCTCGGACAGGCCAAAATGGCCGACTTTGCCGGCGTCGACCAGCTCCTTGACGGCACCGGCGACGTCCTCGATCGGTACGTCAGGGTCGACCCGATGCTGGTAGAGGAGATCGATCTTCTGCACGTTCAGCCGGCGCAGCGAATCCTCGACGGACGAACTGATCTGCTCCGGACGACTGTCCAGTCCGGTCGAGCGGCTGCCGTCGAAGGAGAACCCGAACTTCGTGGCGATGACGACCTGATCACGGACCGGCGCCAGCGCTTCGCCGACCAGCTCTTCGTTGGTGAACGGGCCGTACACCTGGGCGGTGTCGAAGAAGGTGACGCCGAGGTCGACGGCGTCGCGGATGAGAGCGATGCCGTCCTGCTGGTCGACGGGAGGTCCGTAGGCGTGGCTGAGACCCATGCAACCCAGTCCGATCGCCGACACCTCGAGTCCGCTGGTACCCAGAGTGCGTTTGATCATGTTCTGCTCCTGTTCTTGGGAGTTGCTGCCTGTGGTGCTCAGACGTAGGTCTCGTGTCCGCTGCCGCGGGCGCCCTGGATGGTGATCTGAGCCGCAGCCTGGGTGATCTCGTCCTGGTCGTCGGCGGTGAGGTCGACGTCGACTGCGCCGAGGTTCTCCTCGAGCCGGCCGGGGTTGCGGGTGCCGGGGATGGGCACGATCCACGGCTGCTGGGCGAGGAGCCAAGCCAGCGCGATCTGGGCCGGGGTGACGTGATGCCGCTCCGCGATCCCGGTCAGCAGGTCCACGAGGGGCTGGTTGGCTTCGCGGTTCTCTTGGGTGAAGCGGGGGAACCGGCCCCGAATGTCGCCCTGACCGAAGGCCGTGTCGGTGCTGACCTTGCCGGTCAGGAAGCCCTGGCCGAGCGGGCTCCAAGGCACGAACCCGATGCCGAGCTCCGCACAGACCGGCAGGATCTCGGCCTCGGGATCGCGGGCCCACAGGGAGTACTCCGATCTGCACCGCCGCAACGGGCTGTACGGCGTGCGCTCGGCGGATCGTGTCGGCGCTCGCCTCCGACAGGCCGAACTGGCGTATTTTCCCGGCGTCGATCAGGTCCTTGACCGCACCGGCGACGTCCTCGATCGGCACGTTGGGATCGACGCGGTGCTGGTAGAGCAGATCGATGTGGTCGGTCCGCAGCCTCCGCAGCGAGCCGTCGGCGGCACGTGTGATGTTCTCGGGGCGGCTGTCGAGACCGGTCCGGGTGGTGCCGTCGTAGCCGAAGCCGAACTTCGTGGCGATGACGACCTGGTCGCGGACCGGCTCGAGTCCCTCGCCGACGAGGTCCTCGTTGGTGAAGGGCCCGTACCCCTCGGCGGTGTCGAAGAACGTCACGCCGCGGTCGACCGCACTGCGCAGCATCGCGATCCCGGCGTCACGCTCGGGGGTCTGACCGTAGTTTGCGCTCAGCCCCATGCAGCCGTAGCCGATCGCGGAGACCTCCAGGGGACCGAGCTGTCGGGTTTGCATCAGTGTTTCCTTCCCGTGCTGCTTGGTGGGTGGCTGTCGATGGGTTGGTGTCTCAAGCCGTCAGGCCGCCTCGGCGGAGCCAGGTTTGCACGTCGTTGCGGTGCTCGGCCACCTCTTCGCCCCGGACGGCCAGACCGGGGCCGATCCGGGCATCGGGAAAGGCGGCAGCGTAGACGGCTTCGGTATTGCCCAGGCCGCTGACCGCGTAGGTGACGAAGGGATTGATGTCCTTGCCCGTGAAGTCGTGGCTCTCGGCGAACGTGGTCATGATCATCGGGGGCCGGACGTTCCAGATCGGGCTGCCGATCAGCACGGTGTCGTACGAGCTGATCGAGTCGAGCGGGTTGGCGATCACTGGGCGTTCGTTGCCGTCCTGCTCAACGACGTTGCGCCGTACGGTCGCGTCGTAGCCGTTCGGGTACGGGTCCGCGGCCTCGATCCGGTAGACATCGCCGTCGATCAGCTCGCCGATCATGCGGGCGAGCACCTCGGTGTTGCCGACCTCCAGGTCGCGCCGGCCGCCGTAGTAGTAGTTCTCACCGGGCCGGGAGAAGTAGACCAACAAGGTGCGGGACGTGGGGGTCTCTCCTGTCGGTTCGGCGCTCGGGGTGGGTGTCGCGGCGCTCGGGCTGCCGGGCAAACTGCAGCCGGCCAGCACGGTGCCGGCGGCGAGCGCGCTCCAACCCAGGGCGGCACGCCGGCTCATCGTGGGTCCGGACATCGGGTTCGCCTGCCCGGACGGGTCCATTCAGTCCTCGGGGATGGGGCGCCCGAACGCCTCCAGGGTGATCGCCTCGGGCTCCGGGCCCCCGCGCTGGCCGGTGTCGAGAGCATCGATCGCGGCGAGCTCGTCGGCGGTCAGGTCGAAGTCGAAGACGTCGATGTTCTCCGCGATCCGGGCCGGCTTGGTCGACTTCGGGATCACCGAACGGCCCTGCTGCAGGTGCCAGCGCAGCATGACCTGAGCCGGGGATTTGTCGTGCGCCTTGGCGATGTCGCCGATGACCGGGTCCTGCAGGGTGCTGGAGTGCTCGCCGTCGCGGTAGAAGGTGATGCCGCCGATCGGAGACCAGGCCTGGGTGAGGATGCCGCGCTCGGCGCCGAGGGTCCTGCACCTCACGCTGCGCGAAGTAAGGATGGACCTCGATCTGGTTCACGGCCGGCACCACGGAAGCACGGTCGAGCAGGGTGGTGAGGTGGTCGACCATGAAGTTGCTGACCCCGATCGCTCGCACCTTCCCGTCGGCGAGCAGCGTCTCCAGGGCGCGGTAGGCCTCCAGGGTCGACTCGAACTCCGAGGGCAGCGCCTGGTGCAGGATGAGCAGGTCGATCTGGTCGACGCCGAGCTTGCGGGCGCTCTTCTCGAACCCGTGCAAGGTCTGGTCGTAGCCGTAGTCGCTGATCCAGATCTTGGTCTCCAGGAACACCTCGGACCGGTCCAGGTCAGACTTCGCGACTGCTTCCCCGACCTGCCGCTCGTTGCCATACGCGGCGGCGGTGTCGATGTGGCGGTAGCCGGCCTCCAGGGCCGCCGTGACCGCATCCCGGGTCTCATCGGGCGGAGTCTGGAACACGCCAAGACCGAGGGCGGGCAGGGTGACGTCGTTGTTCAGCGTCAGGGTGGAAACGTCAGGCATGGGTGATCTCTTCTTTCTCTGTTGGGCTCTCGGTTGGGATCTCGGTGGCCCGCCACGCGGCGAGCAGCTTCAATTGGTCCTCGGCCTGGGAGCCGGGGTCGGCGGTGTAGGCGATCAGGGTCAAGTCGTCGCCGAGCAATTCGAGCGCATTGCCGGTCAGCTCGATGTCGCCGATGACCCGATTGTGGAGCCGCTTGCGGGCGGTGCGATGCAGCCGCACCTGCTGCCGGGCCCAGCGGGCCACGAAATCGTCACTGCGAGTCGACAGCTCCCCGATCAGATCGCTCAGCGCTCGGTCGCGGGGATCACGGCCGGCCTGGACCCGCAACGAACCGGCCAGGTCGTCGGCCACGGCGTCCCAGTCCAGGAAGAAGCCGCGGGAGTGCGGGTCCAGGAACACGAACCGGGCCAGGTTCAGCGGCAGCCGGTCGTCGTCGAGCGCGCCCCCGTAGAGGGCCTGGCACAACTCGTTCGCGGCGACGATCTCCATCCGGGAGTTGCGCACGTACGCGGGAATGGTGGTCATGCCGGCCAGAATCGCCGCGACCGCCGGGCGGGGCGCGGCCGCAGGCTTGGCGCGGCGCCGAGTGCCGGACGTGGCCGCCTCGCTGTTGCGGGCCAGGTCGAACAGGTGTTGGCGTTCGGCGTCGTCGAGCCGGAGCGCGCGCGCCACCGCCTCCAGCACCGACTCCGATGCCCCGGCCAGTTGCCCGCGTTCGAGCCGACCGTAGTAGTCCATGCTGACCCCGGCGAGCAGGGCGACCTCCTCCCGCCGCAGCCCAGTGACGCGTCGCCGATCGCCGTAGGTAGCCAGGCCGACCTGTTCTGGGGTCAATCGCGCCCGGCGACTGGTCAGGAACTCCTGAACGTCCTTGCGGCGATCCACGGGCCCGACGCTACGGCCTCCTCCGGCGCCGAAACAGGACCTGTCAGTACACGGTTCAGCAGGTCAGACCCGCGCGTCACCGATGGGTCGCCCTCGTCCGGACCCGGGGCGGCCAGACTGTCGCCAGCAAACTTCGACGATCTCGCCGAGAAGTAAGTTCTCCCGCTTTTGGGCGCCCCGGAACCGGGAGAATCAACCACTCGCGGCGCGGGTCTGGGCGGCGAGAGCCCAGGTCAGCCTGACTGGGCGGTCGGTCGGAGCAGGATCTCGTTCAGTGTCATCCGGCGCGGCCGGGTGCTGGCGAAGGCGATGACGTCGGCCACGTCGGAGGGCTGGATGGCCAGCTGCTCGTAGAACTGCTCGGTTGTGTCCTTCACCGCCGGATCAGTGATGTGATCGGTCAGTTCGGTAGCGACTGCGCCCGGCTCGATGACGGTCACCCGGATGTCGGGCTGGAGTTCTTGCCGTAGCGCCTCCGACCAGCCGTTCATGCCCCACTTCGTCGCCGCGTAGGCGGCGTTTCCGGCTCGGGCGGTCCGACCCGCCACCGACGAGATGTTGACGAGATCGCCGCCGCCGTCGCGCAGCTGCGGCAGGAACACCTCGGTCGCGGTCATGGCGCCCAGCAGATTGACCTCCACCATGCGGCGGGCCTCGGCCCGCTGCTCGGTGCCGAACGGGCCGAGCAGCATGACCCCGGCGTTGTTGATCAAGACCTCGGCTCGGCCGAAGTCTGTGGCGATCTGGTCCGCCGCCGCCACCATGGCGTCGCGGTCGGTCACGTCGGCCGCGATCGCGACCGCGCCGTCCCCGAGTTCGGCCGCCAGTGCCTCCAAGCGGTCGACTCGTCGCGCCAGCAGCGCCAGACGATACCCGTGGGCGGCCAACGCGTGCGCGCTCGCTGCTCCGATGCCGGACGAAGCGCCGGTGATCACGGCGACAGGGCCGGTGTTCTGCTCGGTGGTCACTCTGTTCTCCCTCGTACATCTGTCGGCGGGTGGGATGTCTGAGGTCCCCCAGCGCATCTGTTCATGCGCGGTCCATCATCAGGTCAAGCCAGCAAGCTCTCGTGAACACCCGTCGGCACGACCGCCGGCAGCCATTCAAAGTCCGGCCGCAGTTCAGTGCCTGCTTCGGCGTCGGTTAGGAACACGCCTTCTCTCCTCGCGATCGGCGGATCACGTTCACGTCCGCATGCGGAAGGTGCGGGCGGCGAGGGCGCCGGTGATTCGGGTGTTGATCATGGGTCGTTGGTGCCGGTCGACGATCCGGGGTGGCGTCCATTCCGGGTGTCCGTCGGGGTTGATCTGGCAGGTCCAGCCGCGGGCGGCGAAGTTGTGGTGGTGGTAGCGGCAGAGCAGGGTGAGGTTGTTCAGGTTCGTTTCGCCGCCGTCGAGCCAGGCCTGGATGTGGTGGCGTTCGCACCATTCCGGGGGGACATCGCAGCCGGGGAAGGAGCAGCCTTTGTCGCGGGCGATCAGGGCGATGGTTTGTCCGAGGGTGGCGATCCGCCGCATCCGGCCCAGACGCCACGGCACACCCTTCGCGGTGACGGCGGCGAAGTAGATGTCGGCCTGGTCGGCGAGCCGGAGGGCTTGGTCGGTGCGGATCAAGGTGCCGTCGGAGGCGGTGGCGTAGCCGGTCTTGGCCAACAGATCCTGCAGGTCGACGGTGATGATCACCGTCGCCGGCGTACCGCCGGCATCCGGGATTCTGGTGTCCGGGTCGTTGCTGCCGCGCAGTAGCCGGTCGCAGACGTCTTCCAGGGCGTCGTGCAGCCGCTGCCCGTGCGTCCGGGTATCCGAGCGGGACGGCCGGATTGTCGTGCAGCTCCGGCTCGATGCGGGGTTTGGCCAGCGGCCCGAGCAGCGCGGACAGTTTGGCGCCGGCCTCGCCGGTGAGCCGGAACTCCCCGGCCCAGCCGCCGTCTGTGGTGCGCCGCAGATGGAAGTGCCGCCGGGCCGTATTCAGCTCCTCGGCGGGTCGGCTGCCGTCGGGGTCGATGTGGTCGACCACCTGATCGGCCAGGCTCTTCAAGTCTTGGGGTCCGAACGTTTCCGCGAACCGGGTCAACAACCGCTCCCCCTCGGCCAGGTCGGCCGGGTCGAACCCGCGATGATCCACCCTGGCCAGGGCCCGTTCGATGATCGCCACCTGCTCGGGGGATACGTCCCCGGTCCGTTGCGCCGCCGCCAGCTCCGGACGCAGCGGGGCCAGCGGCTGGCCGGTCATGCTGTGTCGGTTCCCGACCGCCGCCTGGGCCCGGACCCGTCGGGACGCCTCCCCCGGGGAGAGTCGCAGCGTCGCCATCAACGTCCGGACCAGGTTCCCGTGGGCCAGCACGTCGGGCAGGTTGCGCCGCTCCGCGTCGGCGATCAGCGCATGATCGGCCACCGGCAGCCGGTTCCGGATCCGTTCGAAGTCCTGCGTGAACGTGACGAACTGGCTGGTGTCCAAGTCGTCAAGACCGCCGTCCTCGGCGATCTTGACGAGGTGGTCGACCGCGAGACTGACCTGTTCCAGGGCCAGTCGTGCCGGTGACACTTCACCGACCGTACCGTCTCCGAAACTCATAGGTTCTATTCTATTAGAAGATCCGTTCGACTGCAAGCATTTGGCTCGACCACGTCAGGGCTGTACAGAGAAGTTGCTGAGGACAGGATCGGGCCCCTTCGACAGGCTCAGGGCACGAACCTGATGGGCCCGTCGACAGGCTCAGGGCACGAACCTGATAGGCCCTTCGACAAGCTCAGTGACTAGGATTGGAGAAGTGCCTGGCATGCGGCTCTCTGAAGTGCTCGGCGTCATCGAGGACTTGGCCGAGGCTGGCTGTTCGGTCTGGGTAGCCGGCGGGTGGGGCGTGGACGCACTCGTCGGACGCCAAACCCGTCCGCATCGTGATCTTGACCTTGCGATCGATAGTCAAGACGAATCAGTTGCCCTAGCGGTCCTGGAACGGCGTGGCTACCACATCGAGACGGATTGGCGTCCGGTCCGGGTCGAACTCACCTCGGTTGATCGGGGATGGGTCGACCTACACCCGCTTGTCTTCGACGACGCTCGGCATGGCCGCCAAGCTGATCTCGACGGCGGGTGCTACGAGTACCCACCGGACGCATTCGTGCAGGGAAGGCTCGACGATGCGCGCGTGCCGTGCCTCTCGCGCGATCAGCAGCTCCGATTCCATTCCGGGTACGAGCCGAGAGAGGTCGACTGCCTTGACCTGCTCCTGCTGCACCAGCTTTCAGCCGAGGGCTGATAGCGGCGGGCAAACCAACACGGACCAGGTGGACGGACCCCTGGCGAGCTGGCTCAGCGCCAGCCGAGCTCGGGTGCGAGGTGTCGAACGACACTGTCGATCACGTGAGCGTTGTATTCCACCCCGAGCTGGTTGGGCACGGTCAGCAGCAGCGTGTCGGCCGCGGCAATGGCCTCGTCCTCGGCCAACTCGGCGATGAGCTTGTCCGGCTCACCGGCGTAGGTCTTGCCGAACCGTGCGTTGCCGCCGTCCAGCCAACCGACCTGATCGGTACTCCGGGTGTCACGCCAGAACAGCTGGCGATCGAGTTCATCGACGATCGGGAAGATGCTCCGGCTGACCGACACCCGCGGCTCGCGCTCGTGGCCGGCGGCACTCCAAGCGTCGCGGAACAGCCGGATCTGTTCGGCTTGCAACTGATGGAAGGGCACACCGGTGTCCTCAGTGAGCAGGGTCGAGCTCATCAGGTTCAGACCCTGAGCGCCGGTCCACTCCGCGGTCGCGCGCGTTCCGGCACCCCACCAGATCCGGTCCCGCAGACCCGGTGAGTACGGCTCGATGCGCAGCAGACCCGGCGGATTGGGAAACATCGGTCGAGGATTGGGTTGGGCGAATCCTTGCCCAGAGAGCATTTCGAGGAACACCGTGCTGTGCTCCCGGGCCATGTCGGCGTCGGAGGTTCCCTCGGCCGGGACGTGGCCGAAGTAGCGGTAGCCATCGATCACCTGCTCAGGTGATCCACGGCTGATCCCGAGCTGCAACCGACCGCCGGAGATGAGGTCGGTGGCGCCGGCGTCCTCGGCCATGTAGAGCGGGTTCTCGTACCGCATGTCGATCACTGCCGTGCCGATCTCGATCCGGGTCGTTCTGGCACCGACGGCGGCGAGCAGCGGGAACGGCGAGGCCAGCTGGCGGGCGAAGTGATGCACCCGGAAGTAGGCCCCATCGGCGCCGACTTCCTCGGCCGCGACAGCCAGATCGATCGACTGCAGCAGCGCGTCCGAGGCGGTTCGTACCAGTGAATGCTCCGACGGCGTCCAATGCCCGAACGAGAGGAACCCGATCTTCTTCATGGAGGGGCAACGCCAACCTGACCGACCGGCATTCCAATCCTGGGACCGTGCTTAGGCCGGATCCGGCTCGAGTTAGCGCCCTGATCACGCAGGATCGGGACGAAACCGCCGGATACCCATCCGCCAGGCGGACTCGGTCAACCCGTCGGCGGGGAGCCGATCGTTGAGCTCGAGCAGGGTCAGTCCGTGAATGAACGCCCAGGCCGCCCGGGCCCGCACCGCGTCGCCGGTCGCGTGCAGCAGCGGAGCCGCGGTGCGAGCCTCCAAACCTGCGGGCAACTGCTCGCGGGGCAACGGTTGCTCCGTCATCAAGCGGTACACGTGGGGGTGAGCCATCGCGAATTGCCGGTACGTCGCCGCGAAGGCCTCGAGCCGGTCAACCGGGTCATCATCGGTCTCCCGCTCGGCGGCCTCGAACGCAGCCGCTGCTTCTTCGAACCCAGCAGCGATGATCGCCACCTCGAGCGCGCCCTTGTCTGGAAAGTGCTTGTAAAGAGACGGAGCGCGAATACCCAACCGATCCGCAAGCCGGCGCATCGTCAACGCCTGCGGCCCCTCGCACTCCAACAGGTCGCGGGCCACACCGACGATCTCCTGGGCGCGAGTGGTCAGGAGATCAGGCACGCGCAGCGGCTACTCGCTCCGCCCGGTCCTTCAGGGCTGCGTTCATCGCCTGGAACGCCGGTAGAGTGCCGCGATCCAGCGAGCGCGCGAACAACGGGACGAGCAGACCCCTGAACGTCTCCCGTTGGACCAGCCGCGACCCTCCGCCATCACCCGGCTCAACCGTAAATAGGTGGTCGGCGTCGAACAGTCCCCGTACGCCCAGCCGACCCTGCCAGCGGAGCCGGCGGCCTTCGGCCACCTCGACCAGTGTGGGACGCAGCGTGACCATCGAACCGCCGACCGGCTGCATGTGCAGCGTGAGTTGACCACCGACCTCCAGGTCACCCTCGGCTTGGACGATGAACGGGTTCCACGCCGGGAACGCGGCGAAGTCGACCAACACCTCCCACACTGTGGATCTCGGCGCGCCGATGTCGATTGAACTGATGAGCTCCTTAGTCATGACCCCTCCTAGCTAACGGTGTTAGCCAAAGACTAGGCTAACACCGTTAGCCTGTCAACGGCTCCGACTGCACCATCGCGGCGCTCCCTCTTGTCGACAGTTGCACCCTCATGTGGGGGTGCAACTTTCGACAAAGGGGCGCGCCTTGATATGCTTTACTCGCACGGAGCGAACGTCGTGGTGGTCGACCGTGATCCGCGCGCGGCTCAGCAGGGAGTGGACGCGATCGTGGCGGCTGGTGGGCGGTCGCTGCCCGTGGTGGCCGATCTGCTGGACGAGGCGCAGGTGCTGGCCGCGGCGGAGGCCGCACTGGAGGCATTCGGTCGGATCGACGTGGTGCAGAACAACGTGGTCTGGTGCGTCTCGGTGGCCCGGAGGACCTGACGCTGGCGGAGTGGCGAGCGGCCGTCTCGATCAACCTCGACAGTGCCTTCCTCGGCGCCAAGGCCACCTTGCCGCACCTCGTCCAGAGCCGAGGTTCCATGATCAACTTCTCGTCCACGGGCTCGATCCGCTGGACCGGCTATCCCTATCCCGCGTACGCGGCCTCGAAGGCCGCCGTGAATCAGCTGACCCGCAGCCTGGCTCTGCAGTACGCCGACCGCGGAGTGCGCGTCAACGCGATCCTCGCCGGGCTGATCGACACTCCACTGGTCTATCGGGAGCTGTCCGCGGGCCAGGACGCGTCGACCGTACGGGCCGAACGCGCGGCCAAGAGCCCAACCGGCGCGATGGGGACAGCGCAGGACGTGGCCAATGCGGCTTTGTTCCTCGCCAGCGACGAGTCTGCGTACATCACTGGCACACTGCTGCCAGTAGATGGCGGCCTGCACGTCCGGGCCATCTGACCATCTGAGTCCATCTGGTCGAGACGAGAGCGGGGAGCGCATCGATGGCGATGTTCACCACCCACGACGGTGTCGAGCTGGCCTACGAAGACCGCGGAGGCAACGGGTTCCCGCTGATCATGGTGATCGGCTGCGACGGCAGTCATGTCGACCCATCGTCACAGCGCTACATCGCCGAGCAGATACCCGACGCAAGGCTGCAGGTCTTCCCGACCGACGTGGCCAGCTCCCACTTCCCGTTCCTGGAGAATCCGTCAGCGTTCAACGCCGTGGTTGAAGAGTTC
The DNA here is from genome assembly GCA_963791865.1 of uncultured Actinomycetota bacterium. Classification (GTDB taxonomy): domain Bacteria; phylum Actinomycetota; class Actinomycetes; order Propionibacteriales; family Propionibacteriaceae; genus Microlunatus. The sequence continues at coordinate 82,844 of CAWBUC010000006.1, forward strand.
CTCGATCGAACGTAAGGCCGACCACGATGCTGCCTGCCCCACCGAGCCGCCGGGCGCGACGAGCACCGCGTTCGCGTCGGTCGCCGTCAAGATGATCATCGAGTTCGCGGCCGAGCTATGGCTGTGGGATGCGCGCTTGTCGGACAGTTGGACGTTCGTCTCGGTGCCAGTCGAGGACTCAGCCGTCATCCGCGAGGTCATGATGCCGCAGGCCAAACGGGGCTTCGGCTCGGTGCGCGTGCATGTCACCATCGGGCGGACCACCTGGTCGACATCGATCTTTCCCGACGCCAGGAGCGGGACGTACGCGCTGCCCATCAAGAAGGCCGTCCGCGTCGCGGAGGGTGTGGAGCCCGGGCACACGGCTCACGTACGTCTGGAGCTCATCGACATCTGAGCGGCCTGACCCGTGCGACGTGACGCCGGTAGCCTCGCCGTCGGTGGTAGTTCCAGTTGTCGATCTTGACGTCGTCTGGGTCGGGTGCACCTTTGCCGATCTCGCCCATGCAGGATGTCCACTATGGCTTTGCCTTCCTTCTCTTCGCAAATAGGGAAGTTGTGGTGATCTTGATGTTGCGGTGATCTTGCCGGTGCGCGAAGGTCACTGCCTCCGGCTGCGCTCGATGGACTCGGCGATCCGCTTGATGCGCTTCAGCCGGGCGTCCCAGATGGCGCCGACCGCTGACAGCTGGGCGACGGCGCGGCCCAGCTGGGCGTCGTCGACCCGATAGCGCCTCTCCCGCCCGGTGGAAGTGCCGTGGACCAGCCCAACGCGATCCAAGACCCCGAGGTGCTTGGCGACCGCCTGACGGGTGACCGGCAGCCGCTCGCTCAAGCTGGTCGCCGTAGCGAAGCCCTCGGTGATCAGCAGGTCGAGCATGCGTCGACGGGTCGGGTCCCCCACTGCCGACCACAGATCGTCGTCGACAATCTCAGCGAGCGCAGTGCTCATGGTCGCACCCACAACGTCGTGACGTACGAGGCCAACCGCGGCAGAAAGAAGGCCCAGCCTTCGACGTGCTCGGAGTACTGCTGCTCGAGGACCGCGACCTCCCAGCCCATCTCGCGGAAGCCGGTCTCGGTCATCGTGAGCAGCGTGCCGCCACCTGACGGGGTCAGATCGAAGGTGACCAGCAGCGAGTTGCCCTCCGCCGCGACCTCATAGGCCGGGTGCGTCCAGCGGAACGAGAACGTCCGGGGCGGTCGCACGTCGACGACGGTGAACGCCACGGCTCCCCCGGCGTCGCGATCACCGAACACGATCTCGCCCGCCGACCCGGGCGTCGGCTCGTACTGCGCATCGTCCGGCCACCACTGTTTGAGGTGGTCGGGGCGGCTCACAACCTCGAAGACGATCTCAGGCGACGCCTCGACGTAGATCTCACGCTCGATGGTTCCGAACTCCATATCAGCCTCCTGCAACGTTTGGTTGCGCTTTAGGCTATCCCGCACGAGGTGCTTTGCGCAACCATCAGTTGCACTTTGTCCTCGGCCTCGGGATCCGCAGCCGTCCGCGTGGCACAGTGACCGCATGCGTCTACGACCGGAGGCTCGCGTCGCCGTCGTCGGCGGCGGTCCGGGCGGCTTGGTCGCCGCCAAGAACCTCCTGGAAGCCGGCTTCAACATCACGGTCTTCGAGGCCAGCGACGGAATCGGCGGCCAGTGGTACGACGCCGCTGATCACAGCGGCGTGTGGCCCGGCATGCACACCAACACCAGCCGGGCTATGACGGCCTTCTCCGACCTGCCCTACGCTCCTGACCTCGAGCTGCATCCGGCCGGGGAGCAGATCCAGGCGTATCTGACGGCGTACGCGTCCGCGTTCGATCTCCACGGTCGGATCCGCCTGGGCACCCGCGTCCGCCGTCTGAAGCCGGGCTGGCGGGTCGACGGCGAGCCGTTCGATGCCGTCGTCGTCGCCTCGGGACGATTCGGCCGGCCCGTCGTACCGGGAGGCTTGGACGGGTTCACCGGGCGACTGCTGCACGCGTTCGACTACCCCGGCGCGGACGCCTTCGCCGAAGGCCGGACGCTCGTCTACGGCAACGGAGTCAGCGGCCACGAGATCGCCTCGGACGTCGCCGCGAACCTCGCCTCGCCTGAACCGGTCATCTCGGCCTACCGCAAACCGCGCTACGTGCTGCAGAAGAACGTGCGCGGAGTCTCTTCGGACTGGCAGTGGTACACCCACTTCGGAGTCCTCCAACGCCGAGTCATGGCCCGGGAGGCCTTCGGCCGCCTCCTCCGGGAGCGCGTCGTGCGCATCGCCGGCAACCCCGCCGACTTCGGCGCGCCACGACCCGACGACGACATCCTCGTCGCCGGCCACTCGCTGTCGCAGGACTACCTGCCCTTGGTCCGCGACGGCCGGATCGTCTGCCGGCCCGCCATCGCGGCCGTCGACGGCCGATTGGTGACGTTCACGGACGGGACGACCGAGATCGTTGACACGATCATCTGTGCCACGGGCTACGTGCTGCACGTGCCGTACCTACCCGACGACGTCTGGCGCACGACCGGTCCGCAGTTGGCCCTGCATCATCGGACCATCCACCCAGACCTGCCGGCCTTCGGCGTGATTGGGCAGTACGCCCTGCAAGGCCCGTACTTTCCGCTGCTCGAGTTGCAGGCGCGGTGGATCGCCGGGCTCTGGTCCGGCGCCATCAGCCCACCCGCCGACGCGGAGATGCGAGAAGCCGTTCGCCGCCCACCGCTGCCGATGTACGCCCACCACGTGCTGGCCGTTGACATCTCGGAGGCAGCCGGGGTCGCACCCGATCTCGGCCGTCGTGCGGAGCTGGCCGAGCCGCTGTTGTTCGGCCCTATGCTTCCCGCGCGCTACCGCCTGGACGGTCCCGGCTCACGTCCCGACGCAGCCCAGACGTTCCTGGACCAGGTGGCCGCCTCGCCGCGCGCACCCGTGGAGCCGGACGACCTGGCCGCGCTGGAAACCCTCGGACTGACTGAGCTTTCTCGCCTCCCGAGCTTAGAGCCTGACCGCGGCTTGGGTCTGGTGTGAGGCGATCGCGGCGTCGTAGATGGCATGGCTGAGCGCGGCCTCCTCGGGTCGGACGGTGCCGAAGCGGTCGCCGAGCAGTCCTTCCCGTTCGGCCAAAAAGGCCGCCCACATCTGCAGGATCGAGTCGGAGAAGCCGGTCTCGAAATTGGCACCGGTGACGGTCGGCCAGACGGACTGGCTGCCCGCGTCGATCTGTTGCCAGACCTGCTCCCGGCCGATGCCCGCCACCTCCGACACCCTGAACACCTCGACGCACTTGGGATTCTTGGTGCTGAATCGGATCCCGCCCTCGAGCCCAACGGCCTCAAGCTCCCAGGTGTTCTTGTGCCCGGGGCCGATGCGCTTGGTCTCGGTCGTCAGCGGAAAGGGAGTCCCGTCGTGCCGGCTCCAGCTGTGCAGCACGGCGTTGTCCCAGGTGTCACACGGCACCAACGAACCGTCCGGGCCGGGCCGCTCGGTCACGATGTTCTGGAGCACCGCGTAGACGCTCTCGGGGGCCCAACCGAGGCGGAGGGGCACGTGCCAGGTGTGCAGGCCGAGATCGTTGAGGACGCCGGCCTTCCCGCAGAACGCGTTCTGACGCTTCCAGTTGAGCGGCTTGTCCGGGTCGATGTCGCTGGCGTGCAGGAACGCGTTTCGGGCCTCGATGATCGTGCCGAGTGCGCCAGAGCGGACGTAATTGATCGCCCACTGCGCACCGGGGAAGTACGGCATCTCACTCGAACAGCGCACGAAGCTCTCCGGGTGCTCTCCGATGGCGTTCATGATCGACTGGGCGGCCGCAGAGTCGATGCCGAACGGCTTCTCGGCGAGCAGGCTCTTGCCTGACCGGATGACGTCGCCGTAGATCTGCTCGTGCAGGTCGTGGCGAACCGCGACGTAGACGACGTCGAGGGCGTCGTCGGTCAGCAACTCCTGATAGTCGGTGACCATGGCGCGCACGGTGTCGATCTCGTCGAACCACGCGAGAGCCGCGGGATTGACGTCGGCGACAGCCGTGACTCGCGGCCGGACGGGGTGATCGATCAGGGCGGGCCAGCGCTGGATCGCGGCCGCGATCTCCCGCCCCATGAGCCCGCCGCCGACGATGCCGAGGTTGACGATCTTGGTGCTCATGGCGTGCTTTCTGAGGCTGGGCTTTCGGACAGTCGGACGAGAGCCTCCTCAACACTGGTGTTCTCATGCAGGACCGACATCAGCGCCGCCGTGATGCCGGCAGCCGAGGAATGTTGGATGATGTTGCGCCCGTACACGATCCCGTGGGCGCCCTGTTCCAGGACCGCTACGGTGCGCTCGAGCAGGGTGCGATCGTCCACGCGCCCACCACCGCGGACGAGGACGGGGACATCCCCGGCGACCTCGATCACCTTGTGGTAGTCCTCGACGGTGTCCGTTGGGTCGGCCTTGATCAAGTCGGCACCGAGCTCGGCGGCCTGGCGGACCAGAGTCACCACCTTGAATGTCGTGCCATCGACCAGGTATCCCCCCGCCGCGTTGTCCCGCATGACGAGTGGCTCGACCATCAGGGGCATGCCGTACCGAGTTGCTTCCTTGCGTAAGGCCATGATCGAGCGAATGCTGGCCTCTCGGATCTCCGGATGTCCCGGCAGCTGCAACAGGTTTACACAGACCGCTACCGCGTCGAGCCGCACGGCCTCCTCGATGGCGTGCGGAAAGTGATGACTGAAGAGGTGGGTGTCCAGCGGGTTGCCGTAGACGTTGGCGACGTCGGTGCGCAGGACCAGCGCCGGCTTCTCCTTGCCCGGAATGCTTTGCAGATGCCTAGCCTGGCCGAGAGTGAGCTGGATGGCGTCGGGATTCGCGTTGACGAGAGTGTTGACGACCCGGCGCATGTCCTCGATCCCGGTGAGGAACGACGGCTCCCCGAAGAATCCGTGATCGACCGCGACATCGAGGGCGCGGCCCGATCTCGGGTTGAACAGGCGGTTGAGCCGGTATGACGCCACGGGCCGCTCCTCACGAATCGGGGCAACGAGGTGTTCCCAGTCGCAGTTCGGTGGAACAGTACAGCCCGGGAAACGACCGAGAAGGAGGCCGGGTGGATCGCATCGCCGTTGCCGGACACATCTGCGTCGACATCCGGCCGCAGCTGACCGAGACGGTGCCGTTCGAACCCGGCAAGCTCGTCGAGGTCGGTCCGGTAGGGCTGGCGCTGGGCGGCTCGGTCTGGAACACCGGTCGAGCCCTCACCGCCATGGGTGCATCGGTCAGCCTCTTTGCCTGCATCGGTGACGACGAGCTTGGCCGCCTCGTCCTGGCGCAGCTGGCCACCGACGCGCTCCTGCGAAGCAATGCGCGGGTGGTCCCGGGAGCGTCCACGTCCTACAGCCTCATCTTGGAGCCCGCCGGCGTCGATCGGACCATCTGGCACCACGTCGGCGCCAACGCCGCCTTCACCGGTGCCGAGATCGACATGGCGGGCCTGGACCTCTTGCACATCGGCTACCCACCCCTGCTTCCCGGACTGCTCACCGAGGGCGGTGATCCCTTGCACCGGGTGCTCGCGACGGCGCGGACCGCGGGCCTCACGACATCGGTCGACCTCGCCGTGCTCGATCCTGCCTCCGCGGTGGCCGACCTCGATTGGGAACAGATCTTGTCCCGCATGACGTCTGAGACCGACGTCGTTAGCCCGAGCCTGGACGATCTGACCTCGGTCCTCCGCATCACCGACGCACCCTCACCGTCGCTCGCGGAGCGCCTGGCCGACCTGCTCCTCGAGTGGGGAGCCGCCGTCGTTGCCCTGTCGGCCGGCGCCGGTGGCCTGCTCGTGAAAACCGCCGGCCGGGCCCGGCTCGAGTCCGCAGGCCGCGCCATCGCTCCGCAGGCCGCGTCATGGGCCGACCGCGTGCTCCACGTACCGGCCATCCCGGTCGAAACCCCAGTGACGACGAACGGAGCGGGGGATGCCTCATCCGCGGGGCTGTTGTACGGGATCGCCACCGGCGCCGGTGCGGAAGACTCCGCTCGGCTGGCCGCGGCGTTCGCCGCCGCCTGGGTCGGCGGGCGCCCGACAACCCGAGACGCGGTGGTGGCGCTGGCGCCCGAGCTCGACCAGCTGTTCGCCACGGATACCACACCCGGACTGATCCCGCTTCCCGCCAACCAGCCCGCCGACCGCTTCTACCGCAGCGGCGCGCAGATCGCTGCCTTCCGTGGCGAGCACGACCAAGGACCACGGACGCCGGAGGACTGGGTCGCCTCGACCACGACGGTTCGCGGCCACCGCACCCTCGGACGGAGCCGATTGCCGGACGGAACACTGCTGGTCGACGCGATCGAGCGCCAGCCCCTGGACTGGCTCGGCCCGCGACACGTCGCGGCCAACGGGTGCGACACCAAACTCTTGGTGAAGCTCCTCGACAGCGGTCAACGCCTGCCGATCCATGCCCATCCGGACGCCACGTTCGCCGAGTTCCACCTGGGTGAACAACACGGCAAGGCCGAGGCCTGGTACTTCCTCACGCCGGGCGAGGTGTTCCTCGGCCTAACCGAAGACATCGCCCTCCCCCGGCTGCAAGTGATGGTCGAGGAGCAAGACGTCGAGGGTCTGCTGCAGCGGATGCACCGCGTCCCGGTGCAGCCGCAGCAGACCATCTACGTACCGCCCGGCGTGCTCCACGCCATCGGTGAGGGCATCCTGCTGGTCGAGGTGCAGGAGCCGGAGGATCTCTCGATCCTCCTCGAATGGCGCGACTTCGAGATCGACGGGCGAGCCGACGGGCACCTCGGATTGGGGTTCGACACCGCGCTGCAGGCCGTCGAAATACGAGCACGAACCACCGATGAGATTGCTCACCTGATCCGTGAGGACTCGGGGCACGGCAACGTCCTGGCACCGGACGCGGCCGAGTTCTTCCGTCTGGAGAGCGTCTCCGTCGCCGGCGAAACCCACGTTTCCGCCGGCTTCGCGATCTTGATCACCGTCGAGGGCTCGGTGACGGTCGCCTCTCAGGATGGGAGCTCGGTCCCCGCCCGTCGGGGCGCAACGGTTCTCGCGCCCCACGCAGCCGGTGCATTGCGAATCTCCGGACACGGCCACGTGCTGGTGGCCCGCCCGCCCCTACCGTGATGCCACCACCGCCGCCAGGTGGCTAGACGTACTCGCGACCCGATCCCACCCAGGAGTGCATGATCCGGTAGGCGTTGGCGAAGATCGTCAGCACCGCTCGGCCACCGAAACAACGAGATCGGGTAAGTCTGTGTCCCGTAGACGGTGCCTACGCTTACCCACTGATGCTTGCCCCACGTTCATAGGAGTCGGCGTCGACCGGTAGGGGCCTTGGCGGCACCGGGGTGCTCACCACGATGCTGGTGATGGTCTGTCCGTAGACGAGGAACTGGTCCAGAACCGCTTCGAGCTCTTCCACGCTTGGAGCGTGAACCTTGATGAGGAAGCAGTCTTCACCGGTGATGCGGTGGCATTCGGTGACCTGCAGCAGCGATCGGGCGAGGTCGGCGATCTTGGCGAGCTGGCCGGCGGTCGGTCGTATACGGGCGAACGCCGTGACCGGCAGACCCAACGCGGCATGATCGACCTCCAGCCGGTAGCCGGTGATGACTCCGGCTCGTTCGAGGCGCTGCACCCGCTCGGTGACCGCAGGTGCGCTCATGCCGACGCGACGGGCGAGGGCCGACATCGTGATGCGGGGATCGGCGTGGAGCTCGGTCAACAGTCGACGGTTGACGTCATCGAGCAGCCCGTTCTGCGCTGCCAAGGCAGGAGCTCTGGATGATGGTGATTTTGTAGCCAATCTTCGACCTCCACCTTCAACTCGCCATGTACTCTTCGTCGTCTGCTTAGGAGCATAGCGTTGTGAGTTCGGCAGACATCCAAGCAGACGCAACGAGCACTCTCGGTCGTGCCGGGAACCGGATCACGGCTTTACCGCCGGCTTCGTTCTTCGTGATCAGCGCCATCTTTCACTACTTGGGTCCATCGTTCGCGGTGCTGCTGTTCGCCCACGTCAGCGTGCTCGGTGTGGCGTGGCTGCGCATCGCCAGCGCCGCGGTGGTCTTCGCCGTCTGGCGTCGACCGTGGCGGCTGATCGCTCGGTTGAGTGCGCATCAGCGGTGGGTGCTGCTCGCCATGGGCGCCGTGCTGGCGGCCATGAACTCGCTGTTCTACCTGGCCGTCGACCGGCTTCCGCTGTCGACCGTCGGCGCGATCGAGTTCCTCGGCGTGGTGATCTTGGCGGCGGCCGGAACACGTACCCGTCGAAACGTGTTCGCGCTGGTCCTCGCGATCGGTGGCGTGGCCGCCCTGACCGATGTCCGCATCGTCAACGAACCGCTCGGCTTCGTGTTCGCGTTCGCCAACTGCGCGGGCTTCATGCTGTACGTGATCCTCGGACACAAGATCGCGAACACCAACCCGGACGGCAGCCGCAGCAACGGCGCCGGCGGCGCGATGAGCGGCATCGACCAGCTCGGCGCGGCGATGCTGATCGCTGCGATCGTCGCCACCCCGTTCGGCATCGGCGGGGCAGTGCCGACCTTCACCCACCCGACCTGGCTGCTCTGGGGCATCGCCGTCGGTCTCTGCTCATCGGTAATCCCCTACGTCACCGATCAGCTCGCCATGGCGCGGCTTCGCCGAGCGACCTTCGCCCTCATGCTGGCGATCCTGCCGGCCACCGCCACCGCCGTCGGCCTGCTGGTCCTGGGTCAGGTGCCCACCCTGCAGGACCTGGCCGGCATCGCCTTGGTGATCCTGGGCGTGGCCCTGCACCAGGAACGCTCACGACACTAGATCATGCCGGTGACTGGGCTCAGCGGAAGCTCGGCATGACCTCCTCCGCGAGTAGCCGGAGCTGCTCTTCGACGGTAGCCACACCCTCGACCGTTTGGCCCGTGAAAGCCTTCACCAGCGAGGCATCGGTGATGGCGGCGATGAAGTGGTTGACGCCGGTCCCGTCGATCTCGGACTTGATCTTGCTCGTGACCTCCTCGGGCGTGCCGGAGATCGACAACCTCTCCGCCAACTCCGGACTGGTGAGCTCGATCCCCTTGGCCAGGTCCCCCGCACCGATGGCCTCGATGATCGGGGTCAGTGAGGCCGGGTCCACTCCGTTCCGCTCGAGTTGCTCGTGCGGCATGGACGAGGCGTAGATCCCGACCATCGAGCGGGCGGCCTGCTTCGCCGCCGCCGAGTCCCGCCCGATCGCCGTCACGACCCACGCCGCGAAGTCGAGGTCGTCGGGGTTCTTCCCCGCCCTCTTCGCACCGGCACTGAAGTGCTCGAACCCGTACTCGTACGCCTGCCGGGTATAGCTGAGGGCGTGGTGGCAGCCGTCGGAGAACTCGCCGGCGACCTCGAACGACTTCGGCCCCCGCATGGACCCGATCTTGACGGGCACCCGCTCCTGGACCGGCCGCGCGAACGTGAACAGGCCCTGGTAGTTGAAGAACTCGCCGTCGAAGGTGATGGCACCGTCGTCGAGCAAGGTCCGGATGACCTGCACGCCCTCCTTGAGTCGGGACAGCGGCTTGCTCTGCGCCCAGTCGATCTTGTACTGCGCCAGCAGCCCGAAGTTGCCGGAGCCGAGCACCACCTCGGCGCGACCGTTCGTCAATTCGTCGAGGGTGGCCGTCGCCTGAGCGATCAGGGTGGGTTCGCGCAGCATCACCCCGGAAAGGCTCGGTCCCAGGCGGATGTTCGTCGTGTCCCTCGCCGCGGCCGCGAAGAGTAGCCACATGTCCTTGTGCCACGTCTCGTCGGCGGCGTAGCAACCGTAGAAACCCAACTCGTCGGCCAGCTTGATGGCCCGCAGCGACTCCTCGAGTGGGTAGTCCGGCAACATCACGTAACTGAACTTCATGGCGCCCTCCCCGTGATCAAATTGTCCGGACGGGGCCAAAAAGGCCTCCTGTCGCGGTTTGTTTTCCATCAGACCACCTCGCTGGCGGACAGTCCAGATCGCCAGCGCTTCGGAGCCGCAGCTCATGATCAAGTTCTCTCATTGACGGTCCGCCGACGGCCGCCAATACTGGGCAAAAGCACGCCCATGCGGGGCGCCTCGGTGGCGCCCACTGCCGACAGGGGGTACGCCGTGACCGACGACGCAACCGGCCAGTCTTCCGCAGTGAGCGGGAACGGCAACCTCCAACGTGAGTTCGTCGAGCGGTGGCGACAGAACGGTTACAACTGCTTCTCCTCCGGCCACAAGTTCTGCCGGGAGGTGTGCCCGGTCATGCAGGTCACGCGGAACGAGAACCACACGCCGACCGCCTTCCACGCCAACATCATCGCGATGGACAAGGGCCTGTTGGACATCGAAGACGTCGCCGACGACTACGTCCACTGCACGCAGTGCGGAGCGTGCGAGATCCGCTGCCCGAACACCTTGTTCGTCGGTGACTTCTACCAGGCCCGGACGGAGACGGTGAAGGTGGTGCGGGCCGCGCGGGCGCTGATGGTCGACCAGGGGCTGGACCGGGACGGGTGGAAGCTCTGGAACCGCCTGACGAACGACCTGAAGAACGAGCCGGTGCTCGGCACCGACAACGGCCAGCCGAACGGCCAGGAGCACGTCCGCGACTGGGCCGAGGGCCTGGACATTCCGATCGGCGGCGAGACGATCATGTTCGTCGACTGCGAGGCGGCGTTCTACCGGACGTCGAACACCCGGGCCACCGCCCAGGTGTTGCAGCACGCGGGGTTCGAGTTCGGCCTGATGAACGAGCAGTGGTGTTGCGGCGGGCCGGCGGCCGAGATGGGCTACGTCGACCAGTCCCGCGCCTTCGCCGAGCACAATCTGGCGGACTGGCGTGCTTCGGGCGTGAAACGGGTGATCGCCATCGAGCCGCATGACTACGTCCACTTCACCGAGGACTACCCGAGCTACTTCGGGGCGGACTTCGACATCGAAGTGGTGCAGATCGTCGAGCTGATCGCGGAGTTGATCAAGGACGGCCGGCTGGTGCTCGAGAAGCCGATCGACAAGACCGTGACCTACCACGACCCGTGCCGACTCAACAAGCGCAAGGGGATTCACGAGGCACCTCGGTTCATCCTGAACTCGATCCCGGGTCTGGTTTTCAAGGACGTCGATCACGTCACCCAGTGGTCCTATTGCTCCGGGGGTGGCGGCGGACTTCCCATCGAGAAGCCCGAGATCACCGAGGCGATCAGCGACATCCGGGTCGCCCGGGCCAAGGAACTCGACGTCGACCTGCTCGTCAGCGCCTGCGTCTGGTCGGAGCGTCCGCTCGCGACGGCAGGTCACAAGGCTGGGATCGAGGTCGCCGACATCATGGAGCTGGTCGCCGAGTCCGCCGGCATCGAGATCGGCGGCCGCCGCGGAGCGTCGGACCTGGAGACGGCGCTGGAGACGGCGCTGGAGACGACAAAGTGATCACCGCTCCCGTGATGACGGTCGACGAGGCCGTCGTCGCCGAGCTCGAGGCGATCATGAACGAGCCGGGCTCGGTGCTCACAGGAGTGTCGAGCCGGGCCAATCGGGCGCGGGTGCCCGCACCCTTCCCGGTGCACCGGTGGGCCGAGCACATGCCGGCGGTCGTGGTGCTGCCGCGCACCGCGCAGCAGGTCTCGGAGATCGTCCTCCTGGCCAACCGCGCCAAGATCCCCGTCGTTCCGCGCGCTGGCGGGACCGGCCTCAACGACGGCGCCGTCCCGTTGCGCGGCGGCATCCTGGTCGACGTCAAGCGGATGAATCAGATCCACGAGATCGACCTGGCCGACCGTACGGTCACCGTCGGCCCCGGCATCAGCATGCTCAAGCTCAACGAGGAGCTTCAGAAGTACGGCGTCTTCTACCCGGACACGCCGGCGTCCTACCCGTGCTCGTTGGTCGGCGGCCGGATCGCCTGCAGCGGGTGGTCGCTGCTGGGCTCCCGCTTCGGCCACACCCGCGACCTCGTGATCTCCTTCGAGATCGTGCTGCCGACCGGAGAGATCATCCGCGTCGGCGACGGCGGCGGGAAGAACGTTCGCAAGTCCTCGACCGGCTACCACCTCAAGCACCTGTTCATGGGTCATCAGGGCACCTTGGGCATCGTCACCGAGGCGACGCTGGAGCTGGTGCCGAGGCCGGAGGCGGAGTTCGCCGCCTTCTTCGCCTTCGACGACTTTCTGAACGCTCATCGCACCGTGCACGGCATAGTCACCTCCGGCATTGCCACGCTGGCCGGCACCGTGCTCTTCGACGAGAAGAAGATCGAATATCTGCGGCGCGACGACGAGGCCTTCATTCCCATGCCGGGTTGGGTCAACTCCATCGTGGCCACCGCCCTGTACGGAACGAAGGCGGAGGTACGTGAGGCGTCGAAGCTGCTGATGGCCCTCGGCCGGTCCGAAGGTGGGCGCTACACCGGCGACGAGATGGCGGTCGGCGACTGGGCGTCGCGGCACGACCGGTACGCCAACCCGCTGCACGGACGCCTTCCCGACGGCACCGTCGCGCCGATGTCGTGGCACTGCGAGGACGCATCGCTGGCCTGGAGCGTGCTCCCGCAGGTGCGCGAGGAGTGGACGGCCATCGCCCAGCGGTACATCGACGCGTACGGCATCTTCGACAACTGGGGGATGTACTGCTATACCAACGCCGCGTACAAACCCTGGGGTGACTACCTCGTGGAGATCGACATCGGCATCTGGGAGGAGAAGCTCGACGACGAGACGTGGGCCGCCTGGGTCGACTTCAAGTCCGAGATCGCGAAGGTGTCGCTGAAGTACGGCGGCTCGATCACCGCGTGCCACGGCAGCACCAGAGCGGGCGACGCCGAGCTGGTGCCCGAGGAGATGGGCGGCGGCTGGGACGTGATGCTCAAGATCAAGCGAGCGCTCGATCCCCACAACATCATGAATCCCGGCAAGCAAATGCTGGATCAGGCCTACGAGAGCTGAGGGCCCAGGTCAGGAGTGGAGATGCGACGGTTCGTCTACAAGCAGGAATACGTCCGCCCCGAAGCGACCCGGGTGACCGACGGCGTGGTCGTCCGGATGGACCACGTGTACGAGGTCGACCCGGAGCTGATGGGTCAGCAGTTCGATCAACAGAACATGCCGGCCTGGGATACGCGGCGGATCGTCGAGGACCGCAACGACCATCTGAACTGGATGCACGAACACTTCGCCGACGAGACGCTGGTGGCCGGCCAGGAGCCCGAACTCGACCTTGGGCCCGGTCAGCCGAGCGGCGAGGCTTATCCCGTGCCGACGGAGGCGCCGGCGCGACACCCGCGGCCGATCCTCCCCTACTGAGCTTCGCGCTCGGCCGCCGCGCACGCCCGTCGGTGGCGCGTGCTGTGTGCCCCGGTCGGCGCGCAGGCCAAACCCGCTGCGCCGGAGGCCCCGGTGGCCCGGGCGACGGTGGCCAAGCCGTTGGTGAAGGCCGACCGCGACTACTACTTCACGAATGTGGCGTCTGCCGTGGGCGAGAACGAGGACGACCGGCAGGTCGGCTCCGCGGGTGCCCGAGCCCAAGCCCGGCGGGGAGCATCCGATCACACCAAGGCCAAGCACAGCACCGGTTTCCCGCCGGCGGCTCAGCAGCTGGCCCGACGGGAGGCGCTCGCGACCACGAAGGGCGTCAGCCCACGCGAAACGGCGCGCAAGTCCGGGCAGGCAGGAGTACAGCGGGCCCGTCTGTTGACCCTCCTGGTCGAGTTCGATCCCAACGCGAACGACGACTTCTCCGGCTGGGTGCGCCCGAACGACGACCCGACGAACCCGGACGAGTGCATTACCGAGCCGGCGGGCACCCTGCTGAACGGGCCGTTGCACAACCAGATCCCGGACCCCGCCACCATCGGTCGCGGCACCGACAACAACACCTTCTGGGTGCCCGACTTCAACCGGAACTTCTATCAGCAGCTGATCTACTCCAGCGAAGGCGTGCAGCGCCGGATCCGTCCCGAGGTGAACGGCGGTGTGGACATCCGCGGGCGCACGGTCAAGAACTACTACCTCGAGGTGTCCAAGGGTCGCTATGTGCTGGAAGGCACCGCCTCGCCCTGGCTGAGGCTGGACCACTCCGAGGCCTGGTACTCGGCGGACACCTGCGAGGCGGGTGAGGCCAGCGACATCGGCCACCCGGACAACCCGCTCGGGACCGGCCAGATGGCCGTCGACGCCGTCATCAAGCTCGCGGAGGCACGACCCAACTTCCCGTGGGCCGACTACGACGTCGAGGACCAGGGCGACCTCGACGGGGACGGCAACCTGTACGAGCCCGACGGCGCCCTGGACCACGTGATCGTGCTGCACGCCGGGAAGGACCAGGCGGCAGGCGGCGGGGCCGAGGGAACGTACGCCGAATGGTCGTCCAGTTCGGTGGTCGGCGCGACCACCGGCGGGGTGACCGTCCCGGGTGCCGATGGGTTGCGAGTGCTGAACTACACGACCCAGCCGGAGAACGCCGGGATCGGCGTGATTGCCCACGAGTACGGACACGATCTCGGCCTGCCCGACCTGTACGACTCGATCGGACCCAACACCGACACCGACGTCGGCTGGTGGGACCTGATGTCGACCGGCTCGCACAGTGGCCGGCTGTTCCAGGTGCTGCCCACCCACATGGGGGCGTGGAGCAAGTACGTGCTGGGCTGGATAGAGCCGGAGGTGTTGGAGTACGGCAGCAGGCGAGCCAACGTCACCCTCGGTCAGGCCTCCCGGCCGCCGAGGGGCACCGACACCGCGGTCAAGATCAACCTGCCGGCCAAGCGCGTGCAGGTCGGCGAGCCGCACAGCGGTGACACGGCGTGGTGGAGCTCCAACGACCAGAGCTACGCCGACGTGCGCCTGACCCGCAGCATCAACGTGCCCACGGGCAGCGATGTCCGGTTCTGGAGCTGGAACAACTACACCATCGAGGAGCTCTGGGACTACGGGTTCATCGAGGTGTCCACGAACGGGACGAACTGGACCCAACTCGAGGTGTTCGATGCGGACGGCACCCTGGTCTCCACCGACGAGGATCCCAACGGCAACCTCGCCGGCCTGTTCGGTGGATTGCAGAACGGGCTCACCGGGGACAGCGGCGGCTACCGGCACGACTACGTCAACCTGACCCCCTACGCCGGGACGACGATCCAACTCCGGCTGCGCTACCTCACCGACCCCGCGTTCGAGGAGCGGGGCTGGTTCGCCGACGACTTCTCCGTCACCGCCGACGGCACCACAGTGTTCACCGACGACGTGGAGAACGGGCTGAATGGGTGGACGGCCCGGCCTGGGTCATTGACCGACACCACCGGGAACGGCTGGGTGCAAACCTCTGGCACCTTCGACTACGAGCAGTACTACCTGGCCGAGTGGCGCAACTTCGATGGCTACGACAACGGCCTCAGGACCCCGTACACGACGAACTGGCTGGTCGAGACCGACGAGGGGACAGAGTGGAACGTCAGCCGCACCCCGTACAACGCTCCGGGCCTGCTGATCTGGCACCGTGACCAGTCGCACTCGATCAACGACCTGTCGAACAACCTGTTCGACCCGCCGAGCATCGGGTCGAAGGGGACCGTGCTGCTGGTCGACGCCCACTACGATCCGGAGCGGTTCCGCGGGGCGGCGGCGGCGGCCAATCCGAGCCTGCTGGACAATCTCGGGTCACGCCAACAGGCCAGTGACGTCGCGTTCGGCCGCGTCGGTCGCTACCCGTTCCGAGACTGCGTGCCGGATCCAGAGGGCGACGAGTACGACATCATCTGCAACTTCTTCGGCCCGCGTCGGGGGGTCACCCGGTTCACCGACGCGGTCACCTGGTATCCCGGGATCGAGTACCGGCCGGATCTCGATGACCCGAGCAATCCGAACGATGGTCCGCTGTTCTTCCGGGACGTGGACGCCTCTACCGTCGTCCCGTCACGGGGCAACGAGATCTACTCGACCCGGATCGTGGACCGGAACGGCAGGCTGGTGCCGTCGCTCTTCGGTACCGACATGGGTGGCGGGCATGTGCTCGGCACCGGCAACCCGCGCGACGGCCGGCCTGCCATCGCCGGCGAGGACCCGGGCACCACGGCCGACCTGTCGCTCGGCGTCGCCATCCAGGTCATCAGGCCCAGCAGGAACGACCAGCAGGTGAGTGTCCTGGTTCGGCCGGGACATCTTCGACCACCCGTGACTCTCAATCAAACCGGGACCCGATAAGGACGTCGCCCGCCGAAAGGCCTGCCCGCCGCTTGACACGAGTATCTGGTTGGCGTCGATCCGTCGGTGCAGCTTGGATGGCAGGATGCCGCTTCCCGAGGGACTCTCGAAGCGAGCCCTGGTCTTTGCCGATGCCCGGGCGGTCTATGAGGTGATGGCGGCCCAGGAGCTGGTCGACGTCGGCGAGGTTGTGCTGGACGAGGCCGACATCGTGGCCGACTGGCAACGGCCCTCCTTCGACGTCGGCGCCAGCACGGTCGGAGTATTCGCGGGCGAGCGCCTGGTCGGCTACGCCGAGATCACCTCATCCGACCGCGCAGACACCGCTGTGCATCCGGCCTTCCGCGGCCGCGGGATCGGCGGCTGGCTGGCCCAGTGGGTCCAGGAAAAGGCTCGTGATCGAGGGGCCGCCGTGATCGGAATGCCCGTACCTCAGGGCTCGGCCGGTGACCGGCTGTTGGAGTCCCTGGGCTACCGCGTCCGCTGGACGAGTTGGATTCTCCGGCTGCCCGAGGGGGCGGAAGTCCCGAGCCGGGTGCTACCGGCCGGCTTCGCCGTGCGGGAGGCGACCGAGGCGGACTACCCAGCCTGTTGGAACGTCCTCGAGGACGCGTTCTTGGAATGGTCGGTGCGCGACCGCGAGCCGTACGAGGATTTTCTGGCCGAGGTGCCAGGGCGGCCGAGCTTCGAGCCGTGGAACCTGCGCGTCGTCACCGACGCCGACCAAGTGATCGTCGCCGCCGCCGTCATCGTGATCGGCGGGGAGGCCGACCAGCGCGAGGCTTTCGTCGAGCGCCTGGCCACTCGCGCCGACCAGCGTGGCCGTGGGCTGGCCCAGGCGCTACTGGTGGACTCCTTTGCCGCGGCCCGGGCCCGCGGCGTCACCGGTGCTGCGCTGTCGACCGATACGCGGACGGGTGCGCTCGGCCTGTACGAGAAGGTGGGAATGCGGGTGGCCTCGACCTGGCTGAACCGCGCGATCGACCTCTGAGCGGACGTACCTGGACGGGCCTGCGAACATGGGCCCCGTGGATGATCTGCAGTCCCTCGCGAGGGACATCGATGCCGCCTGTCGATTGACCGGGCAGTTCACGCTACGGTCCGGGCAGATCGCGACAGAGTACTTCGACAAGTACCTGTTCGAGTCACAGCCCGTCCTGTTGCGCCGCATGGCGAGTGCGATGGTGTCGCTACTTCCGACCGACACCGACCTGCTGGGCGGCCTCGAACTCGGCGGCGTCCCGCTCGCCACCACCGTCAGTGCCCTGACCGGCATCCCGGCACTGTTCGTGCGAAAGCAGGCGAAGACCTACGGAACGTGTCGACTGGCCGAGGGTGCTGACGTCGTGGGGCGAACCGTCGTCCTGATCGAGGATGTCATCACGACCGGTGGCGCCGTCCGCGACGCGACCCTGGCGCTCCGCGAAGGTGGCGCAACGGTACAGGTCGTCGTGTGCGCCATCGACCGAAGCCCGCCCGACCTCGACCCCCTCGAGGACGCTGCCGTAGAAGTTCGATCCGTACTGACCCGAGGCGACCTCGACCAAGCGCGGGCCACCCGGATCCCGGAGTAGCTGGGAACCTCATCCCGGTCGCCGCTTGCCGCGATTTGCGGTGAGCCAAGCCCTTTCGAGGCCCTCGAGGATCAGATCGAGGCCGAACTCATATTCGTCGCCGTAGTCGTATCCGGGTTGAAGGACATGGTCGATCGTCAGTTCGGCGAGGCGCGGGTACTCCTTGACGGGGAAGTGCAGCAAGAAGGTCTTCGCGAGCTCAGCGGTCTCGTCGGGGGTGCCGAACGCGAGACTTCGCTCCTGCAGTGCGAAACCGTAGATGTAGCTGTCGAGGGCGGCGAACGCGTGCGCCGCTAGTGGAAGTGAGAAGCCTCCGTCGCGGAGGCATCCGATGACGGCGTCGTGGTGTCGCAGTGTCGCCGGCCCGGGTGTTCTGCGGGATTCCATGAGCCCGATGGCCCAGGGGTGCCGGGTCATTACAGTGCGGATCGAGATGGCACGCTCCCGCATGGCCGTTCTCCAGCCGTGCTCCACGACAGGTGGATCTATCTCGCTGAAGACGGTGTCGATCATGCCGTCCAGAAGGTCGTCCTTGCCTGCGACATGGTTGTACAACGACATGGTCCCGCCGCCGAGCTCCTGGCTGAGTTTTCGCATGCTGAGTGACTCGATGCCGTTCTGGTCGGCAAGCTCGATGGCTCCGCGCAGGAGTTGGGCTCTGGTCCAAGGAGAGCGGCTTTCGCCCCTCGTCTCCGCACCTGTCGTTTCCATGCCTCCGCCTCCGGCCTGTCACAGCTAGCTCAATATCGTTTGACGCACGTACACCGTACGTGTAACGTACAGCGTACGCGTACATCGTACGTACCGAGAGGTCCAGAGAGCAATCGGCTCCTCGGCCACACCAGAACCCTCCCGGAAGGGAAACCACCATGACCAACCGCATCGTTGACCGGCCCGTCTCGCAGCACATCAGCCAGGAGCCGTCGACCGCACCTCCACGCCCGGCCGCCCACTGGTCGATCCGCACGGCCAGTATCACCGCCGGAGTCGCCCTGCTGCTCATGTCGGTCGTTGCCATCTTCGGCAAGGTCGTCGCGATTGACGGACTGGTGGCGGAAGGCGAAGCAGCACGGACCGCCGGCGACATCATGGCGTCCCTGGGCCTGTTCCGGCTCGGCATCGTCAGCCTCGTGGTGGTGATCGCCCTCGACGTGGTGGTCGCCTGGGCGCTCTACCGAGTGTTCAGTCCCGTGAGCAGGAGCCTCTCGATGCTCGCGGCCGCGCTGCGACTCGTGTACTCGGGCGTCTTCATGGTCGCGATCGGGCAGCTCGTCGGCGTCGTCCGCCTGCTCGGCAACGACGGCAATCTCGACGTCTTCGGTGCAGATCAGATGAACGCCCAGGCCATGCTCGGCATCACCGCCTTCAATGACATCTGGTACGTCGGCCAGTTCCTGTTCGGGCTTCACCTGCTCCTCATCGGCTACCTGGCCTACCGCTCCGGCTACGTTCCCCGTGTGCTGGGCGTCCTGCTCGCGATCGCCGGTCTCGGCTACGCCACCGATAGCCTCGGCGCCGTGCTGAGCCCCGGCACCTGGACCGCCATCAGCTCCTTCACCTTCGTCGGTGAGTTCCTGCTGGCCCTGTGGCTCGTGATCCGGTCCCGCCGCATCGCCGTGGCCGCATCGGCGCTCGAGGAACCAACGCCGGCGGCGTCGCCGAGCCGCTGATGCACCGGCCCCCAGAACGGTAGCGACGCCTACCAACCCGTGGTGTCGACGCCGAAAACCTCCACGGTGCGGTGGTTGGGGAACCAGGCGGCCGCGAAGTCGACGATCTCGGCCATCGGTACGAGATAGGCCGACGCTTGGGCGACGCGGCCCGATTGCTGCAGGCTGGTCTGTTCGGCGAACGCCCGAGCGACCTCCTCGAAGTCGTGTTCGTCAACCCATGGCTCGTCCCAGGATCGCCACACACGGCGACCGTCCTCGAGGAGGGCTGCGCCGTTGCGGACCTGGTGCTTGCCTGGGTAGTTGGTTCGGTGCTCGGCCAGGTGCAGACCAGTGCTCTTCGCATGCCCGACGCCCAGCAGCACGATGCGCGACTCGGCTTCATAGAGAGCCCTAAGGGGTGAGCCTTCCCCGACCGGGGATTCAAGGTCGTGCCGACCGATGATGCCCTCAGCCATGGGCCCGTTGGCGGCGAAGGACCGGTGCGGGTGAGCGCTCCGCACGCTCCCAGGGATTGACCGAAAAAGCTCGGCAACTGCACCCATGGTTCGTGTGGGCGTCATCAGCGGGTCGTACACCGGGAGGTGGTCCCGGATCAGTGGCCACCAGTCCCGCGGCGTGGCCGGGTCATTCAGGTAGGCCGGATCACACAGCTGCCAAGACTGCGTCGGCATCACCAGCGTGCCGGTCGGTCCGACGGCGTCACGCAGCGCCCGCAGGACGGTCTGCTCCCCGCCAACTACCCACCCCAGCGCCGACAGTGAGGTGTGGACGAGCACCGTCATCCCCGCCCGAAGCCCCAGCAGCTCGAGATCAGCAGTCAACGAGCCGCGCGTTGCTGGACCCGCCTGCTCCTGCGATGCCATGCCTGTAGCGTGCCGGACGTCCGGCTCGATGCTGGAGCCGACAGTCAGTTGCGTGGCAGCGTACTGCTGGTTTTGCCGACGAAGTACGACAACAAGCTGCCACGCAACAGGTGAGGAACGCGAACGGCGATGCCGCTCAGCTCGCCGCTCCCGTGCTGCCCGGCGGACCGTCGAGGACCGTGGGGACGTACTCCAGCAGTTGGAGCCCGCCATCGAAAGTACGACTCTCGATCAGGTCGAGTCTGACGTCGGGGTACCCATCGTAGATGCGGTCCTGACCGGTCGCGCCGGTGACGACCGGGAAGACGACGACTCGGAAGCGATCCACCAGCTCGGCCGTGAGCAGCGAACGACACAGGCTCACGCTGCCGAGAGTGCGCAGGTCGATCCGGCTGTCCTCCTTCATCGCTCGCACGGCTTCCACGGCGTCTCCGGACACCAGTTGCGTGTTGGTCCATTCCAGCGGCTCGGTCAAGGTCGAGGAGAAGACCACCTTCGATTGCTGGTTGAGCTCATCAACCCCCTCCTCGCCGCTCGCGGCGAATCCCGACATCAGCCGGTACGTCGTCGCTCCCATCAAGATCGTGTGTTCGGGCTGCTTGCCCAGCCAGCCGAGGTACTCGGCGCTTCCCATGCCCCAGAGACCCGGCCAGCCCTCAGCGGCCCCGTAGCCATCGAGTGAGGTGATGAAGTCGATCATGAGATTGCCCATCAGATTCCACCAGTTCCTTCCCGACGCGGACCTTCCGCGACGTGCGCCTCAGAAGTCGATCCGCATCTGGATCGGGCTCGGACCGAAGAGCAGCGGGTAGCGCGGGAAGTCCGCCAACCTCATCGGTCACTCCTTCATCTCGGACTCGTCTCAGTCAGTAGGTCAGCGATCGGCGAGCGCGCGGTTGCGGCTGAAGCGACGCCAGATCCAACTCGACGGGATGTGCCGGTCGTAGAGGACGTACTCGGCGGTGGCCTCGAGGAGCATGGTGGTGCTCAGCGAACGCCGAGCCGTGGCGTCTCCGGCGAAGAGCAATTCGTCATCGTCCTGCACGACGAAGTCGTCGTCGGGGAGCAACACCGCATCGTCGTCGCGAATGACGAGCAGGCAGACGGCAAACAGCTGTTCATCACGGTCGTCGGGGTCACGCAACAGGTCGCTGATCTTGGCCTCGCCGGAGGCCAGCCAGCCAGCCAGCGCCGGTGCTTCGCTGTCCGACAGGCGCAGCCGCCACAGCGATTGGAGCTGGCGGCCACACTGCCCCTCAAGCCGGTCGACGACGCCGGCGGCCCACGCATCGCCCTTCGCCGGCATGTCCTGGACGAACCGCCACAGCAGCGGCGTGCTCAGCTGGGCGTACACCTCGTGGGCAACCACCTCCGCCGGGATCAGCAGAGCATCGACGTGCATGGCGTCGAACAGCGGGGCGTTGACCCGGGCGTTCTGGCGAGCGGCCAGGAACAGGTCGGAGTTGAGCCGGCGTGCGGCGGCCAGCAGCGAGAGGTTGGTCGTGTCGTTGTCGGTTCCGGCGATGAACGCCACGGCATCCTCGATACCCGCGCGCGTGAGGACTCCCGGTTCGGACGCGTCACCGACGACCACCGTGACGCCCTCGAGCGCCGAACCGTCACTGCCGGCCGGGGACGCGTTCGGCTCGATGACCGTGACGCGCAGGCCCTCCGCGCGGAGATCGGCGATGACCTCCCGCCCGAAGCGCCCGTACCCGCACACGACCCACTGACCGTCCACGGGTGGTCGCCCGCGTTCCGGCAGCGGCGCTCCTGGTCCGCCCTCGAGCCACTCCAGCAACTGGTAGGACGCCGGAGCGCGCAGAGCGATCCGCAGATGGTTGCCGAAGCGGTCGAACGGGTTGACCACCGTCGGTGTGCCGAAGGCGTCCATCCGGTCGGCGATCACTCTTGATACGGTCCGCGCCACGACGGGTACGTCCGGCCTGAGCAGCGCCGCCGCCATCGTCACGGCGAGGTTGACCTCGTCGTTGTCGGTCATGGCCAGCACGCCCTCACACAGCGGGTGGTTGAGACCGGCGGCCGTCAGGTGATGCGGATTCCGCGCGTCGCCGGCGAGGGCGGGGATGTCGACCTTGTACGTGTCCATGCCGAGCGCCTCGATGCGTGACTCGGCTGCGTCGATGATCACCAGCTGCCGGCCCAGTCCGTCGAAGGACCGGGCGAGCAGCTCCCCCGTCATGCCGTATCCCGCCAGCAGCAGGAAGGGCTCGCTGAGGCGGGAGACCGTGCGGCTGAACTGTTGTAGGCGGAGCGCCTGACGGAACGCCTTGTCCTGGACCAGGGTGAGCAGTGATCCCAGCGCGTACGCCCAGCCGATCACCGTCAGGTAGATGGTGAGGACGACCCACAGGCGCTGCCCGTACGTGAAGGGATGGGGGATCTCGCCGAAGCCGATCGTGGTGGCGGTGTAGCTCATGAAGTAAAAGGCGTCGAAGAAGCCCATCCGGTACGGCTGCCCGTCGGCCGTCTCGCCGGGGATCAGGGTGAGACCGAAGACGCTCACGGTGTAGATGATGATCAAGGTGATGAGCGGGACCCGCATCCGGCGCAAGATCAGGAAGAGGGTTGCGCTGACCTGCATGGACGGATCGACGGAGACCCGGGTTCGCGGTTTCAGGCGTAGCCGGTTGCGAATCCCCGACAGGGCCCGCGTCGGCCGCCGCTTCGTGTCGGTCATCGTCACTGGTGTCTACCTACCGCCGGTGGAACGAGACCGTCTCCACCACGAGGAGGACGACCGAGACGACGTTGGCGAAGAGGGCTCCGCCGGAGAGGGAGACCACGCTGGCGACGGCCTCACGGTCGAGTCCCGCAGCGGAGATCTGGGTGGCCCAGACCCAAACGACGGCCGCGAAGATCAACTGGAGGTCGGCGACCAGGCTCGTCGCGAGGTGCACCGCACCGATCTGGGTCCGATCCCCGAACTTGAGCACCGTGGCGATGAGGTTGACGACGACGGCGGCGAAGAGCTCGTACACGTTGTGCAACTCCGCATCAGCGATATCGCCGATGAAGAAGCCGAAGTTCAGGGTAGCGGCCAGCAGCACGAAGAAGCCGAAGATCACCTTCTCCAGGTTCATCCGGTTCCTTCCGGTGGATCGGCCCAGGTCCCCGATCTGCACTTTACGGTCGAACCGGCAACTCCGGCCACCGACCCCCGAGGCCCTCAGGCGGTCGGGATCCAGACCGTCCGGCGAATCTGGGGGCCGGCCGACGGTGAGCAGGCAGAGCTGCCGGACCGCATGACCCTCGACCGACAGCGCGTCGCGGACCGGCGGTGTTGCCAGTAGTGCCGGCCGAACCGGCACTCGCCCAGCAGCCCGATCGCCGAACTCACGTCACCGCCAAGACCGGTTCGGCAGGGATCGCGGCAGCCCGAACCGAGGGAGAACGCTGTTCTCGAAGCGGGTCAGCGCGCCGATCTGGTCGCCGCTGAGGGTGAGGACGAAGAGGCCAACGCCATGAGAAACGCCCGCGGGGCTGCGGAGGTAGGCCCCGAACGCCGGCTGACCGTTGGCCCGCGTCGCTACGAGCTCGAACCTTCGCCCCGCGCCGAAGACCCTGGCGAAGAAGCGGGCCGCGACGTCTCGGCCCTCGTACTCCAGAGGCATCGGTGGCATCGAGATGAACACGTCGTCGGTCAGCAGGGCTACGAGCGCGTCGAGATCGGCAGACTCGTACGCGCTCACGAACCGCACCACGATCTCCTTCTCCGACGCTGAGCCGGGGGGCGGAGGCGGCACCGCGTCGGCGGCCGTCGAGCGCCGCTGCTGCAGGTTGGCGCGCGCCCGTTTGAGAGCACTGTTGACTGACCCGACGGTCGAATCGAGCATGTCGGCGACCTCATTCGCACGAAATCCGAGCACGTCGCGCAGAACCAGCACCGCGAGCTGGCGCGGGGGTAGGACCTGAAGGGCCGTCACGAAGGCCAGGGACATGGACTCGGTCTGCTCATAGCGGGCTTCCGGGCCGAGCGGCACGTCGATCACACCCTCGAGGAGGGCGTCCGGAAAGGGCTCGAGCCACACCACCTCGCCGAGCCGCGTCGGCTCGGGTGGTTCGACGCCGGGAATGTCCCATTCCTTGGCCGGACGTCGGCTGGCCGCGCGCCGCGCGTTGAGGCACCGGTTGGTGGCGATCCGGTAGAGCCAGGTGCGGAGCGAGGCGCGACCCTCGAACCCTCCCAGACCTTGCCAGGCGGCCAGCAACGTGTCCTGCAGAACGTCCTCGGCATCCTGCACGGAGCCGAGCAGCCGGTAACAGTGCACCAGGAGCTCACGACGGTAGGGCTCCGTCAGGGCCTGGAACGCGGTGCCGTCCCCGGCCCGCGCCCTTGACAGCACGTCGGCGGTTGGCAACGGGCGCCCACTTTCCCCAGGTCGCGGTGTCTGCATGATCAACGGCTCGAACGCCCGGACCAGCCGGACCAGCCGGACCAGAAAGGGAAACCGAGATGATGTTGAAGGACAAGGTAGCGGTGATCTACGGAGCCGGCGGTGCGATTGGCGGTGCGGTCGCACGCGCCTTCGCGCGGGACGGGGCGAAGCTGTATGTCACCGGGCACAAATTCGCACCGGTCAAGGCGCTCGCGGAGGACATCGTTGCCGCCGGCGGATCGGCCGAGGCGGCGGAGGTCGACGCCGTCGACGAGCAGGCCGTGGACGCCCATCTTCACTCCGTGATCAACACCGCGGGCCGCGTCGACGTCTCGTTCAACGCGGTCGGAATTCCGGACACAAAGATCCTCGGTGTACCTCTGGTGGACCTGGACGTCGAGCAGTTCTCGCTGCCGATCGCGACCTACGCCACGTCGTACTTCCTGACCGCCCGCCTGGCGGCCCGGCATATGCTCCCGAACAAGTCGGGCGTGATCATGACCGTCACCGCGAGCCATTCGCGGACCGGCATTCCGTTGGTCGGCGGCTACGGTCCCGCACAGGCCGCCAAGGAGGCACTCACGCGAGGGCTGTCGGCCGAGCTCGCACCCCACGGCCTTCGCGTCGTCGGCCTGCGACCGCAGGCGATGCCGGAGTCGGCCACGATCAAGGAGGCCTTCGCGCCTCGCGCCGAGGCCTCGGGAATGAGCTGGGAACAGTGGCAGGCTATGCTCGCCGCCCGGACCCACCCGCGACGGCTCATGACGCTCGAGGAGATGGCGAACGTTGCGGCCTTCGTGGCGTCCGACCAGGCAAGCGGGATGACGGGCACGACCGTCAACCTGACGATGGGCAGTCTGGACGACTAAGGGCTCCCTGCGACCTCTAGGGTGGCCGGGTGGGAGCCTCGCCCGGTCCGCCCTTCACGTTCGACTTCAGGATGCGGCCGGTCGGTGCCCCGCTGGACCGCGTGGTCGAGTCGATCTGGTACGCCCGCGGCACGGCGCCGTACGCGCGCGAGAAGATCGCCCCCACCGGGTCGACGGTGGCCGTGTTCGTCCTCGGCGACCCGATCCTGCAGGTGCCGAACGATGGCCGTGGCGTCCCGTTCCGAGCGGAGCGCGGTTTCCTCATCGGCCCGCACGACCGGCCGGCTGTGAACGAGCCGCTCGGCGAGACGTTCGCGGTGGGTATCGTCACCACCCCTGCGGGTTGCGCGGCCGTCTTCGATGTGCCGCCGGCTCGGGTGCGCGGACGCACGGTCGATCTGGAGTCGTCCTGGGCGGCGGCTGCCCAGCTGCGGGGACGGCTGCTCCGAACAGCCGACCCCGAGCGGATGCTCGACCTGGTCGAGCAGCACCTCGAGGCCGCCGCGGAGGTGAACGGAGCAAGCGTCGCGCGGGCGGCTTACGCGGTGGCTCTCCTCGAGGCCGATCCGACCCGACTGGTCGCCGGCATCGCCGACGAAGTCGGTCTATCGCACAGCCAGCTCGATCGGGAGTTCACCCGCGTGGTCGGTTTGACGCCTCGCACGCTCGCCCGGTTGCTGCGGATGCGACGGCTGCTGGCGGCCCTCGACGTCTCGGCGACTGTGTCGTGGACGGACCTGGCGCAGCAGTTCGGCTGGTTCGACCAGGCCCACTTGATCCGGGACTTCAAGCGCCACACGGGTGTCACGCCGTCGCAGTACGTGGCGGCCCAGCGCGCCCACCTCGCGCCGACGGCGGCGGGCGAGTCGGCCGGCTTCGTACCCGAGGCCTAGTGGTCCCACTGTGTGACTCGCGCAATCTGTCCAAGACCGGCGAGCGTGATCGCGATGACAATCTGGTTCGTGAGAGACCCCCGGAGCGAGGCGGCCGCCCAGTTGCGCAACATCGAGCAGTCCATGGGCGTCCCGCTCGCCGACGTCACCGCAGCCGTGCGGGCCGCCGACCTCGACAAGCACGGCCAGATCGTGGCGTTCCTCAAGGCCCAGCATGGTTTGACCCACGGCAACGCCAACGCCCTCGCCCATGCCGTGCGGGAGCAGTTGGCAGGTGGGCCGTCCTCGGCCGACGACCTGCTGAGCGCGCAGTACGCCGGGGCCAAGGCGGCGCTCCGTCCGCTCTACGACCAGCTCGCGGCGATCGCCGAAAGCTGTGGCGACGATGTCAATACCGTCGTGCAGAAGACGGGCGTGGCCTTCCGGCGCGGGAAGCAGTTCGCCCTGGTCCGCGCAGCGTCGTCCACCCGCGTGCTGCTCGGCCTCAACCTCGCCGCGACCCCGGACGACACCCGAGTCGTCGAGGCCACCGGCATGTGCACCCACCAGGTCGATATCCGCAGCTCCGCCGACATCGACGACCGCCTCGTCGCCTGGATCAGCCAGGCGTATGCCTCGGCGGGCTGACAGGTCGACGCCGCCAAGACCTGACGGCCAGGCGGAACCGTACGACGTAGAAACGATGCGCGGGTGCGATCTCCCAGCCACAGGTCGAGTGCCGGACCACTGCTGCTGAGGGTCGCAACGATTGCGCCCTATCGCGACCGCGATGCGGTGCTTCACTGATTTCATGTGCAGATGGATGGCTTACTCAGGAGATCCGATCCTCGCTGAAGACCTGCTCTTCCGCCCCAAACATTCGATCATCGACCAGAGTCTGCATTCGCGGCTCGGCGCCACGACGACGAACGGCGACGGGTTCGGGATCGGCTGGTACAGCGATGACCCTCAACCCGGCGTCTTCAAGAACATCGACCCTGCCTGGAACGACCCGAATCTGCGGGAGATCGCGCGCCGCATCCGGACGCCCCTGCTGTTCGCCCACATCCGTGCCTCGACCGGCACACCGGTGCAACGGAGCAACTGCCATCCCTTCCGGCACGACCGCTGGCTGTGGATGCACAACGGCGCAATCCGCGGTTTTCACGAGATCAAGCGGGAGCTGCTGATGGCAGTCGACCCGCTGCTGTACACCGACATCGAGGGCTCGACCGACTCGGAGACGATGTTCTTCCTGGCCCTCACGTTCGGCCTGACCGACGACCCGTTCGGAGCGGTGGCGCGAATGGTGGGCCTCGTCGAGAAGGTCGGCCACGCTCACGGGGTGGATTACCCGATGCAGATGACCGTCGCCACCACCGACGGCGAATCGGTCTGGGCCTTTCGCTACTCCAGCGAACGCCAGACCCGCACCTTGTTCTACTCCACCGACGTCGCCTCGCTGCGCCGGCTGCATCCGGAGGTCGAGATGCTGGCGACGGCTGGTGACGAGACCCGGCTTGTCGTCTCCGAGCCGCTCGGAGATCTGCCGGGCGCCTGGAACGAGGTCCCCGAGTCCGCCGCCGGTGTCGTCCGCCCCGGTGCCGACGAGATCCGCCCGTTCGCGCCCGTAGCACCCTGAGCGCGGGAGGGCACGTGCGCAGGATCTTGATCGTCGGCGGCGGGTACGCCGGCTTCTACACGGCGTGGCGGCTGGAGAAGAGGCTCCGGCCGGACGAGGCGGAGGTGACGGTCGTCGATCCACGCCCGTACATGACGTACCAGCCGTTCCTTCCCGAAGTCGCCGCCGGATCGATCGAAGCCCGGCACTCGGCGGTGTCGCTTCGCCGGCATCTACGCCGGACCCGGGTGATCGCCGGCCGGGTGACCGCCATCGACCACGCTCACCGGACGGTCTCCCTGCGGCCGGTCGCAGGCCCGGATCGTCAACTGGACTACGACATCATCGTGGTCACCGCGGGAGCCGTCACGCGCCAGTTTCCGATCCCCGGGTTGGCCGAACGGGCCATTGGCCTGAAGCACGTCGAGGAAGCAGTCGCGATCCGAGACCGCTTGCTGGTGGCGTTCGATCAGGCCGCGGGCCTGCCGCCGGGACCGGAACGCGCAACGCCTCCTCACGGTCACCGTCGTGGGTGGCGGATTCACCGGTGTGGAGGGATTCGGGGAACTTCTGTCGCTGGCCACGTCCCTGCTCGACCGCTACCCCGAACTCGGCTTCGCCGACCTCGACTTCCATCTGGTCGAGGCGCAGGGCAGGATCCTGCCCGAAGTCTCGGACGATCCCGGAGCGTGGGTGGTGTCGACGCTGGAGGAGCGCGGCGCACACATTCACCTCAACAGCCAGCTCGTCTCCGCCGAGGACGGACACGTGGTCCTCTCCTCCGGAGAGGAGTTCGACTCCGAGATCATCGTCTGGACCGCGGGCAACGCGGCCAATCCCGTGGTGGCCCACCACACCGATCTGCCGGTCGATCCTCGAGGACTGCTCGTGGTGCGGCCCGACCTCCGGGTCGGGGCCGAGGGAGACTCCGGTGCCGGACGCCTGGGCGGCCGGGGACAACGCCGCGGTGCCCGACCTGACCTCGCCCATCCCGGGCGCGCGAACGACTCCCAACGCGCCAGCACGCGGTCCGGCAAGGCAAGCGGCTGGCGGCGAATCTGGTTGCGACCCTGCGCGGTGGCGCGCCGCGGGACTATGTCCACCCCAATCTCGGTGTCGTCGCCACCCTCGGCCTCGGGCGCGGCATCTTCGAGTCCGGACCCATCGTGATCAAGGGGTTCCCCGCGTGGCTGATGCATCGCGGGTACCACGTTCTCGCCGTCCCGTCGTGGGAACGCAAGATCCGGGTGCTGGTCGGGTGGGTGCCGGCCTTGCTCTTCGGCCGCGACATCGTGTCGCTGCAGGCGGTGCAACACCCGCGGGAAGCCTTTGTCTCAGCGGGTGTCTCAGCGGGTGTACTCAGCGGGTGTCTCAGCGGATGTACCGGAGGATGGCGGTTCGGGCTGAGGCCCGCCATCGAGAAGCATGACCAGGTGGACCGAGGCAAGGCTCTGCCGAGACTTCATGGCGGCTCAGCCCATGATCACCGAGGCACCCGACGTCATGTGAGCCGACCCACCCCAGGACTGGCCGAGCGTTGGACTGTGGTGGACGACGTCGAGGTCTTCAAGCAATACGGGCGACAGGCTACTAGCGCCGTCTCGGTCGGCTCGCCCAGCCGTAGTACGCAGCCAGCGCAGCGGCGCCGACGATCGTGACGCCCCGAAGCGGAAGGATGTACGCGCGCCGCCGCCCATCCTGCTCCACAGGCAGCCCGAGGACGCCGTGGACCAGAGCGGCGGTCACCGCGCCGAAGACGACGCGCTTGCTCATCGCGTCGAGACGGTCCAGCATCGGCGCCAGCTCGGCCGTACGCAGGTGCAGCTCCGGACCGCCGTCGTCGAGCACCTGCTGCAGCCGGCGAAGCTGGCCGGGGAGCTGGCTGAGGATCTCCACGGCGTCGGACCCCGCACCGGCCAGCTGCTGGGCAATGTTCGCCGGCGAGTAGCGGTTCGCCAGCAGCCGCTGGGCGAACGGACCCAGCGTCGCGCCGAGGCTGAACTTCGGGTCGAGCGAAACGCCCATGCCCTCGGTCATGATCACCATCTTGAAGACAAGCGAGACCTCGTGCGGCAGCAGGAGGTGATGCCGCCGGAGGACGGCCAGCACGTTGTTGATGAGCTGACCGACCCGGATGTCGCCGAGCTGCTGGCCGTCGTAGAGGGCGACGATCGGCCGCAGGTCCCGACTGAGCCGGCGCCGGTCGACGTCGCCGGAACAGGTGCACATCTCGTCCAGCGCGAGGGCGATGCGCTCCGGATCCTTGCGCACCAGGGCAACGAGCAGAAGGCTGAGCCGTTCCCGCAGCTCGGGGTCGATCACGCCGACCATGCCGAAATCGATCAGCCCGATCCGGCCGCCGGCCTCGATGAACAGGTTTCCCGGATGCGGGTCGGCGTGGAAGAAGCCGTCGTCGAAGATCATCTGGGCGACGGCCCGGGTGGCGCGCGCCGCCAGGGCCGGCCGATCGATCCCGGCCTCATCGAGCCCGCCGAGGTCGCTGACCTTGAGTCCGCGCAGCCGCTGCATCGTCAGCATCCGCGAGGTCGTGCTGGACCAGTACACCGTCGGGATCTCGATGTCGGGGTTCTCGGCGAAGTTGTCCGCGAACTGTCCCGCGTTACGCGCCTCGGTCAGATAGTTGAGCTCGGCGCGCAGCGAACGGGCGAACTCGTCGACGAGCCCGACCAGGTCGTAGTCGGCCGCTTCGTCCCAATAGCGGTCCGCACGCGCAGCTAGGTTGTGCAGGATCTCGAGGTCGACCCCGACCTGCTCGACCGCACCCGGCCGGCGGACCTTGACCACCACCTCGGTACCGTCCAGCAGCGTGGCGGCGTGCGCCTGCCCGATCGACGCGGTGGCCAGCGGCGTGTCCTCGAAGCTGGCGAAGGTCTGCTCCACCGGACCGTTGAGTTCCACCTCGACGAGCGAGCGGATCACCTCCGCCGGGATGGGCGTCAGGGAGTCCTGCAGCCGGGCCAGCTCAGCGAGGTACGCGGGCGGCAACAGCTCCGACCTTGTCGACAGCAGCTGACCGAGCTTGACGAACGTCGGACCCAGCTCTTCCAGCGCAAGCCGAAGGTGTGCCGCGCTGGACAGGTGCGGATGGGCGTCGGGCTGGCTGGCGTCTTGTCCGAACGGGAGGTGGTTCTCGATCCCCGACCTCGCGAGCAGGGCACCGAGGCCATGGCGGGCAAGTGTCTCAGCGATCACGCGGTAACGGTCGAGGTGTACGGTGCTCATCAGCGACCGGCCGGCCGGGGCTGTAACGTCCACCACCGGCTCGCCGCGGGAGTTGAGCCCGGTGCCGGTCCGGCTGCAGGTGCTGTTCACCCGCTTCTCGGCGGCGTAGAGCTGCCGGACACACGAGCGCGCCGCGAGCTGGCCCCAGTAGTCGGGGTGGAGTGACTCCTGCTCGAAGTAGGGACCACTGTCTTCGGCGCGGATCTCGTTCGCCCACTCGCTCACGTCGACGGCGCCGGAGTCCGTCCACTTCTTGGCGCCGCCCGTCTCCCCCACCTGCGCGACCCCGTCGGCGCAGAGCTCCCGCGCGTCGAGCAGGTCGGACAGATCCAGGAGGACCGCCGGGGAGATGCCCGACGCGCCCATGGCGGCCGCCGCCGCGCCCCGGACCGCGCTGACGAAGCTCTGACCTGCCCACGTCGCATCCTGGTTGTAGACGCCACAGCCGTAGTCGTAGTAGCGCGAGTACGTCTCGCCGTAGCGGAAGTCGTTACCGAGCGGCAGCGTGTCCGGGTTGAGATTCACCACGAGGGTCCAACTGCCGTCTTGGCGGCCTGCGTCGCGCATGGCTTTGCGGACGTTCTGGAGGGCGGTGGTGATGTTGTTCGTGATCGTCTTGACGTTGTCCGAGCTGATCCGATCGGTGACCGAGGAGTCGTCGCTGCAGTAGTCCGCATCCTCTACATAGGCCTCCACGCAGTCGCTGATGACGTCGGCGAAGCCGAAGTCGTTGCCGCCGATCGAGACCAGGACCATTTTCACGTCTTGCTGGCGGGCAAGATCCCGCAGCATCGCCGCCTGCCCCTGCTGGGCCGTCCCGTCACCGACGAAGTCGAGACCGGGCTTGAACGAACCCTCGCTGTTGGTGAACGTCTTGGTCTCGGCGCCTGAGCAGGCGAGGTTGGTGCTGCCCACCGGGCTGCCGGTGCCGCCCGGCGACCCATTGTCGCCGATGTGCACCATGGCCGACTTCGAGCGGTGGCAGAGCGGGATGAGCTCGCTCTCTCCGTTCGGTGCGTCGAAGTACGCCGTCGGGCCCAGGGCATCGATGAGCGTGGAGGAGCCGTAGCTGTTGCCGGCCCATCGACCGGCCTCACCGGAGATAAACGAGTCGCCGAGGCTCGCGATCCAGGGGCCACCCGCGGGCGGGGTCGGTGAGGCGGGCGGGGTCGGCGTGGTGGTGGTCGAGGCTGGGGCGCTGGTCGTGGACGGGGCGGTCTCGAAGTCGTCCACCTCGCTCGGCTGGCCGGCCTCGACCGGCGAGCCACCACTGCAGGCAGTGACCAGGACGAGAGCACTGAGGGCGATTGCGAGCCGAAGAACGGCAGGGCGGTGGCGGCGGAGTGGGGTGCGGCGAGGAACGCGGCGGCGCAGGAGAGACAGGATGACCTACTCGGGCTCGGGCGGGCGCGACCTCTTTACGGTAACGCCTCGGGAATGCGTTGCAGCGACCAGTTCGACATCACGAACTCGATTCCTGCAGCGCGGAGGCGCCGGTTGGCCAGCAACGCAGGGTCGAAGCGAGAGCCGAGCAGCCAGGCGGCGATCCGTGGCCGTCGACCGGTTGCCGCCTCGAGTTCGGCCACCGGCCGGTCCACCTCGGCTCGGACGTTGGCGGCGGTGATGGCCGGTGCGCTGCGGTGGGTGGCGGTGTGGAACCCGACCTCGTGCGCGGTGGCGATCGAGGCGAGATCGGTCGCCGTCAGTGTCCCCCGTCCGGAGGGCTGCGGCCGGGTGATCGGAAAGAAGAAGGCGCGGATGCCGAGGTCGGCGCACGCCTCCGCTCCGAACAGTGCCGTGTCGCGCCAGCCGTCGTACCAGCCGATCACGATCCGTGGACCGTCGACCGGTTCGTCCACCCGGTCCAGCTCGAGCGGAGGAGCCATGGCCGCGAGTTGCTTGAGCCGGCGACGGGCCTCATCGCGGTAATCGGGCGGCACCTCGTGGAAGTTCAACGCCAGCAGGGGCCGGCGACTGAGCGCGGTCTGCCGCGCGGAGGTCCAGCGCAGGTCCTCAATCATGGGCCGACGGTCAGGTTGCCGGCCACCGTCTGGACCAGGTAGGACTCGGTGGAGAACAGCTCGAGGCTTTCCAAGTCGTAGCCCAGTTGGTCGGCGGCCTCGGCCACCACCGATCCCTCTTCCCCGCCGTCGGACGCAGCCAGCGTCTCGTCGGTGAACAGCAGGACCGGGATGCCGCCTGGTGTCCGACCCTGAGCCTCGACGATTCGCAGCAGGTCAA
Source organism: uncultured Actinomycetota bacterium (assembly GCA_963791865.1). Taxonomy (GTDB): domain Bacteria; phylum Actinomycetota; class Actinomycetes; order Propionibacteriales; family Propionibacteriaceae; genus Microlunatus. Next base: position 116,357 of record CAWBUC010000006.1, read on the forward strand.
GGTTGGTCATCTGCCTCCTCGGATTTCGTCGCGTGCCCTGCCAAGTGTCGCGTCGCCCAGGTCTCTTCACGTTTCGCGACGCCCAGGCACGCACCTCGCGGCGTTCTTCTCGGTCAAGATACGACCCGGTATCCCTCCCTCGTCGGCCTTGCGATGCACGCACCTGAACGCCGCCAAACGTAAAGGAACCCGGGCGACACGACACTAGGGTTGCTGATCATGAGCGCAGCCGACGTAATCGAACACTACGAGACGGTCCTGAGCCGCTTCGGGGAGGTGGTCGACTTCGACATCTCGGCCCTGGACCGCCTCGACATCCCGGTCACCAGCTGCTCGATGATCGCGCGATCGAGTGCCAGCGGACGGTTCGCCGCGCAAGCCAACGGTTACGGGGCCACCGTCGAAGCCGCTCGGTTGAGCGGACTCGGAGAGCTCGCCGAGGGCGTGCTGACCAACCAGCACGTTCCGGGCCTGCTGAAGGGTGGCCTACGGGGCTCGCGACGAGAGATCGTCGCTGGGCACGGTTCGGAACGGGTCGTCGACCCGCGCACCCTCGGGCTGCGGGCCGGCTCGAGCTACTCTGATGATCACGCGCTGGTGTGGGTGCCCACGACGCGGGTCCGCACCGGCGAGACCGTGTACGTGCCGGCCGACTTCGTGGTGAGCGAGCCGGGCGAACTCGACTCTGCTCAACCGCTGATCCCCCCGGTGACCAACGGCCTCGGCGCCGGGCTCGACGAGGCCCGGGCGATCAGCCACGGCATCCTCGAGATCCTGCAACGCCACACCAACGGTCTGCGCTTCCGCGCCCTCGACCGCCTGTCACCCGTGATCGCAGAGGCCGGGCTGCCGGCGTCGGTGCGGGAACTGGCTGACCGGATGCGTTCGGTCGGCGTCGACCCGGTGTTCAAACACGCCGCGACCGAGCTCGGGGTCTGCTCGACGTACGTGATGGGCCTTGACGACGACCTCTCCGACCCGATTCGCTTCACCGCGTGCGGGGAGGCGGCCCATCCCTCGGCTGAGTTGAGTCTCACCAAGGCCCTGTTGGAGTTCGCCAACTCCCGAGCCCGCAAGGCCTTCTTTTTCGGACGGCAGGAGCGGGTACGGCAACTGGGTCCGCCCGCCTACTGGGCCGCGGTCCGGGCCGGCGCGGGCAATCCCGGGGAGCGGCGGGCTCGGAAGGCCATGCAGGCGTGGGCCGGACTCGAGCCAGCAGAGTTGGCCCGACTGACCGCTCCAGACCGCGAGCGGACCGTCCGTTTTTCCGACATCGAGGCGCCCGGCCGCCCGGACGTCGCGAGCACGGAGGACCTGCTGGCCTATCTCCTCGACACCCTGGACTCCCGCGATCCGAGCCACGATGTCCTGGCGGTCACAACTACCGTCGGCAACGTCGTGGCGGCCAAGGTGCTGGTGACCAATCTCGAAGTGGAGATCTTGTCCTACGGCCGGATCGGCGAACTCGGTGCTCGAGCCTCCATCGCCGCCGACCTCGACCTCGTCCGCATCCAGGACCGACCGATCGGGACGCACACCGCGCGGGTCGCAGTCACCGCCGCGGCCGAGGAGCGGCTCGGCGGCCCCGCCTACTACTCCTACGCCGTCGCGGATCAGATCGTCGGCGACCGCTACCCGCTTTACCGCGAACCACCGCGGCATTCGGTCACCGTGTGACTCGTCGCTGCACGCGTGTGCGTAATCTGTAACACGTCGGTGCTAGTCTGCTTGCATGCGCACGACAGTCGAGCTGGATTCTGATACTGCGCAGGCCGTGCAGGCGTTGCGGCGGGAGGAGGGCCGCGGCGTGAGCGAGGCCGTGAACGAACTCATCAGACGAGGCATGCTCGCCGAGCCGCAGCGGCAACCGTTTGTCCCTCGGACGCGGTCGATGGGCATCCGCATCGACGTCTCCAACATCGCCGATGCGCTCGACCTGCTCGAAGGGCCTGACGCGCGGTAATGCTGATCGACGCCAACATCCTGCTGTACTCGGTCGACGAGGACAGTCCCTTTCACGTTGCCGCGCGCGACTGGATGGCGGCAGCGCTCAACGGACCCCAGCGAGTCGGCATCCCCTGGATCTCCCTCTGGGCGTTCCTGCGGATCGCGACGAACCCTCGCGCGCTGGCGCAACCGATGACGCCAGCTGAAGCGTGGGAGTACGTTCGGGCCTGGCTCGATGCGCCGGCGACCTGGACACCAGACGCCGGCCGAGGCCACCGCGAGATCCTCGCCACTCTGCTGGTTCATCACGACGTAAGAGCCGGACTGGTGCCTGACGCCGTCCTCGCGGCGATCTGCGTCGAGCATGGTCTGACGATCGTCAGCGCGGACAGCGATTTTGCTCGCTTCCCCCAAGTTCCGTGGATCAATCCTGTGGCGCCCGGCTGAGGTGCCCGACCGCCAGATGGACCATGATGGGCTGTGCGTGCTCATCGACCCAAGGACGGTGTCCCCAGTGCAGGCTCAATCGACGTCGGAGAAGAAATACCAGGCGAAGGCGCCGGCCACGCAACCCTTCGGCGCCGAGGCGTTCGCCGCCTCGGACAGCACTGTGCTGCGCTGGTTGGGCATGGCGAGCTTCTTGATCAACAGTCGCGGGACGACGATCATGGTCGATCCGCTTCTCGGCGGTTTCGACATGCCGATCATGATCGACATGCCGATCGCCGCCGACGACGTTCCTCGGCTGGACGCCATCTTGGTGACGCACAGCGACAACGATCACTACAGCGTGCCCACGTGTCGTGATCTTGCCGGGGTCACCGAGAAGTACCACTCGACGCAGTACGTCGCCTCCTTGATGCAGGAGGAAGGGCTGTCCGCGCACGGTCACGACATCGGCGCGGAGTTCGGCGTCGGACCGGTCCGCGTCACTGTCACTCCCGCTGATCATGCCTGGCAGAACGCGTCTCCCGGAGCCAGCACCCGCGTCTTCGAACCCGAAGACGCCTGCGGGTTCTGGTTGGAGACCTTGGACGGCACGATCTGGGCACCGGGCGACTCGCGGTTGATCCCCGATCATCACCTGCAGATGCCGCCGCCCGATGCCCTCCTCTTCGACTTCTCCGACAGCGAGTGGCACTTCGGCCTGGATGGTGCCGTGCAGATGGCGAACGCCTACGCCGACACACCGCTGCTCCTGCATCATTGGGGTTCCGTGGACGCACCCGACTTCGCCCCCTTCAACGGCGACCCCCAGACCCTGTACGGGCTGGTCGACAACCCGAATCGGATTCAGGTGCTGGCTCCGGGGCAACCCTTCACCCTAAGGCCGCTGCCGGAGTCGTCGGCCGGGACAGCCTGAGCGTCACGAGCTCGAAGGGCCGGAGGTTCAGCGTCGCTCCGGTGCTGGTCACCGCGCTGCGCGCGGAGTCGATCGGTCGCTCCAAGAGATCGGTGAAGGCCACGGACGACACCGGGAAGCCTGCGGTCAGCTCGCCCGTCGCGCGTCCACCCAGCGACTCGTACAGCCGGATCACCACGTCGCCGCTGCGGTCTTCGGCAAGCTTGACTGCCTCGACGACGATGGCAGGGTTCGACACCCGGACGATCGGCTCGACGGCGGTGTTGCCGCGCACTGCCCGAACCGGCAGATTGGTCCGATAGCCCTCCTGTATCGCGTCGGCGATCGCAGATCCGGGGCGTACGGTCACCCGGTTGTGGTGCCGTCCCTGGTCGGCCTGCGGGTCGGGATAGACGGGTCCGCGGACCAGGGACAGCCGCACCGTGGTGGTGGTGCCACCGTCGTCACGGGTCGTGCGGCCGACGTCGTGTCCGTAGGTGGAGTCGTTGCTGACCGTGACGCCGTAGCCGGGCTCGGCGACATGGATCCAGCGATGGGCACAGATCTCGAAGCGGGCGTAGTCCCAAGAGGTGTTGGTGTGCGTCGGCCGGTAGACGTGACCGAATTGGGTCTCCGCGGCCGACCGGTCGGCGTGCACGTCGAAACCGAAACCGAGCTTGAGGAGCTTCTTCTGCTCGTGCCAGTCGATGTCGTTGGCAATTTCGACGGACTCCGATCCGGCCCGGACGATGATCCGCTGCTCGATCGTCGACGCGCCGAAGGACCGCCGTAGGCGGACGACCGCTTGTTCGTCGTCAGCGTCGAGGTCGATGGCGGTGACCTGATCGACCTCGGTGACGTTGCGCCGGTAGTGCTCGTCGACGTCCCAGGCATCCCACAGGTTCGGAGTGTCGCGGTGCAGCAGCAGCCGGTTCCCGACCGTGCCGGGGGCGATGGCCTCCCGGCCGAAGGCGTGGTCGATCAGTGAGGTGATCTGCCCGTTCGGGCTGATGGTGACTCCGATGAGGCCGTTGTCGAGCACGATGTCGTCACCGACCCGGTCGGCCTTGACCGTCTGGGTTACCGCCACCGGCTCGCCGGCTCCGAGCGGCTCGATGCCCTGACGGGCGTGCGGGGCGGCGTTCATGATCAAGGTTCGACTGCCGGATCCGACGAGGCGGTCGACCGCCGTCGCGATCACCGCCTCGGCTCGCCGGGCGATGGCCACATAGTTCCGTTCCGCGTCCTGATGCACCCAGGCGATCGAGCTGCCCGGCAGGATGTCGTGAAACTGCTGCAGGAGGACGAGCTGCCACAGCTCCTCCAACTCGTCGTACGGGTACTCCACCCCCTGCTGGACGGTCGCGGTGGCCGCCCACAGCTCGGCTTCGCGCAGCAGATGTTCGCTGCGGCGGTTGCCCTGCTTGGTCCGCGCTTGGGTGGTGTAGGTGGCCCGGTGCAGCTCCAGGTACATCTCGCCGCTCCAGACCGGCAGATCGGGATACTCGGCCGCCGCCTCGGCGAAGAAGGCGGCCGGTGAGTCGATCCGCACGGCCGGCGAGCCGTCCAGCGACGCGGTCCGGTGGGCGGCCGCCACCATTTCCCGCGTCGGGCCACCGCCCCCATCCCCCCAGCCGAAGGGCACCAGGGAGACCGTCCCTCTCCCGTGCTCGGCGTAGTTACGTTCGGCCCGCGCCAGGGCCTCGCCCGACAGGTCGCTGTTGTAGTCGTTCACCGGCGGGAAGTGGGTGATCACCCGGGTGCCGTCAATGCCCTCCCACGCGAAGGTGTGGTGCGGCATGCTGTTGGTCTGGTTCCACGAGATCTTCTGGGTCAGGAAGTACTTCGATCCTGACGCCTTGACGATCTGGGGCAGGGCCGCGGAGTAGCCGAAGGAGTCCGGCAGCCAGACCTCCTCGGTCTCCACCCCGAAGTTCTCGAGGAAGAAGCGCTTGCCGGCGACGAACTGGCGGGCCATCGCCTCGCCGCCCGGCATGTTGGTGTCGGACTCGACCCACATCCCGCCGACCGGTAGGAACTGTCCGGCGGCCACCAACTCGCTGATCCGCGCGAAGAGGTCGGGGTAGTGCTGCTTGACCCAGGCGTACTGCTGCGCCGACGAGCAGGCGAACTTGAACGTGGGGTCGGCATCGGCGAGGGCAACCACGTTGGCGAACGTCCGGGCGCACTTGCGGATCGTCTCGCGTACCGGCCACAGCCACGCCGAGTCGATATGGGCGTGACCGACCGCAACGACCCGGTGCGCACTGGCGTGGGCCGGCAGGGCCAGCGCGTTCGCGAGTGCCGCGCGCCCGGCGGCGGCGGTACCGGCCACGTCGTCGGGATCGACGAGGTCGACCATGCGTGAGAGCGAGAGCAGGATCTCGGCGCGCCGCGGCAGGTTCTCCGGCAGGACACGCATCAGGCTGTTCAGCGTGAAGACGTCCTGGAGCAGCTCCCACACCACGTCGTCCCGCAGTCCGATCTCGAGCCGGCGCAGGGTGTAGAGCGGGTCGCGCCCTGCGGTGGCCCGGTCGCCGTACGGGGTCGGGGCGAAGCCGATGTGCGCCACGTCGGGGTTGGCCGCGGCCTCGACGTACAGATCGAGCGGGGCATCAGGATCGAACGGCACATAGTGATTGAGGGGGGAAACTCCCTTGACGATGGTGCCATCGGGCCGGTAGGCCAGACCCTCGGCCTGAAAGCCGGGACCGGCCGCGAAACCGAGGTCGACGACGAGCTCCGCGGAGGTGCCGGCCGGCAGCCCGCCTCCTGACCGCCACTCCTTCGGCACCTCCCCCGTGATGTGCAGCCAGGTCGTACCCCAGGGCCGGCCCCACCTCGAGCCGATCTCGATCGGCGCGTACGTCTGGGTCACCGCCTCCGCGAAGGGCACCGGCTCGTCCGGGGCGTCCCAACCGATCACCGTCACGGGCTCGCCCGCTCGGTAGAGGGCCGGCTCGAGGTAATCACGAACGAAGCGCTCGAGGCGCATCTCGAGCAGCCCACGCTGGTCGTGCATCGTCATCTCCTACCGGCTGGCGGTGCGAATGATCAACATCAGGTTTCCTGACCTTCTCGGCCGAGGTTGATCGGGGTCTGCAGCAGTGATCGCTGCGCCGCCCGAACCGCGGCGAGCCGCGCGCCGACCAACGGCGCCGAGTCGCCGATCGCAGCCGGCCGTACGTCCGTGTCGATGACCGCGCTCTCCCGCACCCGCTCGGTCAGACGGTAGCCGAAGCCGCCCACGGTGCTCCAGGGACCGCCGATGATCACGCCGGTCGGGTTCAGCACGGCGGTGATCGAACAGATCGCTCCCGCCACGGCGGTGACCACCGCATCGCGCACACGGCGGGCACCCGCGCCGGGCGCTTCGAGGCTCGTTGTCAGCCGGGCGACGTCGATGGCCGAGGAACCCGGCTGCAGCAGATCCCAGGCACCGAAGCACTCGATCAACCGCATCGACCGCCCGCCCGGGCCCGTCGTCCGTACGTGCGCGAACTCGCCGGCCAGCCCGGCGCCGCCGCGGATCGGCTCGCCGTTCCACATCACGGCCCCGCCGATGCCGTGACCGAGGTAGACGTAACAGAAGTCGTCCAGGTCGGTCGCGCTGCCTTCGTGGTACTCCGCGACCGCGGCCCAGTTCACGTCGTTGTCGACGTGCAGATTGGCACGCAGGAGTGGGCCGAGGAGCGTTCGCGGATCCAATTCGTCTACGAGGAACGGCGAGTCGGGCAGCCGTACGAGTCGACCACTCGATCGATCAACCGGCCCGGCCACGGTCAGGGCCGCCGCCAGAACCTGCCCCGACGCCTGCGCCACCGCCTCCTCGACGAGGCCGAGCAGGCGCGGATTCAACTCGGCCGCCGTGATCGGGCTGGGCGTTTCCCGCTCGAGGCGTCCGATCAACCCACCGCGGACATCACGGATCTCCGCAACCAGGCCGTCCGGGCCGGCGCCCAGAGCCAGCGCGCGACCAAGATCAGAGCGGAGGGTGTAGTACGTTCCGGCCCGTCCGCGCCGGCCCTGCTGTTGGCCGGCAGAAGCCACCAGACCGTCTGCTTCCAGCCGTCGAATGCTCTCCGAAATGGTCGGCTTGGAGATGCCCGTCCGGGCGGCGATCTCGGCGCGGGTGAGCTCCGCCGATGACAGCAGCTGATCGACGACGTGCCGATCGGTGATCTGACTCAGTAGGTCCAGCGAGGCCAGCGGGGTGTCGGGCCGGGAGTCACTCACGCCACTGAATCCTTCCGCTGCAATTTGTTAGGAGCCCTTGCATATTAACTCATCCTGCCGTAGGGTCGGACTACGCGTTGATAAAGATTCCTAACTAATACAGGAGGATGCATGTCGAGCACCAGCTCGCTCACCGGCTTGCCGCACTGGGAAACCATCCCGGCCGACCTCCCGGCGGCCACGAAAGAGATCAAGGCCGCCATCCGCGCGCGGATCGAAGCGTCAGGTCGCACGGTCACCGACGTTGTGGCCGAGATCGAGGAGTATCTCGAGGGCGAGGTCGCCGACATCCAGGCGGCGAAGGATCGCGGCGAGGAGGTGTGGCCCGTCATCGAGTACGCCGACCTCGAGGCCGGCCGGATCAGTGAAGACTTCCTGCGTCAGCTCAAGCGGCGTGGTTGCGTCGTCGTCCGCGGGCACTTCGACCCCGCGCAGGCGGAGCAGTGGGACCGCGACGTCGTCGACTACGTCGAGTCCAACAAGTTCTTCGAGAACTACGCCGGGCCCGCCGACGACTTCTTCGGGACCCTCGGCGCCGAGATGAGCAAGCCCGAGATCTATCCCGTCTACTGGTCGAGCGCCCAGATGGAGGCTCGCCAGCATCCGCGGATGGCGAAGGTGCAGGCGTTCTTGAACTCGCAGTGGACCTACGAGAGTGACGGACACCAGTGGTTCGATCCGGATCAGGACAGCCTCTATCCCGACCGGATCCGGCGGCGGCCACCGGGTGCCGACTCCGGCGGACTGGGCACGCACCTGGATCCCGGCACTCTCGATCTGTGGATGACGGAGGGCTACCAGCAGCACTTTCGGCACCTGTTCTCCGGTGACTTCGCCGCCTACGATCCGTGGGACGCGGCGTTTAGGACCGAGGCCGCGCAGTACCCCGGTTCCACGATGTGTTCGGCGTTCCGGACCTTCCAGGGTTGGACTGCGCTCAGCGAGATGCGCAACGACCAGGGCGTGCTGCACACCGTTCCGATCACCAAGGCGATGGCGTACCTGATGCTGCGGCCGCTGCTCTCCGACGTGCCCGAGGATGACATGTGTGCCGTGCAGCTCAACCGGACCTTCCCGGTCAACGAGAAGTGGCACTCGATCCTGCTGCGGGCCGTCTCGGCCATCCCCAACGTGCAGCCCGGCGATTCGGTGTGGTGGCACTGCGACATGATTCACGCCGTCGCTCCGGTCACCAACCAGCAGGGCTGGGGAAACGTGATCTACATCCCGGCTGCGCCGCAGTGCGCGAAGAACGACGAGTACGCCAGTCTGGTCCGTGAAGCGTTCCTCACCGGCAAGAGCCCGTACGACTTCCCCTCCGAGAACTATGAGGTCGACTGGCCCAACCGCTTCCCGGAAAGCGCACTCAACGACATCGGTCGCCGTGGACTCGGTCTCGAACCAAGTCACGCGCCCTGAGCCACCACGGCCCACCCGTGGGGAGCCACGCTCCCCGCGGTGCCGGCCGGTTCGGCTTCCAGTAGCTCACTGCCGTCGGCGAGAACGAACGGCTCGTCGGCCAGATTGAGGGCCAGCGACAAGGACTCGTCACCGGCACGGGCACGAGACCGGACGACGAGGTGGGCGTTGGCCACCTGCTCCACCTCGATCGCCGCATCGGCCAGCCACGGGTGGCGCCGGCGCAGAGCGATCATCCGCCGGTAGGCCTGCTCGACCTCGGGATGGGTGTGCTTGAACGCCCATCGCTCGCTCGGCATCTCCGGCCGCACGGCGTCGTCGCCCTGCGGCCGGTCCTCCTTGACCGCCTCCAGGCCGAACTCGTCACCGTAGTAGACACTCGGAATTCCGGGCAGGAAGCACAGCAGCGCGACAGCGTGTGACCAATGTCGAGGGTCGTCGATCTGGCTGGCTACTCGGGTCACGTCGTGGTTGCTGAGGAACGTCAGCGGCAGGAATCGCTCCACGAACGTCGCGTGGCGCCCGAGGGTCCACTCCAGTTCGTGGAAGTTGACGCTGTCGATCGAGGACCAGATGGCGTGCCACAACTCGTACTGCGTGACGGCATCCAGGCCTGAGGTCTGCACGTAGTCGACGTAGTCGCCGTGGATCATCTCGCCGACGAACCAGGCCTCGGGGAACTCCTGCCGCACCGACGGCAGCACGGCAGCCCAGAAGCTGGCCGGCACCGCGTAGGCGGCGTCCAGTCGCCAGCCGTCGATGCCGCGGCGCAGCCAATGCAGCATCACGTCCCGCACGTGTTCCTGCACCCGGGGCGAGTCGTGGTTGAGGGTGACGAGGATGTCGTGGCCTTCGAAGTAGTCGGCGGTGATGACTCCGTCCGTCTCGTAGAGCTGAGCCACCCACTCCTCCGCCTCCGACCCGGGTCCTTCGGCGAGCGCCTGGGCGACGGGCGGGAAGTCGCGGCCCGCGTGGTTGAAGACGCCGTCGAGCAGCACCCGGACACCCCGGTCGTGACACGCCGCGACCAGGGTGTCGAAGTCGGCGTCGTCACCCAAACGCGGATCGATGCCGAAGTAGTCGACCGTGTCGTACCCGTGGGTGGTCGACGTGTTGATCGGTCCGAGCAGCAGGCCGTTGCCACCCCAGGAGATGAGGTGATCGAGCCATCCCTCCAACCGCGGCAGGCGGTGCGTCACACCGTTCGCCGCGCCCAGATCCGGCTCTGCCCCGAGGAAGCCGAGGGGAACTGCCTGCCACCACACCACGTACCGAACCCACGACGGCGTCATCACAACCTCCTTGCGGACCGAGACTCGTAGAATCCTGGCAGTCCGGACCCCTACCCTCTCAGGCGGCATTCACCGGTTCAGATCCCACGCGAGGTGAGCGGCTCCCAGACACCCGGCGCGGTCGCCGAGCACGGCGCGTTCGATGCGCGGCGGTCGATGGAAGGTCAACTGCTCGGCCACCGCAGTCCGCAACGGCTGGAGGAGGGTCTCACCGGACTGGGCCAGGCCGCCGCCGATCAAGATCAGCTCGACGCCGGTCAGAGCCACCGCGCTCACCAGACCTCGCGCCAGTGCCTGCACGGCTCCTGTCCATACCTCGGTGGCCACGGGGTCGCCGCCCTCGACCAGACTGGCCACCGCGCGGGCGTCGAGGCGAGAACCGGTGCGGCGCGCGTAGGTCCGGGCCACGGCCGACGCCGACGACATCGCCTCGAGGCAGCCCATCCCACCACAGGCACACGTCGGCCCCAGGGGATCGACGACCACGTGCCCGAGTTCGCCGGCCCAGCCGTCCGCCGCGAGGATCTGGCCGTCGACCATCACGGCGGCCGCGATGCCGGTGCCGAGAGCGATGAAGAGAACGTTGTGTACGCCACGCGCCGCGCCGGCTCCTACCTCCGCGACCAGAGCGGCGCGCACGTCGTGGCCGAGCACGGTGACCAGTCCGGTGGTTTGCGCGCACCGCGTCGCTGACGTGCAGGTCGCGCCAGCCGAGGTTGACCGCCAACCGGGCCACCTGGGCGGTCTCGTCGACGATCCCGGGAACGACCACTCCACAGCCGACGATCTCCACCGGGAGAGCCGTCCCGCTTGCCCGGTCGCCCAGCTCAGGATGATCATCGCCACCTCTGCGCCGATGGACTCCCCGATGTCTGGCGGGGTCGGAATCCTGAGTTCGACCAACGCCTCGTACTCGCGCGAGACCAGGGCGCTCTTGATCAACGTGCCACCGACGTCGACGGCCGCGACCACCTGGCGAGAACCGGTCATGCGTCGGTGTGGTCAGAAATGGGCTCGAGGATGACCGATCGGGTCAGGTGCCGCGGATGGTCCGGGTCCAACCCGGCTTGGCGTGCCTTGAGGAGGCAGAGGCGGTGCACCCGGACCAGCTCGGCGAGCGGGTCGATCTCGCGGTGCTCGAAATGTGCTCCCGTCGCCGCGACCTGGTCGGCCAGTCCCAGCGGCACCTCGCCGATCGACCAGACGAGCCGGTTCGTCGTCGCGATGCTGATCGGGCCGTGGCGGTACTCCATCGCCGGGTAGGACTCGGCCCAGAACTGTGCCGACTCACGCAACTTCAGCGCCGCCTCCTCGGCCAGCCCGACGGTCCAGCCGCGCCCGACGAAGGTCACCTGTTCCGCGTCGGCGATGTGCCGGAGCGCAACGGATTCGTCCTCGGCCAAGCACGTCGCGGGCGTCGGCGATCGCTCGCGTCAGGTCCTCGCCGAGCGACGCCCGGAGCAGGGCCAGCGTCGACGTGGCGAAGCGCGTCTGCACGACCGACCGCTCGTCGACGTCGTCGAGGACGATGACCCGGTCGGCGAGCTCGGTGATCGTCGTGCCGGGTGTCGCGACGATCGCGATCGTCGGTCGGTGCCGCGGGACCGGAGCTCGGGCGAGCACGTCGATGCATTCGGTGGTCGTGCCGGACCGACTGAGGACGAGCACCTCGTCGTAGCCGCGGCCGGTGCGGAAACTCGCTCGCGGCGAACGCGTCGGCCTCGCCGTGGCCGGCCGCCTCGCGCCGGGCGGCGTACGCCTGAGCCATGAAGAAGGAGGTTCCGCAGCCCACGACGGCAAGGCGGCGGCCGCGGGTCGGCAGGAGATCGGCGTATTGCCCGAGCCGCGCCGACACCCGCTCCCAGTCCTCGGGCTGGCCCGCCACCTCCACGGCCAGATGGCTCTCGTGTTCCTCGGTCATGGTTCGTCGATTGTCTCGCGTCTCCGATCCGGCCCTGATCGGCAGACGTATCTGAAGATCGCTGGCACGATCTGGTGGAGCAGCGTTCAGTCTCGACCTGGAGGTCTTCCGTGAGCGCACCGAGTCCGCTGTCTCGACCGACTCGACGCCTCGACACTTCACCGCTCACCCAGCCGCTCGACGAGCCGGCGGTCACCGCATTCATCGCCGACTCCAAGAGCACCGGCAAGCCGTGGCGGGAGATGACCACCGGGCTGCCCCGCCCCGGCGTCGGCGACGTCATCACTCAGCTCGATGCCGGTCGTGATCCCGCTGATCGGGTTGTTCGCCCTGCTTCTCGCCGGCGGCCTCTCACTTGTGCGGGCGGTCTGGCGGTTCACCCTCGAGGCGCCGTTCCCGCTCAACCTGGTCGGTCGTCGGATTCCTGGTCGTGATCTTGGTCGGCGTACTCGCCGCGGCCGTCCAAGCTGGTGGCGGTGATCCGCTCGTTGATCATTCCGCGCTGGTGGTGGGAGGCGGCGTACCGGATCACCCGTTTCGCCGCGGCCAACGACCTGCGGTACGGGCACGACGAGGTCGTCTCCTATCCGGGGGTCATCTTCGGCACCGGGATCGAGCGGACCGCCGAACGACGCCTCACCACGACGGCCGGGCGCCGCGTGGAGATCGGCAACTACCGCTACACGATGCCTTCCGAGAACCGGGAGAACGCCCGGGTGTACGGCTGGGGTTACGTCGCGATCACTCTGGACCGGCGGCTGCCGCACCTGCTCCTGGACGCGAAAGCCAACGACAGCAGCGTTTTCGGCATCAAGACCTCGAACCTGCCGGTCGACCTGGTCCGCGATCAGCAGGCTTTCGCTCGGCGGCGAGTTCGACGACAGGTTCACGCTCTACGCTCCGAGCTGACTACGGCCGCGACGCCTTCTACATCTTCGCCCCGGACCTCATGGCGCTGTTCATCGACCGGTCGGGTACCTTCGACGTCGAGATCGTCGACGACACGATGTTCGTCTACGGCGCCCGGTTCGACCTGCTCGACCCGCGCACCTACGCTGGTTGCAGGAGCTCGTCGACACCGTCGTCGCCCGAACCGTGCGCCGGACGCAGCGCTACCGCGACGACTTCGCCCTGCTGGAGACGGATCCACGCGGTCTCGCCGAGCCAACCGCCGTCCGCGCCGCTGTTCACCGTCGGCGGCGACGGGCCAGCCCAGACGGCGAGCAACAGCATCGCCGCGAGGGGTCGCCGGCTCCGCCGCCGCCGCTGGGGCTTGTGGTCGGTGGTCGGAGTGCTGGTGATCGGCTTCGTCGTCTACAACGAGTTCATCGCTCCGATCTTCGGCCTGCCGACTCTCGGACGCTAGCTGGACGCAGACTCCCGACCGCCGGCGCGAATCAACGGCTGCGACTCATGTGGGCTGTGCTGGCGTGACTCACCGCCCACTCGAGCGCGTAGTCCGCCACCGCCTCCCATCCCGGGGCCGCGCAGGTCCAGTGATCACGGCCCTCGAACTCGTGGTAGTCGGTCAAGGCCGGGGAATCCTTGTAGTGCTTGGCGTTCGACCGGTTGACCGACGGCGGCATGATGTGATCCTTCTCGCCCGCGATGAAGAGCAGCGGGGCCCGGTCCTGGTCGTAGTCGACCCAGGTCTCCTGCGGACCCGGCTTGAAGTTGGCGATGAGTCCGTACGCCCAGACCCAGTTCCCGGGCGCCGCGATCGCGTACCGGTCCCAGACCGCCTTCGAGTCCTCCTCGCTGAGCGTGTTGGTGAAGGCGTAATGGAACTCCTCGGGCGTGAAGCCGACTGCCTTGTGCCGGTTGGCCGGATTCTTCAGGGCCGGGAACAGCGACTTGGCCTGGGACAAGGGAGTCACCCGAACTCCCTCGGTCGGTGCGGAGTCGATCACCACGCCGGCGGAACCGAGCCCGCGCGCGAGAAGCAGCTGGGTGAGCGTGCCCCCGAAGGAGTGGCCCATGATGATCGGCGGAACCTCCACGCTCTCGATGAATCCGGCCAGATGGTCCACCGTCTCGGGCACGGTGAGATTCGCGATGATGTCGGGATTCTCGCGCAGCGCCTCGACCTCGATCTCGAAGCCCGGGTACGGAGGCGCGATCACCTTGTAGCCCTTGCCCTCGTAGTAGGTGACCCAGTTCTCCCAGCTTCTCGGTGTCATCCACAGTCCGTGGACCAAGACGATGTGTCGGGTGTGGTGTCCGGCTTGACGGCGTCATTCATGATCGTTTTCCTTCCCCTCAGGCGTTGATGAATTCGACGAGATCGGCGTGCAGCCGGTCCCGATCGGTGTCAGGCAGTCCGTGGGCACCCCCTTCGTAGACCTTCAGCACCGCGTCGTTGATCATCTCCGCGGAGCGCCGGCCGCCGACAGCAAAGGGGACGATCTGGTCGTCGTCGCCGTGGATGACAAGCGTCGGCACGTCGATCTTCGCCAGGTCCCCGCGGAAGTCGGTGGCGGAGAAGGCGGCGATGCACTCGTACGCACCGCGATGTCCGCACGCCATGCTCTGCAACCAGAAGGCGTCGCGGACACCCTGGGAGATGTCGTTGTTGCGGTTGTGACCGAAGAACGGCCCGTCGGCGAGGTCACGGTAGAGCTGGGAACGGTCGGCCGCCTCCCCGGCCCGGATCTCGTCGAAGGTCTCGATCGGCAGCCCGTCGGGATTCTCGTCTGTACGCAGCATCAAGGGTGGGACGGCAGAGACCAAGATCAGCTTGGCCACCCGCTCGGTTCCGTGCCGGCCCACGTAGTGGGCGATCTCGCCTCCGCCGGTGGAGTGCCCGACCAGCGTCAGCTCGCGCAGGTCGAGCGTGTCGATGAGGGTGGCAAGGTCGTCGGCGTAGGTGTCCATCTCGTTGCCGTGCCAGGTCTGGCTCGACCGGCCGTGTCCGCGCCGGTCGTGGGCGATGACCCGGTGACCTTGTTCGGCGAGGAAGAGCGCCGCCGCCTCCCAGGCGTCGGCGTTCAACGGCCAACCGTGGCTGAGGAGGACGGGCGTTCCGCTCGATCCCCAATCCTTGTAGAAGATCTGGGCGCCGTCGTCGGTGGTGATGAAGGGCATGGTGTTGAGCCTGACGACGCAATCGTCCCACCGAACCACGTACGGCACGTAGTGGTGAGGGCTAGTCGGATGCCCCGAGACGATCGAAGAGTTGCCGACGAGAGGAGATCCCGAGTTTTTGGAAGACCTTGCGTAGGTGGTAGTCCACGGTATTGACGCTGATGAAGAGGCTGGAGCCGATCTCGGCGTTCGTCCGGCCCTCGGCGGCGAGGCGGGCCACGGTGGCTTCCTGCGAGGTCAGGTCGATCGCGGTTCGAACCCGGGCGGCGACGCGCTCGCCGGTGGCCTCGAGCTCGCTCCGGGCCCGCTCGACGAAGGACACCGCGCCGGCCTCCTCCAGCCGGCCGGCCGCGCGCCGGAGGTGGGTCCGCGCGTCGCGACGTCGCTTCCGGCGCCGAAGCCACTCGCCGTAGAGCAGCTCGGCTCGAGCGAGATCAACGTCGACACCGGCCCCGCTCAGCGTGTCGATCGCCTCGACGTACGACGCCTCCGGTTCAGCCGCGACCAGAGCCCGGGACCGCGCCGCCACCCCCTGACACCACGCGGAGCCGTTGGCGTCCGCCATCGCGGACAGGGTCGGCACGAGCCGGGCAGCAGCGGCCGGCGCGCCCCCACGGGTGGCGGCTTCGATGAAGTCCGCGTACTCCATCGGGGTGACCTGGAGGAAGGGATCGTCGATCAGCGGCTCGAGCCGCTGGTAGGCATCGCGATAGTGGCCTTCGGCAAGATCCCGGGTCGCGAGCGCGGCGACCGCCGAGGAGTGAACGCCGCCGAAGCCGGAGAGCCGCATCGCCTCGGCGAGCGCCTCGACCTGGGGTCGAGGCGCTCCGGTCCAGGCCAGGTAAGCGGCGTTGACCACGTGCTCGGCTTCATAGCCGATGGCCCGCCGAAGTTCGCGGACCTGGTCCATGTACTCGCCCGCCCGACGCGGGGTCCCGGCGGTCAGCTCGGTGAGCGCGAGGATCCAGAGCACGGTGTCGAGCAACTGGAGAGATCCGGCGTTCCGGGCCGCCTCGGCGGCCCGTTTCAGGCACGTCGCACGCGCCTGGTGGTCCCACAGCGCGGTGGTCAGCGCCACGCTCACGGCTCCGAGCCGCAGAAGCTCAGCGTCGTCCTCCAGACCCAGCAACGTCTCGACCGCGGTGCGCATGATCGGAACGGCTTCGGCGTAGGGCAGCAGGACGTGCGCGGCCAGGCCGTCCAGCACGACGGAGGAGACGCCCTCGGCCACGCCGGCACCGGCGCCGAGTCGCAGTCCGAGCTCGCGAAGCGTGACGCCCTGCGTCAACCGTTCGGGCGGAAGGCAATGCTCGAAGGCCCGGATCAGTGTCGTCTGCTCGAGCTCGGGATCGATTCCGTGTACAACCGCCGCGGCGTCCAGCAGACGGGCCGTCCCCCAGACGAGCTCGCTGGGGTTGGGAGTGAAGAGCGCGAACGACGCTCGCACCGTCGCCACCCGGCATCGTTGGATCTCGTCCAAGGTGTCGTCGTCGAGACGGTCGACCAGATCGAGACCGATGTGGGCGGCGCCGGCCGAGAGCGCGGCCTCGGCCGCGGCGATCAGACGCGCGTTCTTGGCTCGGCCCGACGGGGTCAGGGCCGCCGCCTGGGCCAAGACGTTGGCACGTGACGCAAAGCCGCCGCGCCGACCGGCGCGATCCGCGACGAGCTCCAGCTGGTCGGCGACCTGCGGATTGAGGCCGATCTGCGCCTTGCCCGCGTGCCAGGCCTCGACATCGGGACGGCCCGAGCCCATCGCGGCGACGGCCAGTGCCCCGTGCGCAGCTCGGCGATCCGTACCGGGAGCGGAGTTGTAGATCGCCGACCGTACGAGAGGGTGCCGGAAACGGACGGCCTGGCCGACGTCGACCAGTCGAGCGTGCTCGGCCTCGTTGCCCGCACGATCATCCAGACCGAGCTTCCGGGCGGCTCGCATGATCAACTCCAGGTTCCCGGTCGAGTCGGCCGCCGCGATCAGCAGCCACTTCTGGACGGCCGGTGGAAGTTGCCGCGCCTGCCGTAGCGTAGTGAGTCTCGAGGTGATGGCCGACCGGGATCGGCTCGTCCGCCAGGCTCGACTCGGTGAGCTGCTTGATCGACAGCTCGCTGGGCCAGATCGGTCAGCGCAAGCGGATTGCCACCGGTGGCCCGCGCGATCTGGGCGGCGGCCAGCGGATCGATCGCGCCGGTGAGGGAGGTCGTCAGCAACGCGACCGCTGCCTGCGGCTCGAGTCCGGACAGCCGCAGCGTCGGAATGCCCGCCACCCGGACGTCCAGCTCCGGATCGTCACGCATGGCGAACAGGATGGCCACCGATTCAGCCTTCAGCCGGCGCGCGACGAAGGCGAGAATCTCGAGGGACTCGGGGTCCAACCAGTGCGCCTCGTCGACGGTGCAGATCAGCGGAGTGTGCTGACCGGCTTCGGCGAGCAGGCCCAGGGTCGCCAATCCGACGAGAAAGCGGTCCGGCGGCGGCGCCTCGACGGATCCCGTCGCAATCAGCAACGCTTGCCGATGCCGGTCGGACAGGGCAGCGACGTGGTCGGTCAGGGCCAGCACCAGCCGCTGCAGGCCGGAGAAGGCGAGTGAGGATTCGGCTTCGAACCCGACGAGATGAACGTGCTGGACTCCGCCGGCCCGACTCGCCATGTCCTGGAGCAGCGCGGTCTTTCCGATCCCGGGATCGCCACGGATCACGATCGATCCACCGATCCCGTTGCGAGCGTTGCTGATCAACCCAGCGAGAATCCGCTGCTCCCGCTCGCGCCCGACGAGCTGATCCAACCCGTGCACCGGCTACCCGTTTCCCGAACCGCTTCCTCGACGCCGTCTGGAGAAGCGCACGGTCAGTCCCGGATCCCGTTCGCTCCTCGCCCAGTCGACCACACCACACACGCGTTCGGACCGACAAGCATTCGCGGCGTGCAGTCGATCGACGGCGGCGACTGAGCGACACCGGTCAGCAGTTCGCGGAGCGCGTTCCACGGGTGCCGCGCTCGTTCGATCGCGCTCAGGCCGGTGAACGCGGGGCGCCGGATAATCGCGCGACTGGGCGAGGCGAGCTCCGTGGCGGATTGGGTTTGAGTCGTCATGACGAGACGACGAACGACGCGGGCGGATCCCGACACCAAGAGGGCGCTGTTCGCGCTCGAGAAGTAGCAAATACACCTCTGCGGCGCCTGACGGGATGCGTTTCCTACTTCTCGCTGCGTGGTGGGCGCTGCGCAGATGCTCCGGAACGATGAGATCGACGGGCCGGCCGATGGCTGTCGCGGCCGGGTGGCCGAACAGGCGTTCGGCACGCTCGTGCCAGTCGCTGATCCGCCCGGCGGTGTCCCGGAGGGCTGAGGGACACGAGTAGCCTAGGTTGGTCACGCCATGGAAGTGATCATCCAGCCGTCCGCCGCCGACGTCGGGGAGCTCGCCGCCCGCAAGGTCGCGCAGACCATCAGCCGCCGGACGGCCCCGGTGATCGGGCTCGCCACCGGGTCGTCGCCGCTGGCCATCTACGCCGAGCTCGCCCAGCAGGTGCGCGACGGCTCCCTGGATCCGAGCCGGATGCGCGGCTTCGCCCTCGACGAGTACGTCGGCATCCCCGAGGACCATCCGGAGTCGTACGCCTCCGTCCTGCGCCGCGAGGTGGTGGAACCGCTGGGCCTCGACCCGTCCCAGGTCGCGGTGCCCGACGGACGGGCCAGCGACCTCGAGGCGGCGTGTGCGGCGTACGAGCAGGCGATCCGGGATGCGGGCGGGGTCGACCTGCAGATCCTCGGGATCGGCGCCAACGGGCACATCGGCTTCAACGAGCCGACGTCGTCGTTCGCGTCCCGGACCAGGCTGAAGACGCTGGCGCCCCGGACCCGGGAGGACAACGCTCGGTTCTTCGACCGCCCGGACGAGGTCCCCACCCACTGCGTGACGCAGGGTCTCGGCACGATCATGGAGGCGCGGGAGCTGCTGCTCGTGGCGAAGGGGAGCGCCAAGGCGGCGGCGATCGCCGCGGCCGTCGAGGGACCCGTGTCGGCCATCTGCCCCGGGTCGATCCTGCAGTTCCACCCGCACGCCACCGTCATCGTCGACGAGGAGGCCGCCGGCCGGGCTCGTCCTCGGCGACTACTACCGCTACACCTACGCCCACAAGCCGAGCTGGCAGCGGTTCTAGCGTCAGGGCCCGTGTGGGACAGTCGATCGCCGCCTGAGCTTTCAAGGCATCAGGGCACGCTACGCATGCCGTTCGACCTCTGCGCGCACGCGGGCGAACAGCGCTTCGTCGACGGTGATCCCGGCGCTGCGCAACCCCAGCACGGCGGCGCCCACCACACCGTCGGACACGGTGATCAACTCGGCGTCGCCGCCGATCGGGACGAGGGCGCGGCGCAGGTCCGCCGGCGCGGCCAGCAACCCGCGGACCAGGACGCTGCCACCGGCCACGATCGGACCGGCCACCACCTCGGGGACGGCGACGGCGGCGACCAGATCGGCCAGCGCCTGCGACGCGGCCACCAGGATCGCGCGCGCGGTCGGATCGTCGTGGACGGCGAAGGCGAGCGGGGCGAGTTCGGCCAGCTGGACCGGAGGCCGCGCATAGCACAGCGAGACGAGGTCCCGCACGGCGCGCGTCCGACCGGCCGGCGGAGCTCAGATCGGGCTCGGACGCCGGCGGCCCGCAGGACCAGCGGGGTGAGCGCGGTCGGCGGCTGCTGCCCGTCGAGCGCGGCGATCACCGCCCGAGCGACCTGCTGCCCGATCCAGAAGCCACTGCCCGCGTCGCCGAGCAGCCACCCGCGGCCGCCGACCACCTGCTCGAGCTGCCCGCCGACGACCCGCGCGGCCACGCTCCCGGTGCCGGCGATCAGGGCATATCCGTCGAGCAGGTGGGTCCCCGAGCCGAACATGCCGAGCAGGTCGTGTTGCAGGATGACCTGCCGCCAGCCCAGCGCCGCGAGCCGGTCGGTCACCTGCCTCGGCGAACCGGGCCGTCTTCTCCCCCGCCATCGCGATGGTCGACCGAGGTGTGGCGCTCACGCTCCAGGCCGCCGGCCCCGGCCATGGACGGCGGCCTCACCGATCGCCGTCACCGCGGCGTCGATCCCCACGGCGGTGGGGTTTCCGCCGCTGGACCGTCCGTAGCCGTGGACATGACCACCGATGTCGAGCACGACGCGCCCGCGTGCTGGTGCCGCCCGCGTCGACGGCGAGCAACAGCGGACTCGGTGCTTAATCCGTTGCTGACATCGGTTGTGTATCGGTCCGGTATCGGTCGGCTGCGGGGACTTGCTGAGCTGGGGCGGTTACCTTATCGTAAGAGAAATTTTCAGCCGAGGTAATGCCAGGAGATACGAATTCTTACCACGGAGCGGGCGGCCGTCACCCAGGAGCACGCACCAGCCGTGGCCGACCGGATCCGAGCCCTCCTGCCGGACATGCCATCGGCGGTCGCTGCGCGTCGCTGACTTCCTGCTCCGCGAACCTCAGGCGCCGCTGACACTGTCGATCAACGACCTGGCCGAGCGGGCCGAGACGTCGGCCGCGACGGTCACCCGGTTCTGCCGGATGATCGGCTACTCCGGCTACGTGGAACTGCGCGTCGGCCTCGCGACCGATCTCGGCCGCAGCGCCACGGTGGATCCGATGATGGACTCCTGGGCCACCGAGATCGGCCGCGGATTCGGGCCCGACGACACTCCCGAAGAACTGCTCCGCATGCTGATCAGCAGCCACATCCGCTCGCTCCGGCAGGCCACCTCGGCGATCGATCTGAGCGTGATGGCCGAGGTTTCCCGTCGGATCGCGCGCAGCGATCACGTCGACATCTACGGTGTCGGCGGCAGCGCGATGCTCGCCGAGGAACTCCAGGGCCGGCTCTACCGGATCGGGATCAAGGCGTACGCGTGGGCGGAGGTGCACACCGGGCTGACCAGCGCGGCGATCCAGGACGCCGGGACGGTGGCGATCGGCATCTCCACCACGGGACGCACCGAGGAGACCCTGCAGATGCTCGCGGAGGCCGGCCGCGCCGGTGCGTGCACGGTGACGATCACCAACAACCCGGCCTCTCCGCTGGCCGAGCTGGCCGACCTCGCGATCGTGACGTCGGTTTACGAGCAGTTCCTTCAGCCTGACGATCTGTCGGCGAAGCACGGTCAGCTGCTCGTCCTGGACCTGCTCTACCTGCTCGTCGCCCAGCAGAGCTTCGACCGCTCGAGCGACAAGCTGGCGGCGTCGGCGTTGCGCGGTCTCCTCGCATCGGCGTCCGAGTCGCAACGTCGTGAGGGAGGTCTGCATGAGCGAAGCGAGCACGTTCGCCGCGACTGGTGGGTGACTTCGCCCAGCAGGTACAAACCCGAGTCGAGCAACTCGCCAAGACAGCGGCGGACGGTGGACTCGACGAGGCCATCGACGTGCTGACGCGGGCCGTGGTGTCGGGCGCCGTGGTCCACGCGTTCGGCACCGGGCATTCGGAGTCGTTCGCCATGGAGATCGCCGGCCGGGCCGGCGGCCTCATCCCCACCAACAAGATCGCCCTCCGCGACCTCGTGCTCCGCGGGACTCTTTCCCTGGACGTGCTCGGCGGCTCCGGGCTGGAGCGGAATCCGGCGATCGTCACCGAGCTCTGGGACCTGTCGCCGATCCAGCCCGGCGACGTCTTCGTGATCGCCTCGAACTCGGGTGTCAACGGTTCCATCGTCGGCTTCGCCCTGCTGGCCAAGGAGAACGGCCACCCCGTGATCGCCGTGACGTCGATGGAGCACACCATGCGAGTGACGCCCAAGCACCGAAAGCGGTCAGCGGCTCTGCGACGTTGCCGACGTCGTGATCGACAACCTGGCGCCGTACGGCGACGCCACTCTCGCGCTGACCGGAGGAGTGCCGGCGGGCTCGGTGTCGTCCATCACCAGCGCCTTCATCGCCCAACTGCTGACCATCGGCGTGGCCGAGCGGATCGAGCGCCACCGGCGAAGTCCCTCCCCTCTACCTGTCCGCCAACATCCCCGGCGGCGACGAGCACAACGCTCAACTCGAACAGAAGTACGGCGACCGGATCAGGCGCGGCACCTGAGCCATCGCCTGATCCTCCACACCATTCGTGATCACTCAACCCACAACCGACCTGGAGGCAATCTCATGAGCATCACCGATCGTCCGCTGCAGCGGCGCGACTTTCTCCGCGGCTCTCTCGGGCTCGCGGCCCTGACCGTCACCGGAGGTTCGCTGGCCGCGTGCGCCACCTCCGGGACCGGCCCGGCCCCGGGCGCCAGCGCGCCCGCCGGTGGTCCGGTCAGCGACACGAACCCGTTCGGCATGGCGGCCAATTCCACCGTCGAAGCGGTGATCTTCAACGGCGGGTACGGCGTCGCCTACACCGAGTTCGCGGCGAAGCAGGTCGAGAAGTTGCAGACCGGATCCACCGTCAAGGTGACGCCGGCGACCAAGATCGCCCAGACCCTCCAGCCCCGGTTCGTCGCCGGCAACCCGCCGGACGTGATCGACAACTCCGGTGAGGGCCTGATCGGCATCAATACCATCCGCGACCAGCTCGAGGACCTCACGTCCGTCATCGAGGCGAAGAACTACGAGGGCACGGTGATCAAGGACACCCTGTTCGCCGGCGTGACCGAGCCGGGCACCTTCGACGGCAAGTTCGTCCAGCTCAACTACGTGCTCACGGTGTACGCGCTGTGGTATTCGGCGTCGCTGTTCAAGGAGAACGGCTGGACGGTCCCGAAGACGTACGACGAGATGCTGGCGCTGGGCGCCGACGCCAAGGGCAAGGGAAAGTTCCTGCTCGGCTGGGGCAAGGAGGCCGCGACCTACTACCAGACGATGGCCATCGCCTCGGCGATCAAACAGGGCGGCGACGAGGTCCGGCTGGCGCTGGAGAACCTCAAGCCGAACTGCTGGTCGCTGGAGCCGGTGCAGGCCGTCTTCACCGGTCTCAAGAAGATCATCGACGCCGGCTACGTCAAGCCGGGTGGCGCCGGCACCCAGTTCACGGCCGCCCAGTCCCAGTGGAGCAACGCGCAGGACTTCATCCTCTACCCCAGCGGTGGCTGGATCGAGAACGAGATGAAGAAGCAGACCAAGGCCGGCTTCGAGATGACCGGGGCGCCGGAACCGGTGGTGTCCAGCGACTCGTCGCTGCCCTGGGAGGCGATGCACTCCACCGCCGGCGAAGGCTTCATCGTCCCGACGCAGGGCAAGAACGTGGCGGGCGGCAAGGAGTTCATGCGGGCCATGCTGTCCAAGGAGGCGGCGACGAACTTCGCCAAGACCACCTTCTCGTCCACCATCGTCAAGGGCACCGTTCCCGACGACGGCTTCGGCTCCACCGCGCTGGTGTCCCAGGTGAAACTGCTCGAAGGCGCTGGTGACAACGTCTTCAGCTGGAACTTCATCGATCTCTACGGCCTGAACACCGACATGCTGGTGCTGTGGAACACCTTCCTGCAGGGCGGTTCCGACGTCGCGACCCTCACCAAGGGGCTACAGGGCATCACCGACAAGACGGCGAACGACACTTCCATCAAGAAGGTCGAGGTCAAGTGAAAGGGTTCGAGTCCGTGACTGCGCTCGACACCGCTACCCCCCGGGCCTCCGGCGGGGTCAGGCTGCTGGCGTCGCGGCGGTGGCGCCAGCGCAACCTGACCTTCGACCGGGTCACCTTCTTCCTGGTGTTCCTGATCGTGCCGGTGGCCGGCTACCTCGCGTTCGTCGTGTCGCCGTTCGTCCAGGCGGCGTACTTCTCGCTGACCAGCTGGACCGGTTTCAGCCCGGAGATGAAGTTCGTCGGGCTGGAGAACTACGGCAAGCTGATCGCCGACGACATCTTCATGAAGTCGCTGGGGAACAACATCATCCTCGCCATCGTGCTGCCAATCGTCACCATCGCGATCGCCTTGTTCTTCGCCACCTTGGTGACCGTTGGCGGCTCGGGTCGCGGCAACGTCCGTGGACTGCGCAACTCCAGCTTCTATCGCGTGGTGTCGTTCTTTCCGTATGTCGTGCCGGCGATCGTCATCGGTCTCATCTGGTCGCAGATCTACGATCCCAACAGCGGCCTGCTGAACGGAATACTTACCGGCCTCGGCTTCGAGCAGTTCACCTCGTTCCCCTGGCTCGGCGACGTGCGCACCGCGCGTCCCGCGGTGATGTTCGCGATCGTGTGGGGCCTCGTCGGCTTCTACATGGTGCTGTTCATCGCCGCGATCAAGGGCGTGCCGGCCGAGGTGTACGAGGCGGCCCGGATCGACGGTGCGGGCCGCTTCCGGACCGCGATCTCGATCACCATCCCGCTGATCCGGGAGAACGTCCAGACGGCCTTCATCTACATGGGCATCCTGGCTCTGGACGCGTTCGTGTACGTGGCAGCTCTCGCACCGGGTGGCGGACCGGAGAACTCGACCCTGGTCATGTCGCAGCAGTTGTTCACCACGGCGTTCACCAAGGGCCAGTTCGGCTACGCCTGCGCCATGGGCGTGACGCTCGCCGTGATCACGTTGGCCTACGCGGGCCTGGTGTTCGGGATCAACCGGCTTACCGGCGGTAAGAGTGAGGTGGCCGAATGAGTGACGTGAAAACCTCCGTACACGAACCGGGCACGACGTCGACCGAGCCGCGCGACCCGCATCGGTCCGGGTCCTCGCGAGGGTCCGGCGGCACCGGCGACGCGGCGGTCGGCGTGTTCTCCCACGGCGTGTTGATCATCTGGTCGGCGCTCGTCATCGTGCCGCTGCTTTGGGTCATCATGTCTTCGTTCAAGACCAGCTCGGAGATCTTTGCCTCACCCTTCGGGTTGCCGGCGAACTGGAACTTCGACAACTACGTCAACGCCTGGACGACGGCCGGAATCGGCAGCTTCTTCTTCAACTCGGTCATCGTCGTCGCCTGCTCGCTGGCGCTGACCATGCTGTTCGGTTCGATGAGCGCGTACGTACTGGCCCGTTTCTCGTTCCCGGGGAACAAGATCATCTACTACGCCATGTTGGCCGGACTCACCTTTCCGGTGTTCCTGGCCATCGTGCCGTTGTTCTTCGTGCTCCGCGGTATCGGGCTGTTGAACACGCTGCCCGGTCTGATCGTGACGTACGCCGCGTTCGCCTTCCCGTTCACGGTCTTCTTCCTGTACGCCTTCTTCCGGTCGCTGTCCAAGTCGATCGCCGAGGCCGCGGCGATGGACGGGGCCGGCGAGTGGCGAACCTTCTTCCAGATCATGTTGCCGATGGCCAGGCCGGGCCTGGCCACCGTGGCGATCTTGAACTTCGTCGGTCTGTGGAACCAGTTCCTACTCCCCGTCGCGTTGAACAGCAATCCGGAGAACTACGTGCTGACCCAGGGCATGGCGGCCTTCGCCTCGCAGGCCGGTTACTCGGTCGACTTCGGTGCTCTGTTCGCCGCGGTGGTGATCACCGTCGTCCCGGTGCTCATCGTCTACCTGATCTTCCAGCGCCAGCTGCAGGGCTCGGTCTCGCAGGGCACCAACAAGTAGCCTGCTGACGTCACGACCGATGACTATCACCCGACCGGCTGGTCAATACCCTTGAATTGATCCCTCAGGAGAGGAGAGCTGTCATGCCTACAACCACTGCCCTGCCTCCCGTGGTGGACGCCGAGACCTGGCGGCGGGAACTCGACGAGCTCCGCGTCCGGGAGAAGGCCGCCACCCGAGAGCTCGACGCCATCGCGGCGCAGCGCCGCCGGCTGCCGATGGTCAAGCTGCCCGAATACACCCTGCAGGGCGCCGACGGGCCGGTGCGATTGCGCGACGTGTTCGGGGGCAAGAGCCAGCTCATCACCTACCACCACATGTGGTCTCCCGGGGCCGAGTGGCAGTGTGGCGGGTGCACGTCGTTCACCTCGCAGTTCACCCGCCTCCACTTCCTGGAGCCCTACGACGCGCGCTTCGTGGTCGTCACCCAGGGGCCGCTCGAGGACGCGTTGGCGTACAAGAGGATGGTCGGCAACCAGATGACCTGGTACTCCACCGCCGACAGCTCGTTCGGCGCCGACATGGACGCCCCGCTCGACGGAGGCTTCGCGGTGAACGTGTTCCTGACCGACGGTGACGACGTCTACCGCACGTGGCACACCACCGGTCGCGGGACCGAGCAGTTGAGCCACACCTTCCCGCTCATCGATCTGTTGCCGTGGGGACGCCAGGAGGACTGGCAGGACTCGCCCAAGGGCTGGCCCCAGTCCGGTGCGTACGAGGGTTGGCTCGACTCCCCCGACATCGCACGGCTGTACGGCCAGAAGGCGTAGCTGGTGACTCAGGGCGCCGACGCCCGGTCGGTCATCGGTTCGGCGCGCGTGGAAGTGCCGATGATCGAGTGCTCGTCGGGCTGCGTCCCCAACTGGTCACCCGCTCATTCCGGATCTGCTCTTGACGCCAGCTGATCGGTCGCCAGCAGGGCCAGGGCCTCACACAGCAGCGCCGGCGCCTTCCGTCGGTGAACAGCCGACAATCGCGACCAGATCCACGCCGCCGGCGGACGGTCGTACCGAACGGTCGTCGCGAGCGACACCTTGCCCTCCCCCACCTCAACGACCAGTTGCCCGGAAACGAGAGGCCCGCGGGCCTCGAGTCGGACCCACAGGTCGTTCGCATCGGCAATCCGCCAGCCGGCGATGTGGCCAGGCGCCGCCCGCGGAGCCAAGCGCAGGCGGAGAATCCCTCGCCAGATGAGTTGTCCGGTCAGCCCGGCGACGTCATCGAACATGGCGCGGGCCCAGCGCTCCGGGGAATCCCCCGGCACATCGCCAGTCATGACGAACAGGTCGGCGTAGTCGGGGTCGGCCATCGTGCCGAGGGAGGGGCCGGCATCGACTGGTAGGCGCTGCTCGACCGCCACGCGCGCGGCTTCCACCGGCGGAATCTTCACTCTCACAACCTCCGTCGTCGCTCGGCGATTATCGCGAATCCTGTTAACATACATACATGTTTGTATGTAAGGCAAGGACATGATCACGTCACTGAGGTCGCGGCGCACCCAGGCGGATCGCCGCGCCCGAACCAGGAACGCGCTGCTGCAGGCTGCGGCGAGGGGGTTCTCCACCTACGGATACGCCAACCTCACCCTGGACCAGGTGGCCCGTGACGCCGGGTACACCCGGGGAGCCCTCTATCATCTCTTCGCCAACAAGGAGGAGCTCGCTCTCGCGGTAGTGGCCTGGATCCAGGAGACCTGGACCGCGGAGGTGGGGCACCTCGCCGCGGACGAGTCGGATCCGGTCAGGGCGCTGATCGGCATGGCTCGCGCGCACGCCGTGTACTGCCGCCGCGACGTGGCCCGCGTCATGATGGCCCTCCGAGTCGAGTTCGCCGGCCAGCACCATCGGGTCGGCCGGGCGATCACCGACATCCTCGACCCGCTCGAGGCGACCTGTGCCCGCCTGGTCGACGCCGGACGCCGCAGTGGCGCGGTCCCTCCCGGCCCGCCTCCCGATGACACGGCCAATGCCTATCTGAGCACGCTGGAAGCTGTCGGCATCGCGCTGGCCGGGCGGAAACCGTACGACGTGGAGATGGCCGAGCGAGCAGTCCGCGGGCTGCTCGGATTGCCGCCGACAGCGAGCTCGCGCGGAGGAACAATCCAGTGAAGCTGCCAGACGCGGCCCACACCTCGCAACGGTGGCGCATCCACAAGCTGACCCCGGACTTCACGCTCGAGGACGTATGGGCACTCAACACCCCGGGCGGCCGGGACGAGTTCTCCCGGCTGGCATCGGAATTCTTCGCCGGAGACTTTCCCCGAGACGCCCCGGCACTGGTCCGCCTGCTCTGGGCGGCGCGGTTGCGGCTCGGGTCACTGCTCGGCTGGGACAATGCCGACGACGGGCTCGGCTACCGGGTTTCCACGCTCCGCGACCGGCTGCCGCCGGACCTCCGCGCCGCACCGACCGACCCTGGCTTCGACATCCGGCCGTTCAGCCTCATCTACGAGACGGAGGACGAATGGGCGGCGGAGCTGGCCAACCAGACCGTCCACGCCGTCCTACATCTCGGCTGGGTTCCCGACGGAGCCTCGAGTTATCGCGGTCAGCTCGCGGTGCTGGTCAAACCGAACGGGCTGCTCGGCGTTGCGTACCTGGCGATGATCAAGCCACTGCGCTATCTCGTCGTCTACCCGGCCCTGCTTCGCGGGCTCGAACGCCGTTGGCGGGCCCGGGTGTGAGGCCCACCGCCGACACCGCGCAGTCGCCCATCAGGGCAGGATGTGAGCATGCGCTACGTCGAGCTACGCCGGCACACCGACAACGACGACGACCGGCTGAGTGAGCAGGGCGTCTTCGACGCCGAGGAGATCGGCCGCACCGGTCTGCACCCTCCGTACGCGTCATTTGTTTCCAGCGGGGCGGACCGCGCGACCGAGATGCTGACCATCCTGCGTCTGGCCGCGAGCCAGGAGTTGATGCCGATCACTACCGAGACCGGGCTGCGATCCTCGGTCGAGGAACGGTGGCGGGAGGCCGCGAAGGCGGCCGGCAAGGGAGCGTCCGTGGAGGAGATGCGGACTGCCGATCCGGATCTCGTCGAGCAGGAGTCGAGGCTGCTGGGCGCGGCGTTGCAGCGCATCGTCGAGAGGCTGCCGGAGGGCGGCCGTGCGCTGGTGGTCGGTCACAGCCCCACTAACGAGGCGGCGGTGCTCGGGCTCGTCGGGCAGACGATCTCCGCGCTGGGCAAGGGCGAAGGCGTCGTCGTCGTCGAAGACGGTGGCCGCTACGTGGTGCAGCCGCTCTCCCCTTAGACGTTCAGAACGCGTCGATCACCGGCACGTCATAGTCGGCGAAGCGGCGATCGGCAGTGACGACCCGGAGCTGCTCGGATTGCGCCTGGGCTATCAGCAGGCGGTCGAAGGGGTCGCGGTGATGAAGCGGTAGATCCGCGACTCGAAGTCCGTGCTCGGCCGCCAGCGGCAGGAGGTGAACGCCGCTCGCGCCTACTCGCTGGCGGAGGTCGGGCGGTACGGCGAGTTTGCCCAGTGCGACCTTGACACCGATCTCGGCGAAGGAGATCACGCTGAACAGCAACTCGGTGGCGTCATCGATCGCCTCCACCGCCGCCGAAGAAAGCGTCCGTGACCCCGCCAGCTGCCAAAGAACAACGTGGGTGTCGAGGAGCAGTCTCACGCTGACTCGTCGAGGAACTCGTCCAACTCGGCTTCGGAGAACTCAAAGTCCTCGTTCAGCGTGATCTGGCCGGACAAGGATCCCCGGGCGGCACGGAACCGCTCCCCCGGTGCCGTCGGCGCTTCGACGCGAACGAGCCGAGCGACCGGCACGCCGGCGCGGGCGATCTCGACGACTTCTCCGGCCTCGACCCGCGCGAGCAGCATCGAAAGCTGCGTCTTAGCTTGGCCGACGTTCACGAGCATGCCTTGATGCTACTCCGCCTTGGCCAAGCTTGGCCAAGCATCCACCCGTCAGCGGGTTCGAACCGGCTAGATGCCCATGAGCGGAAAGTGCGGCTCCGGCGGGAGGTCG
Organism: uncultured Actinomycetota bacterium; assembly: GCA_963791865.1. Lineage (GTDB taxonomy): Bacteria > Actinomycetota > Actinomycetes > Propionibacteriales > Propionibacteriaceae > Microlunatus. The sequence continues at coordinate 146,079 of CAWBUC010000006.1, forward strand.
ATCTCGATCGCGTCACCGGGTCGGATGGTCCCGCCTCGGGACACGATGCTCATCACGCCCGCCAGTTTGGCGAGGGTGCCGTCGTCGCCTCGGCGGAGCACCTGCTTGAGCAGACCCGGCTGGTAGTTGTCGATCTGACGGCATGGATTCCGGAGGCCGGTGAGAGTCAGGACAGCGTTTCCGACCCGGAGGCGGGTGCCGACGGGCAGTTTCAGCAGCTCGAGGTCACGCGTGGTGACGTTCTCCCCGAGGTCTCCCGGCGCCACGGTGAAGCCGGCCGCGACGACGAGGTCGAACAACTCTTCGTGAATGAGGTGCACCTGCCGCAGGTTGGGAGCCGTTGGATCCTTGGCGACGCGGGACAAGTGCTGGACCCTCGTACCCGCGTGCGCGTCTCCGGCCACCCCGATGCCCTCGATCAACTCGATCGCCTCCACCGCCGGCTTGCTGAACGAGTGTTCGCCATGCCGATGTACGGAGACGACGGAGGCGGTCACCGAGTCATCATCGCCTGGCCGGGCGGGAAGGTCACCTCACTTACGGCATCCGGGGATCGTAGCAACGTGACATTCTTTGGACGACCGTAGTGCCCGTCCATTAGAAGATTTCTCCCAGTCCGATGTCGAGATCGTGAAGATCCGTTCGAGGAGGAGGCAACAGGTCCGCAAGGGCGGATCTCATCACAAGGGAGTTGTTATGGTTACGATCTCCAGCTCACAGAGTGCCGCAACCTCGAATCATCCGGTCAGCGCTGAGCCGATCTGCATGCGCACGGACCGGGTGACCAGATCCTTGTTGGGCTTCGGCGTGATTGCCGGCCCCTTCTACGTGACGGTCAGTCTTCTCCAGGCGGCCGTGCGCGACGGCTTCGACCTCAGCCGTCACGCGTGGAGCCAGCTGGCCAATGGTCCCGGCGGCTGGGTGCAGATCACCAATCTCATCGTCACCGGTCTGATGATCGTGGCGGCCGCCGCGGGCTACCGCCGGGCCATGACGACCGGCGTCGGAGGGCGCTGGGCTCCGCGGCTGCTCGCCACCTTCGGGCTCGGCATGGTGGCCGCCGGGATCTTTCCGACCGACCCGATGGCCGGTTTCCCTGCTGGCACACCCGACGGCCCGCCGGTCGCGCTGACCCTGTCCGGCATCCTGCACCTGGTCTGCGCCGGCGTGGGCTTCCTCGCACTCGTCGTCGCCACCTTCGTACTGGCGCGACGATTCCGGAGCCAAGGCCGGAACGGCCGATCGGTCTGGTCGGCCCTCACCGGCGTCATCTTCGGTGTCGCCTTTCTCGGGCTCGCGTCCGGATCGTCCTCCCCGGCCGTCATCCTGCCCTTCGTCGCCGCCATCATCCTCACTTGGACGTGGCTGAGCACGACGTCGTACGACCTGTACACGAAGCTGTCCTGATCGAAAACATTCGGCTACTACCAGCCAACTACACACACATACACACACTCAAGGAGAAGATGATCATGCGCTACCTCGTGTTGCTCAGGGCCGTCACCACGCCCGGCACGCAGCCTCCGCCAGAGCTGATGTCCGCCATCATGACCCTGGGTGAGGAGGCCACGAACGCCGGCGTCCTGCTCGACTCACAAGGCCTGCAGCCCAGCGCCGCGGGCACCCGGGTCAGCCTCGAGAACGGTCAGCTGAGCGCCGCCGACGGTCCGTTCACCGAATCCAAGGAGCTGATCAGCTACGCCCTGTACGACGTTCACGCGAAGGAGGACGCAGTCGAGTGGACCAACCGCTTCCTCAAGGTGCACCGCGACCTCTGGCCCGGGTGGGAGGGTGAGGCCGACGTCCTGAAGATCTTCGGTCCCGAGGACTTCGCGCCGCCCACCGGCGGGCCGAGCGGTTCCGCCCAGTGAGGCACTAGGTGGCGACGGCGACCTCCGCGGCAGTCGAGGCGGTCTGGCGCATCGAGTCAGGCCGTCTCGTCGCCGCCATCGCTCGCATCACCGGTGACTTCTCGGCGGCCGAGGACTTGGCGCAGGACGCCCTCGAGATCGCGCTGCGCCAGTGGCCGCGCGACGGCATCCCGGACCATCCCGCCTCGTGGCTCATGGCGACGGCCAAGCACGTGGCGGTCGACCGCTTCCGCCGCCAGCAGAACCTCAACCGCAAGCTCGCCGGCATCGCTCGTGAAGCCCTATCCAGGCCGGAGGAGGCGGACCCCATGGCTGACGTCGACGAGGTGCTCGACTCGAGGGTGCCCGACGATCTGCTCCGGCTGGTGTTCACGGCCTGTCATCCGGTGCTCAGCACCGATTCGCAGGTGGCCCTGGCGCTGCGCACGCTGGGCGGCCTGCAGACTCGGGAGATCGCCCGCGCATTCGGAGTCAGCGAGACCACCATGGGCCAGCGGATCTCACGAGCGAAGAAGACCCTGACCGACCAGCAGGTCCGGTTCGCACTCCCGCCGGATTCCGAGCTGCCGGCGCGACTCAGCGCCGTGCTCGGCGTCGTCTACCTGATCTTCAACGAAGGCTACGCCGCGACGGGCGGCGACCATTGGACCCGCCCAGCCCTCTGCCACGACGCCCTGCGCCTCGGCCGGATCCTGGCCAGGTTGCAGCCGGAACAGGCCGAGGTGCACGGCTTGGTGGCTCTGATGGAGTTGCAGGCCTCGCGGTTGAACGCACGCAGCGGACCCGGCGGCGAACCGCTCCTGCTGGCCGAGCAGGACCGGCGCCGCTGGGATTCCCAGCAGATTCGCCGCGGTCTGGACGCTCTGAAGCGAGCCGAGGAGCTCGGCGTCGGTCCGTACACCCTGCAGGCGGCCATCGCCGCCTATCACGCTCGGGCCCGTTCCGTGGCCGAGACCGACTGGCGTCGCATCGCCGCCCTCTACACCGTGCTGTCACATCTGACCCCCTCGCCCGTCGTTGCCCTGAATCGAGCGGTGGCGGTGGGCATGGCCGACAGTCCGGAGGTCGGGCTGGAGCTGATCGAGGAGCTGCGCGACGAGCCCGCGCTCGCCGGGTCTCCAGAGCTGGCAGCCGCGCGCGGCACCTTCCTGGACCTGCTCGGCCGCCGTAGAGACGCACGGAACGAGTTCGAGAACGCTGCCGCCCTCACCGACAACGCGGACCAGCGTCACCTGTACCTGCGGCAGGCGCGGTCGGGTGATCATGCATGATCACGAACGCAACCGACCCGCCTCCGCGAGCTGACGAGCCAGGCTGGCGAGCAACGGCGGTACGGCGTTTCGGTCGACGACGGCCTGGATGAGCGTGAGGCCTCCGGCCCGGGCGATCGCGGCGTCGAAGGCGTCGAGGAACTCACCGACGGTGCGAGTGCGAACGCCGACCGACCGGCGTCCCGGCCCGAGCACCTCCGGCAGCCGCGCCCAGTCGACGGCGGCGATGTCGTTGTAGACCGCCTCGGGTCCGTGGATGGCGCGCTCGACGGTGTAGCCGTCGTTGTCCACCACGACGACGATGACGTCCAGATCGGCACGCATGACGGTGGCGAGCTCCTGCAGAGTCATCAGCGCCGCCCCGTCGCCGACCAACAGGATGCCCCGGCGACCCGGCGCGGCGAGACAGGCGCCGAGCAGAGCCGGCACCGTGTAGCCGATCGAGGCCCACAGCGGTTGTCCGATGAAGATGACGTCCCGCGGCAGCCGGTGTGTGGCCATGCCGTAGAAGCTGGTGCCCTGGTCGGCGAGCACGATGTCTCCGGGACGCAGCTGATCAGCGACACCCTGCCAGAGGCTGGTCTGGTCGAGCTCGGCGCTGCGTTGCTCGTCGGTGAGCGGCGGGGGTGGTGCGTCTGGAGGCGCGGCGGCTGACGACGGCGAGCGGCCCTCGGCCCGGATCCGGACAATCTCGGTGAGGGCCTTGAGCGCACGCGGCAGCGTGATCGGTTCGAACAGCGCATGCCCGACGCTGGCCTGTAGCGCCGCGAGCTCGATGGTTCGCGCCCGGGAGATCTGCTGGGTAAAGAATCCGCTGTTCAGGTCGGTGAACTGCACTCCGGCGATGATCAAGACGGGCGCCTCCTCGACCGCACGCCGCACCTGCGGTTCACTCGCCGCCCCGGCGTAGGACCCCAGGTAGCGCGGACTGGACTCGTCGACCAGGCTCTTGCCCCACAAGGAGGTCGCGTGCCGCACAGCACCGGCCTCCAGCAGCTGGCGGAAGGCCGCCATGGCTCCCGTCCGGTGCACCATGACCCCACCCAGCACGGTGACCGCGTCGAGATCACCGACGGCGTCCAGCAGCTCGCCGGCGGCCGCCGCGAAGGCGGCCAGGGCGGCGTCATCGGTCGGGTCCCGCGGAGCCACTAAGGGTCCGGCCGGCGGGCTTGCGGGGCCCGCAGCCACGTCGGTCGGCAGCAGCAGGTAGCCGGGCAGATGCAGATCGCGGACCGCCACCAGCACCCGATCGATCTCAGTCGTGGCGGTGGCGGTGGTCAACGCCGCCCGCGCGCAGGTGATGTCGGCGTGCAGGTGCAGGAAGTGGTCGAAGACCCCGTCGCCCAGCGAATGGTGCACGATCCGCGAGGCGGCCTGAGCCCCGGTCGCCGGGGCGCCGACGATCTCCACCACTGCGACGTGCTCGGCGTAGCTCCCCGCCATCGCGTTCACGGCACTGAGTTCACCCACGCCGAACGTCGTCGTCAGAGCGGCGATGCCGCGGATGCGCCCGTAGCCGTCGGCGGCGTAGCCGGCGTTTAGTTCGTTGGTGCACCCGGTCCACTCGAGTCCGGGGTGGCCGACATGTGATCCAGTAGCGCAAGCGTGAAGTCGCCGGGCACACCGAAGACCCGGTCGACGCCCAGCTCGACCAGCCGATCCATCAGATAATCGGCCACCGTGTAGGAGGGCGCGTCGGTCATCGGCACGGTCGCGCGGGCACGTCGCTAGAGCCAGTCGAACTTGAGCGGCGAGCGTGTCAGGTTCAGTCGACCCGCTGCCGTTCCGGTCACCCGTCCACTGCAGGTCCCGCTCTGACCGTTGACGCGGCAGTCCCCCGACAGCCGAACCCGGAGCGGCATCGAGAGTGCGACGTCACCGCGGACGCTGTCGTAATCGATCCGGGCCTTGCCGAACGGATTGCTGCCCGTCTGCCGCCACCGCACGGTGCCGTTGATGAAGCGATAGGTGGTGTTGGTCCACTTGAAGGGGCAGTTGCTGGGCTTCGCCGCACGCGAGCGCAGGCAAGCGTTGTAACTGCCCTGCGCCACCGACTTGACCTTCCCCCGCCCGCTCGAGGTCAAGCCGGCGCGTAGTCCGTAGACGTTGACCAGGTCGGAAGGCGAGCGGACGAGCAGCACATTGCGGCTGCCGTAGTCGAAGTAACTGGTGCCGGTGGTCACGGCGTACGAGCCTGGCAGCACCCGCACCCGGTTGCTGGTGACCGTCACCCCGTTGACCTTCATGGGGATCGACCTCACCCGCACGAACTCGACGTTGAGGTCGTTGGTCACCTCGGTGAGCCTCCACACGCCATTGACCTTCGCGACGTCGTAGATCGTGCTCACGGGCGTCCGGCCGAGCCAGTAGGTGGCCCGCACCGCGGTCGCGTTCGGATCGGTCACCGGATCGACCCGGATCCTGCTCATCGGCGCCCGCCGCCTGGACTCGACCAGCGCCGCGTTGCTCAGCGTCGGCGCGGGCGCCACCGGCCGGGCTGCGTAGCGTAGTGCGCCCACCGCGTTGCCGGCCGCCAGAGCGTTCAGATAGCCGGACACCGCATCGGAGGCCACGCCTCCTGCGGGCGGCGCCGGGGTGACAACGGTCGGACTAGGGGCGGGCGCGGAGGACGTCGGCACCGGATCGGTCGGCGTCGGATCGAGGGTCGGAGAGGTCGACGTAGGCGCGCTCGGCGACGCCACGGTCGGCGGTCGGTTTGCGCCGGTGACGGCCCGGACAGCGAAGACAGCCGCTGTGGCGACGACGATCACCACCAGGGCCAGGACGCCCACGATGATCGGCCACGAGCGCCGGGGCCGTCCCGGCGGTTCGGACGGGGCGGGCGGGCCAGGTGGAACGGGCGGTCCAGGTGGAACGGGCGGTCCAGGTGGAACGGGCGGTCCGCCGGGACCACCTGCCGGTGGCTGCCCGGGCGCGAACGGTCCGAACGAGTACCCCGAGTTTCCGGGACCCGGCGGCGGACCCGGCGGCGGACCCGGCGGATATTCCGAAGTCATCTCAGCGGCCTCGACGACGGTACGACATGGTGCCTCGTACTTTAGCCAGCGAAGGGCCCCCGCGCGGGCGAATACAGCCTCTTGAGAACTCCGACCGGTCCCTCATGTCCCGGTCACTCTCGCGAACTTGGCGGCCAGGCACGATCATGGTCGGCGTGCCGATCCCTGACGCTGACCAGGCTCCCCTCGTGGGCCGGGAGTCCGAGACGAGCCGGCTGACCGCTCTCCTGGGGATCCGACCGGCCCGGTTGCCGTCGTCGGGGACCTCGACGGTGGTGCTCGTCGACGGCGATGCCGGAGTCGGGAAGACGCGGCTGCTGAGCGAGGTCGCCGACGACGCGCGAGCCGAAGGCTGGCAGGTCGTCGTCGGCCACTGCCTCGACTTCGGCGACGACGCCCTGCCGTATCTGCCGTTCACCGAGGTGATCGGCAGGCTCAGTGCCGACCTGCCCGCCGTCGTGTCCCGGGTCCTCGAGACCCGCCCAGTGCTGGCCCGCCTTCAGCCCGGCGTTCGATTGCTGTCGCGGCCCGGTGCGCCGCACGCGGCACCGCGCGCGAGTCTCGATCGCCGCGAGCTGTTCGAGGCCGTGCACGCCGTCCTGGAGGCGGCCGGCGAGCAGGCGCCCACCTTGTTGATCATCGAGGACGCGCACTGGGCCGACCAGTCCACCCGGGAGATCCTGAGTTTTCTGTTCTCACGCACGTTTCCCTGGCCGGTGGCCATCGCGGTCTCGTACCGCGCCGACGACCTGCACCGCCGGCATCCCCTCCGCGCGCAGGTGGCGGAGTGGTCGCGACTCGCGGGGGTCGAGCGCCTGCATCTGGAGCCGCTGCCGTCGGAAGCCGTCCGCCAACTCCTGGCGCAGCTGCACCCGGCTGCCCTCACCGAGGACCAGATCACCAAGATCGTCGACCGCGCCGACGGCAACCCCTTCTTCGTGGAGGAACTCGTCGGCGCCGCCGACGAAGCGGACCGGCTGCCCGCCGACCTCGCCGACGTGTTGCTGGTGCGCATCGACAAGCTCAGCGAGGGCTCCCGCCAGGTGGTGCGCGCCGCCAGTGTCGCGGGCCGCCGGGTCACCCACTCCCAGCTGGCCGCGGTGTCGGGCCTCGACGAGCCGACCCTGGAGACCGCCCTTCGGGAGGCGGTGGAGAGCAATGTCTTGGTGGCGCAGGAATCGGCCTACGCCTTCCGGCACGCCCTGCTCGCGGAGGCTGCGTACGACGACTTGCTGCCCGGTGAGCGGGTCCGGCTGCACGCGCGCTACGCCGAAGCACTGCGGCAGGGGCAGGCCAGCGGCACTGCGGCGGAGCTGGCTCGACACGCCCGGCTGGCCCTGGACTACGACACCGCGCTCGACGCCAGCATCCGGGCGGGGCGGGAGGCCATGTCGGTGGGCGGACCCGACGACGCCGCCCGGCACTTCGAACAGGCTCTCCACCTGCTCGCCGACCCGCAGCGGCGGCCCGGCACCATCAATGGGGACGTCGATGTCGACCAGTTGGTCATGGACACCGCCGAAGCGCTGATGGCCGGCGGGAACCCCCTCCGCGCCGACGCGCTGCTCGCGGACCAGCTGAAACGGCTGCCGGCCGACACCCCGCCGCGGGTGCGCGCGCGCCTGCTCGCCGCCCGGGCCGACGCCATGATCATGATCGAACCGGAGGACGACCCGCTCGCCGTCTCCGCCGAAGCGGTCCGGCTGCTGCCCGCCGAGAGTTCGAGTGTGCGTGCCGGGGTGCTGGCCTCCCACGCGCGGATCCTGTCGGCACTCGGTCATTACGAGGAGGCGCAGACGGTGGGGCTGGAGGCGCTGGCGCTCGCGGAGCGGCTGGATCTTCGCGTGCTCGCCAGCGACGTGATCACCACACTGAGCGGGTTGAAGAAGGCCGGGCCGCCGGATGCCCTGCGTACGGCGTTGCTGGAGGCCGTTCGGCGGGCCGAGTCGAGCGGTGCGCTCCAGGCCGAGTTGCGGGCCCGGTTCCTGCTCGGCCGCTCCTACGACGACCACGCCGAGTGGGAAGAGGCCGAACGGTGGTACCGCAGCGCCCTCGCGCGCGGGACCGAGGCTCATCTGCCGTGGGCGCCGTGGGTGTTCGATGCGCGCTGGGAGCTGGCGTGGCTCACGCACCTCCGCGGCCGCTGGGACGAGATGCTCCAGCTCACCGATCTGGCCGGACAGAATCCACCGCTGGTCGCGCGGCAACTGCTCGATCTGATGCGGCTGCAGGTGGAGTTCGCGCGGGGACATGAACCCGTCGAGCTGCCCGCCCTGCGGAGCTCCTGGGCGGCGGTCGACGGCCTCGTCGGGATCTACGCCTGCGGGCTGACCATCGAGGTGGCGGGGCGCAACGGCGAGCCGGGGCAGGCGGTGTCGGTCTACGACGAAGGCGTCGCCGTCCTCAGCAAGATCTGGCATCCCGCGTTCGGGGCGCGCATCCGGCTGGCCGCGACGGCGGTCGCAGCGGTCGCGGACAATCTGGACGAGACGGCCAGCGATGACCGTCCGGCGCTCCTCGACGCGGCGAGACGCCTGAACGCCGAGGGCCACGCCGTGCTCACCGAGAGCCGGGACCCTTCAGGCTTCTGGGGGCCGGAGGGGCAAGCCTGGCTCCAACGTCTCGACGCCGAGACGCTGCGGGTGCGCTGGCTCGCCGGATCAGATTTGCCCGCTGCGGCCGAACTGATCGCCGCGTGGGAGGAGACGGTGCAGCGGTTCGCCACGCTGGGGCACCCGTACCAGACCGCGATCACCCGTACGGCGCTCGCCGACATCCTGACCGCCTCGGGCGACGCGATCGGTGCGGAGCAGCAGCGGCGACTGGCCCGCGAGGTGGCCGTCGCGCTCGGCGCCGCTCCGTTGGCCGATCGCCTCGACGCCCACCTGCCCTCCAGCGCGGGCGGCCACAGCGGTCTGACCCCGCGCGAGCTCGAGGTGCTCGAACTCGTCGCCCTCGGGCGCTCCAACACCGAAATCGGCAAACACCTGTTCATCACCGGCAAGACCGCGAGCGTGCACGTCTCCAACATCTTGGCCAAGCTCGGCGCCGCCGGCCGCACCGAGGCGGCGGCCATCGCCCGCCGACGCGGAATACTCCCGTGATGGGTGACGGCGCCGCCATGCCGGAACGACTCCACGCCGACGAGGTCCCCATCGACCGTGCGTTGGTGGGCCGGCTCCTCCAGTCCCAGCTGCCCGACCTGGCCGACCTGCCCCTGCAGCCCGCTCCCGTCCAGGGGACCGACAACGTCATGTTCCGGCTGGGTTCCGAGCTGGCTGTACGGCTGCCGCGGAAGCCCGCATCGGTCTCGGGACTGATGATCGAACTTGAATGGCTCCCCCGCCTCGGCCCGGTCCTGCCGCTCTCGGTGCCCCGGCCGGTGGCCGCCGGTCAACCGACAACGGACTACCCCTTCCCGTGGGCGGTGGTCACCTGGCTGGTCGGCCGACCCGTGGACCCGGATGGACTGGGTGCGGACGACGTCGGGCGATTTGCCGACTTCGTACGCGCCCTGGAGTCTGTCGATCCGACTGGTGGGCCGTCCGCGCTCGCCGGCCAACGCGCCGGGCCGGTGGCGCCGTACGACCACGTGGCCCGTCAGGCTCTGCGCGGCACGCTGGAGCTGCAGACGGCCGGCCGGATCGAGCCGGATCTGGTCGACGAGGACATCGCCGGCCGCATGTGGGCCGCGGCCCTCGACGCGCCGCCCCGGGTTTCCGCCGACGTGTGGGTACACCGGGACCTGCGCAGCGACAACCTCCTGAGCAGCGACGGACGGCTAAGCGGCGTGCTCGACTTCGGTGGTCTGGCTGTCGGCGACCCGGCTGGCAACACGATGGGGGCCTTCCACCTCTTCGCCGCCCCCGAGCGCGAGAGGTTCCGCGCGGCGGTCGGGGCCGACGACGCGACGTGGGCTCGGGCCCGCGGCTGGGCGCTCACCCAAGGTTTGGAAGCCCTGGTCTACTACCTCGACACCGACCCCGCCATGGTGGCGATGGCGCGGCGCGTCCTCCGGGCGACCCAGGAGGACTGGCGCGAGCGGGCGAGCTGAGTCAGCGGGCTGCCGGTACGCGATCGACTACGCGACGCCGTACGGTCAGGGCCACCGCAGACACCGCCGCAATGGCCGCGGCGACCGCCCAGGCCACCGCCGTTCCTGGCCCGCCAGCCGAATCCACGATGCTGGCCAGGGTCACGAGCGCTGCGACACCGAGCGCGGTACCGAGCTGGCCGCCGGTGTTGAGCAGGCCGGTGGCACTGCTGGTGAGTGCGTCGCTGACGTCGGTGCCGATGCTGGTAGCGGCGACGGCGGCGACTCCGAGGCCAACGCCGGCGACCGCGACGCCGCCGATGATTCCGGCGCCGGTCCCATGAGTGAGCGCGAGGATCAGATTGCCGAGCGCGATGCCGCCGAGTCCGAGGCTCCCCATCCGATACGTGGACAGGCGCCCGACGAGCGGTCGGGTCAGCACCGAACCGGCGATGACTCCGAGGCTGAACGGCATGAGCGTCAATCCGGCCTGGGTGGGGGTGGCGCCCAGCTCGGCTTGGAGCAGAAGGGTCGCCAGCACGCCGGCCGAGCTGGTCGTGGCGGTGTTGACGAACGAGACGAGGGTGCCGGCCCGCAGGTTCGACGACGCGAACGCTCCGCGGGGAATGAGCGGATCGGCGGCTCGGCGTTGCTGACCCACGAACCCGGCCGCGAAGAGCACTCCGACCAGGATGAGGAGTAGGCCACCAAGCCGCAGCTCCGGTCGCTCGACGAGCGCTGCACCCACGATCACCGCCATGACCGCGGTGATCAGGAGGGCGGCTCCGAGAACGTCGAGGCGCTGGCTCGTCGGCGGAGCGGCCAGTGGCGCAATCAGGACAACGACCCCGACCAGCAACACCACTCCGATGGGAGCATTGATCCAGAACACCGATCGCCACCCCAGTGCCTGCGTCAACACCCCGCCCACGAGATAGCCCAGCACCCCGGCCGCTGCGCCGGCGGCACCCCACCAGGCGACTGCGCTGCGCCGTGACTTCGGCTCCGGCGCGACCTCGAGGAGAAGCCGCAATGCGCAGGGCACGCTGAGGGCAGCAGCAGCGCCTTGGGCCGCACGAGCTACCAGGAGCAGGACGATCTCACCGGCCACCGCCCCGAGCAGGGACGCCAGGACGAACCCGACGATGCCGATCAGCAGCACGCGGCGGTGTCCGTACGCCTCACCCAGCCGGGCGCCGAGCACGAGCAACCCGCCGAAGAACATCGCGTACACGCACGCCAGGACACCGGTGGCCTCCGACGGCGCCGCGAGGCTGTCGAGGATCGTCGGAATGGCCGTCATCACGCTGGTGACGCCCAAGACATCGACGAACTGGACCAGACAGAGCGTGGCCACCGACCATCCCGAGCGCACGACGGATACGCTACTTCAACGTTGAAGAACGAGGATGGTCAGGTGGCGAATCCCAAACGCCTCACACTGCGCGACGTGGCGGCTGAGGTCGAGGTGTCGGCCAAGACGGTGTCGAACGCCTACCGCCACCCCGATCAGCTGTCCGAGGATCTTCGACAGCGGATCTTGGCGGCCGCCGCCCGGCTGGGCTACGCCGGACCCGATCCGGTGGCGGCCGGCCTGCGCGGCGGCCGGATCGGCGCTATCGGCGTGGCGTACGCGAACAGACTCTCGTACGCGTTCGACGACCCGGTGACCCGAGCACTCCTCGCCGGGATCACCTCCACCGTCGAGTCGGCGGGCCTAGGGCTCCTGCTCCTGCCGGGATCCTCCGACCCGCAGCTTCGCACCGCCTCGGTGAGCCGAGCGGTGGTCGACGGCATCATCGCCTCGTCGTTGGCCGACGACGATCCTTTGTTGTCGGTGATGATTGCGCGCCGGCTGCCGGTCATGGTGATCGATCAGCCCCGACCGACTCGGCTCGCCGAGCTCGGCGCGGCGGATGCGCCGTGGATCGGCATCGACGACCGCGCGGCGGCGGCGGGTGCCGCCGACCACCTGTTCGCGTTGGGCCATCGGCAGATCGGCATTGTGTCGTTCGGTCTCAGCCGGGGAGGAAGCAGGGGTCTGGTCGGGCCAGTCGTTCAGGAGGCCGCCACGTACGCCGTGACGCGCGACCGGCTGGCCGGCTATCGCGAGGTGGCGGAGCGTTACGGGATCGACTGGTCACGGGTGCCCGTGATGCGGGGCACCGACAGCACGCCGGCCGAGGGAGTGGCCGGTGCCGCTGCGGTGCTGGCCACTGTCCCCCGACCAACCGCACTGCTCTGTCTCAGCGATCGGCTGGCCGAAGGGGCGTTGCTGGTCGCCGCCGAGCTCGGTCTCCGGGTCCCCGAGGACCTCTCCGTCGTCGGCTTCGACGACGCCGCGCCGCAGGCCGCCGATCTCGGGCTGACGACCGTCCATCAGCCCAGTCGGGCCAAGGGCGAACAAGCCGCCCGGGTTCTCCTCGAGCATCTGGACGGTACGACTCCGGAGTCGCAGATCGTGCTGGCCGCCCGCCTGGTGGTCCGCACCTCCACGGCGCCGCCCGCTTCCTGAGCCCTTCGACAAGCTCAGGAGGGCCCTGATTGGAGGGCAGCGTAGGGAGGAGTCAGCTCTCGGCGTCCCACTCCTCACCGACATCTTCGACGACGTAGAACCGATTGCCGTCGGGGTCGTCGACGGTGAACATGGCCGGTACCCCCTCCCAGCGCATGACCTCACTGACCGTGATGCCGGCGCCGGTCATGGCGATGTGTTCGGCGTCGGCATCGGGAACCGTGAACCGGATGCCGGTGTCGGTTTGCGCTGCCGAACCAGACGATTCGTCGCCGTCAGTGGTGTTGAGCGTCGCGTTGAGAGCGATCGACACGGCGGCGCCGGGCGGTGCGACCTCGATCCAGCGCATGGAGTCGCTGATGGGCGCGTCGAGGCGCTTCTCGAAGCCGAGCGTGTCCACGTAGAAGGCGACGGCGCGATCTTGGTCGCTCACGGTGATGCCGATCGTGCGGACGTCGGTGATGCGTCGTCTGAGGCATGGCTACTCCTTTTGTGCTGCAGGTTCGAGTTGGCTTCAGGCCGGCGTCGGGTACATCAGCGAGCCGGGGGTGGTGAGGGTCTGGCCCGTTTCCAGCCAGGTCTTGAGGCCCGAGATGATCATGGGCCAGCCGCCGTAGAGTTCGGGCGGCGCGTCGTCGCGCAGTTCGTCGTGGGTGACGGTCAGCCGGCAGGAATCACCGACCGGTTCGATCTCCCAGGTGACCCGGGAGGTCGCCTCGCGTTCGGCCTCCTCGCCCCACAGCGCGTGCATGGTCTGGACGAGCCGGGTCGGCGGTTCAACGACGAGGTTCTCCCCCTCGACGAGCGGTCCGTCGGCGGCCGGGTGGACCAGCGCGTACGGAGAGCCTGGCTCCCACGTCGATTCGACACTCGAGCCGAAGTGGTACTTGGACCGGATCGCCGGATCCGTGATCGCCGACCACAGCCGGTCCGGGGTGGTGCGGATGTAGATCTCGAAGACCTTCTCCATGGACTCCTCCAGTTCGTCCTTGAGGCCGGTCAGGCCGGCGACCCAGTTCTCGGTGTACTTGCTGACCCAGCGGTCGTGGAGGAGCCGGATCGGCACGGTGTTCAGGTAGTGCAGCTTCTCCCGGCCCCGCCGCTTGGCGACGACGAGGCCCGCCTCCTCGAGGAGCCGGAGATGCTTGGCCACGCCGACCCGGGTGAGGTCGTGGCGCGCCGTCAGGGCCACCAGCGTCTGCCCGTCCTGCTCGTACAGGGCGTCCAGCAGGGCTCGTCGCGTCGGATCCGCCAACGCTTTGAACACCGCCTCCACGTCACCAGAATAGGAAACCAAAAGGTTTCCTGTCAAGGCGCAGCCCCATAGAGGTGGCCCCGAGGGAGCCGGCGTGTTCGGCTACCTCGACGTTGGTCGTGCCTTCAGCACGCGCTCGGCGACGCTGATGTGGATGGCTTCGAGGCGCGCGATCTGGTCGTCGGCGCGCATCTTCAGCGCGTCGATCTTGGCGGAATCGATGCGGTCCAGGGGCGCGGCAGCTATGAGAGCGATCCACCCGGCCCGCTTCGCGTTGACGGCGTCGAGAAGAGCCTCGACCTCAATCAGGTCGCTGAGCGGTGATCGGCGTGACCAGGTGCCCGTTCGGCTTCAGTCGCCCCAGCCGCTCCCCCAACCGCAAGGCGACAGCTAGGACGGGATTGGCTCGGAAGCCCGCATCCCGCATCAGGGACCGCAGCTCCGCGAGATCGTCACGCACGTCGTCCGTCAACGCCGCCAACTTGTCGGCGTACGGTCTCCGGCGCTGATTCGTCGCGCTGCGACGGAAGAGGTCGTGGCCTGCTCGACCTGCGGCCTCGTGATTCTGCAGGTAGATCTCCAAGGCGGACGCCATCTGATGACCGTAGACCTTGACGCTCAGCCTGCGGAAGACGCTGAAGGGGACTCCGGCGGGAGCAGATGCTCGCCCGTCGCCGGCGGATCGGAGAAGGCCAGCGCCGCCTGCTCGATCGCTTGATCGGTCGCGGTCAGGCGACCCTCGTGTTGGCGCAGGTGTTCCTCCCACGAGGGCACCCGGAAGGTCTCGACGAAGCGCTCGGCCTGCTCGGCGTCGCGGTACAGCTCCCAGCGGGACGCTCCGCTGCGCAGTCGCGAGCGGCGGAGCTCGTGCATCGCCACGAGATAGTCGGCTTGGCGTTCGGACGCCACGGTGTAGCTCACCGTGACCATGATGGGCCCGCTGTCGGGCTCGGGCTCGAAGGCGAGCTGAGGTTCACCCCAGTAGGCCACCGGTGCCTGATCGAGGTGCCCGGTGTCGGGGACCGACAAGAACGCACCGGCCACCACGCCGGCGCCGACCACGGCTGCGGCGATGAGGAAGGTCGTTTCGATCCCGACCGCCTCGGTGACCTGCCCCCACAGCGCCGAGGCGAAGGCCAGGCATCCGGTGAAGGTGACCAGATAGACGGCCAACCCGCGCGCTCGCACCCAGGCCGGCAAGAACAGCTGCAACTCCGCGTTGAGGGTGGAGATCACCGACGTCCAGGCGAGACCGGCGAAGAGGAGCGTCACGAGTACGGCGACGAAGCTGGGCACCAGCACGACCACGGCGAGCGCCAGCGCGTACACGACGCCGGCCGCCGCGAGCAGCCGGTTCGTGCCGAGCTTGGCCCGTATCGGTCCCGCGACGCAGCGCCGTCGAGATCGCGCCGATCCCGAGGGCGGCGAAGAGAGCGCCGTAGCCACCGGCACCGAGCCCGAGACGCTCGCGGGCGACCAGGGGAAGCAGGGCCCAGAGCGCCGTTCCCGGGGCGATGAACAGAATGGCCCGCAGCAGGATCCTGCGTACGACCGGCTCGTGCCAGACGTAGCGGCCACCGGCGCGCAGCGCCGCCACGAATCGCTCCCGCCGCACAGGCGATTCGGTGGGCGTCCGGCGCCAGCGGAGCAGAGCGATCGCGAAGAACACCGCCGCTGCCGCGTTGGCGGCGAAGACCGCCGGCACTCCGGACACGGCGATCAGCACTCCGGCGAGCGCGGGTCCGGCCGCGCGGCCGACGTTGATCCCGACCATCTCCAGCCGGGTCGCCGCCCCGAGCTGACTGCGCGGTACGAGCTCGGGGATCACGGCCTGCCAGGTCGGGAGCTGCACCGCCCCACCGATACCCAGCAGGAAGGTGAAGATCAACATCAGGGCCGGGGTCACCAGTCCGGCCGCGGTCAGGGCGGCGAGGGTGCCGGCGACGACCAAGACGTACACCTGCACGGTGACCAGCAGCCAGCGCCGGTCGAAGGCGTCGGCGATCACCCCCGCCGGCAGCGCCAGGAGCATCACCGGCAAAGTGGTCGCCGTCTGCACCAGCGCCACCGTCGCGCCGGCGTTCGGGGTGTTGACCAGCAGCCACTGGGCGCCGACGGTCTGCATCCAGAAGCCGAGATAGCTGATCAGCACGCCTACCCACAGCCAGCGGAAGACCCGCTGAGCGAGAGGGGCCCACGGCGGAGCCTCCGCGACCTCGGTTTCGGTCACGGGTTCGGCACGAGTTTCAGGGTTGCCGATCGCGCCTCGGTGCTGATGACGCTGTTGAGGACGGCACCCGCGTAACGGCGATACTTCTCCCGATAGACGGCATCGAGCGCGTCGGCGAGGTCCGCGTCCGCCTCGCCCACCGAGACATCTCGATCGACCCGGCCCGCGACGATGTGCCCCTCACCGCCGCGCCGGAGGGCCCGGAACCACGCACCCTCACGACCCTTCACGGATCGAACGTACAGATCGTCGCCGTGACGGATCGCCCAGATGGTCACCGGTCGGCGGAGCGTGCCGTCCGGTCGCCGAGAAGCGATCTCCAGCTCTTCGGCGGTGCCCACGGTGTCGAGCTCCTCGCTGGTCCATGCGGTCATCGGTACGGGATCTCCCTTCGCTGCTCCCAGCAAACCGCATCACCAATCTCGCGTGCGCGGGAGTGCCTGCCCATACAGGTAACGGCAGGCCCTCCCACCCTCGTTCATCCACGTCGTAGCGTCAAAGCATGCAGAACCGAGAAGAGGTCCGGGCGTTCCTGACCTCCCGGCGGGCCAAGATCAAGCCCGACCAGGCCGGCCTGCCGGCGTACGGAGGTAACCGGCGGGTCCCCGGGCTCCGCCGCGAGGAGGTCGCGCTCCTCGCCGGGGTGAGCATCGACTACTACACCCGGCTCGAACGCGGCAACCTGGGCGGAGTGTCGGAGGGCGTACTGGAAGCGCTGGCCCGGGCCCTGCAACTGGACGAGCCCGAGCAGGCGCATCTGTTCGACCTGGCGCGGGCCGCGAACGCCTCCGCCCGTACGCGACGTCGGTCAGTGCAGCCGCAGGTTCGGCCCAGCGTCCAGCAGACCCTCGACGCGATGGCGGCGGTGCCGGCGTACGTCCGCAACGGCCGACGCGACATTCTCGCGGCGAACCGGCTCGGCTACGCGCTCTACTCCGAGGCCTACGTCGACCCCACGCGACCAGTGAACCTGGCCAGGTTCGTGTTCCTCAGCCCGCGCGCCCGGACCTTCTTTCCCGACTGGCAGCGGGCCGCCGACGACGTGGTCGCGATCCTGCGGAGTGAGGCCGGCCGGAACCCGTACGACCGGAACCTCTCCGATCTCATCGGCGAGCTGTCCACGCGCAGTGAGGAGTTCAGCACGCGGTGGGCGGCCCACAACGTGCGCTTCCACCGCACAGGTCGCAAGAATCTGCATCACCCGGTCGTCGGTGAACTCCACCTCGCCTTCGAGGCGATGGAGCTGCCCGCCGACCCCGGGCTGTCCCTGGTCGTCTACAGCGCCGAACCCGGGTCGGCCGATGCCGACAAGCTCGCTCTCCTGGCCAGTTGGGCCGCAACGCTCGACCAGTCCGACATCGGCAGCGAGATCATGCACGAGCCGCAACCCCAACTCGAGACACACGACAGCTAGGAGTCGAGCGTGGAGATGATCCCGAAGCAGCCGAGTACCAAGGGCCCGGCCGAGAGGTTCACCGGAGATGTCTGGTTCGACGTCGTCGCGGCAGGCGAGTCGCCGTCGCGACTCCGCGTCGCGCTCGTCCGCTTCTCCCCCGGCGCGCACACCGCCTGGCATCGCCACGCGAACGGGCAGACGCTGCACGTCACGGACGGCCGTGGATACGTGCAATCAAGGGACGACGCCCTCACCGAGATCCGTCCCGGGGACACCGTCTACACCCCGCCGGATGAATGGCACTGGCACGGAGCCGCCCCCGAGCACTTCATGTCCCACCTCTCGATGACCGAGGCCCTCGCCGAGGGGCAGGAGGGGCCCGAAGCCGAGTGGGGCGACCACGTCATCGACGAATACCCCGCGAGCCCCAATCAGCAACACCCCAACCAATAAAGCCCACCCATTACGAGAAGGAGTATCCGCATGCGCGGAACCATCCTGCACGCACCGGGAGACGTGCGCTTCGAGGAGCGCCCCGACCCGGTGATCAAAGAGCCCTCCGACGCGATCGTGCGCACCGTCGCCGCCTGTGTCTGCGGGTCCGACCTGTGGCCGTACCGAGGCTTCAACGAGTTCTCCGAACCATGGGCGATCGGACACGAGTACTGCGGCATCGTCGAGGAGGTCGGCGACTCCGTGACGAGCGTCCGTCCGGGCCAGTTCGTCATCGGCGGATTCATGGCCTCCGACAACACCTGCCCGAACTGCCGCGCCGGCTTCCAGACCTCGTGTCAGAACGTCACCGGCTACGACGGCTGCCAGTCTGAGTACATCCGGATCCCCATGGCGGACGGCACGCTGGTCGCCACCCCCGACCAGCCGGCTGACGATCTCATCCCCAGCCTGCTGACCCTCTCCGACGTGATGGCCACCGGCTGGTTCGCCGCCGTCTCGTCCGGCGTCCAGCCGGGCATGACCGTCGCCGTCGTCGGTGACGGCGCCGTCGGTCTGTGCGGGGTGCTGGCGGCCGCCGAGATGGGGGCCGAACGGGTCATCGCGATGAGCCGCTATGAGACCCGTCAGCAGCTCGCCAAGGAGTTCGGGGCGACCGAGATCGTCGTCGAGCGCGGCGACGAGGGCATCGCTCGCATCAAGGACCTGACCGACGGCATCGGCGCCGACGCGGTGCTGGAGTGCGTAGGCACCAACGACTCGATGCTGCAGGCCCTGCGCTCCATCCGGCCGGGCGGCATCGTCGGCTACGTCGGGTCCCCCCACGGAGTCGAGTTGCCGGTCAAGGAGATGTTCTTCTCCCACGTCGGTCTGCGCGGTGGTCCCGCCCCCGTACGCGAGTTCCTGCCGGACCTACTCGACCGGGTCTGGAGTGGTCGCATCGATCCGGGCAAGGTGTTCGACGCCGAACTGCCGCTCGAGCAGGTGGCCGACGCCTACCGAGCAATGGATCAGCGTGAGGCGATCAAGGTGTTGTTGCGCCCATGAGCGACCAGACCCCAGCCCAGACGGCGGCTCAGAAGCTGGCCGGTGACTTCGCCCCGAAGCTCGCCTCCCTCACCGACGACGTCCTCTTCGGTGACGTGTGGGAGCGCACCGAACTGTCCAAGCGGGACCGCAGCTTGATCACGGTCGCCGCCTTGATCACCAACGGCAGCACCACCCAGCTCAAGAGCCACCTGGCGCGCGCCAAGGACAACGGGCTCACCGAGGCCGAGCTGTCGGAGGTGATCACCCATCTCGCCTTCTACGCGGGCTGGCCGCGGGCGATGTCGGCCGTCATGGTTGCCCGAGAGGTCTTCGGTGTCTAAACGGGCAGAACGGACGGGATCGGCACGCTGAAGTACGCCAGACTGGGTGACTCGGGCTTGAAGGTCAGCCGGATCGCGCTCGGTGGCGTGGGTGCTGAAGAACCCCGTGGTGACGGCTCCGATCGTCGGGGGCCACCAAGGAGCATCACCTCTCCGACGCGGTCGCCGAGCTCGATCTCGAGCTCACCGACGACGAGGTCCGCCTCCTCGAGGAGCCGTACGCACCGCACGCGCCGACGGCCTTCTGAGGACAGATTCTTGAGGTTCTTGGCCCAGTGTTTCGGAGTCTGAGCCGGCGCGGATAGTCCGCGGCCGAATTGCTAGCCTCGCGCGATATGTCGTTCGGCCGGTGGTTCACGCTGGTCGCGGTGATCCTCGGCGCCATCGCGGTCGTGCTCGGAGTGATCTGCGGCGTGATCGTCGTCCGCACCCAGGCCTTCCTGGCCGACAGCAGCAGCGCATCGGGGCGGGTGATCGGTCTCGTCCCGCGCGAGAGCTGCGACGAGGACGACCGCAACTGCTCGATCGCGTACGCGCCGCGGGTGCGGTTCACCACCGCCGATGGGCGGCAGGTCGTCTTCGTGTCCGGCACGGCCAGCAACCCGCCGTCGCACGAGCAAGGAGATCGCGTCGACGTCCGTTATCGCGCGAACGATCCGACGGACGCCCGGATCGACTCGGTCACCGACATCTGGATCGGCGCGATGATCACCGGAGGACTGGCGCTTTTCTTCGCTGCGTTCTGTGTCGTCTGGGTCGTACTGGCCGTCCGGTTCCGAAAAGCCTGACGGCGGCTCGTGGACTTGCCACCACCAGGAGCTGCGCGGGGTCAGAGCGGCTGGCGAACCCGTCGATCCTCCTGATCGTGGTGCACACGCCGTCGGAAGGCGTCGACCGACCGCAGCCTCAACGCCCGGACCGGACATTCGTCGGCGGCCCGCTGAGCCAGTCGCACTGAATCCGGCGTGAGCGGGGTCGGGTCGAGGATCGGGTAGCCCCACTCGTCGATGCTCACGCGCTCGGGCAGCCAAGCGGCGCACAGGCCGTGGGCCGTGCAGGCGATCGGGTCGACCTCGAGCCGCGTCCCGGCGCTCATGCGATCCTCCTCGGCGAGTCCAGGCCCTCGCACCGCCCGGACCAGTGTCCGTGGATGTGTGCGGCGAACACGCGCAGCGCGCTGGCCGTCTGCCGTACCGCCCCGTCGGGATGCCGGCACGCGCCCCGCCCCTCGATCACCGGGAGTCGGCGGCGCAGCCGCTCCCACGCCGCCGGGCCGCGCTGCGGATCGCCGAGTTCTTCGACATCGGCGGCGATCGCCGGCAGCCCGAACATGCACGGGCCGCACTGGCCCGCCGACTCGGCCGCCAGGTAGCCGACGGTGTCGGCGACGGATGCCAGCGGGCAGTCGGCGCCATGGACATGGACCAGTCCGGGCCCGAGGTCGGCGCCCGCCGCGGCCAGCGCCACCGGCGCCAAGGTGAGATCGGCGGCGGCCGGCCACTCGACCCAGCTTCCCCCGTACCCGCCGAGCAGGACGGCTCTGGGCGGAGAGATCGCTGCCCCGACCCGATGCACCAGCTCCGCGATGCTCACGTCGAAGCCGGCTTCGAGCACACCCGGGCGGCGAACGGCGCCGCTCATCGTGACCAACCGCGTCGACGCGCCGGAGGCACCGGCGGCGAGCCACAGCTGGGCGCAGCGGGCGGCGGTCTCCGCGTTCAACACCAGGACGGGTATCCGTCCTCGTCCGGGGCCTCCTGCGGTGAGCGGGCCGCCCCGGGCCACCGGGCGAGCCTCCCCTCCCGCGGCGAGGGCGGCCAGCGCCGAGGCCTCGCTGGAGACGTAGCGGGGTGGCGCGCTCAGCACCCGCGCGCCAGGGAGTCGGTCCGGCTCGGCCAGGAGGACTGACCGCATCCGGGTCTCGGTGGCCGAGCCGGCGTGCACGGCGAACCACACGTCCCGGGCTTGCACAGCGTGGGCGACCAGGGCCGCGCCGTCGAGCAGCAGTCCCGGCACCCGGGCGGCCAGCTCGGCGTCCTTGGTGACCAGCGGCTCACCGTCGCAGACGTTGATGATCAAGCGCGGTGCACCCCCGATCGCTGAGCTGATCTTGGTCGCGGTCGGGAAGGCGGCGCCGCCGTGGCCGCGCAGGTCGTGGTGGCGCACTAGGTCGAGGAGGCGGAGGCCGTCGGCCCGGGAGAGATCGACCCGGCGGTGTTCGGTCAACAGACTCATGATCAACTCACCGCCAGCCCCGGGCGGTGGCCAGCTGGCGCTGGCGCGCGTCGGCCACCGAGCGTGTGAATCGCCACGCCATCGCGCCGCCACCGGCCGCCGCGCAAACGCAGGTGATCACGATCATGGCGCTACCGTCGCTGGTCGAGGTGCCCAGTCCGTGCAGCAGGGCGAGCGGCCACATCGCGTACGCCATCAGGTGCACATAGCGCCACGTCCGGAGCGGGATCCGCCGTCTCAGCCACGAGGTGATCACCACGATGAGCAGCAGATCGACCGCGAGGGTGCCCAGACCGACCCAGAAGGTGTCGTACGCCGAGCTGAAGGGCACCACGACCGAGAGCCAACCGATGTCGACGTAGGTCTCGACCACGGCGGTGACCACATGGACGGCGAGGAACACCACCAAGATCAACGACAGCGTCCGGTGGAGGCTGGCGCGGACCCACGCCGGGGCCCCGATCGGCGCCGCCCGGCCGGTGGTGAGCAGGCCGAGCACGAAGGTCGCGGTCAACAGGACCACCCCGACCATCCCGGTGGCGCGGGAGAGAGACCACAGGAGCTCGTTCACGACCGGCTCCGCCCACCACGACTCTGTACGCGTCCCGGCGTGTCGGGCGGCCAGTCCCCGACGTACACGCCGCGCCGTCGCGGCTCACCAGGCGGGCGTGCAGGCCGTGATGGGCGAGCCAGGGCGCGGCGTCAGTGCCGAGGATGACCGCGGCGGTCGAGGCGGCGTTGGCCTGTTCACAGGTGGCGGCGGTGACCGTCACTGCGCGCCACACCGGCTCCGCCACATCGCCGGTGCGGGGATCCACGATGTGATGCAGGGAACGATCCCCAGCCGACCAGGTCCGGCGCACGGTCGAGGAGGTCGCCAGCCCGCCGGACCGAAGAGTGATGACCGGGTGGTCGCGGGCGTCGCCGAGATCGGTGTCCAGGGCGATTTGCCAGCCGGCCGGCCGCTCGGGCCCGCCGACGGCCAGGTCACCGCCCAGGTTGACGAGGAAACTGCCGGGCAGGCGGTCCGCGAGAGTGGCGGCGGCCCGGTCGGCGGCGTAGGCCTTGGCACTGGAGCCGAAGTCGAGCTCGACGCCATGCGGAACCAGGACGCGGCGCCTCGCCTCGTCGTGGTGGATCCGCCAGTAGCCAGGTACGGGACGCGGCGCCGCGGCGTGCCGATCGGCTCGCGATCGACGCCGGACCCGCTCGAGGTCGTCGTCGTAGCCGATCGCGCTGAGTGACCGGCCGACGGTCGGGTCAACCAGGCCGCGAGTCCGCCGCGCTGTCCGCAGGCCGGCGGCGAGGACGTTGTTGAGGCTGGCGCTGACCGAGACCTCGGTGCCGGTTCGGAGCCGGCGGGTCTCCGAGTCCACCCGGAACCGCGAGCAGATGAGGTCGAGGTCGTCCAGTTGCTCGGCGACGACGGCGGCCGCCTGGTCGGCCAGCCCCTCCGCGGGCTCGTCGCCCGGCAGTGCCGCAAGCACGGACACCGTCGTGCCGATCGCGGACCACGTGCGTGAGGCCAACACGTCAGGATCCCGACGTGGTCGACTCGGCCGAGCTGCCGGAACTCGACTCGGGCGCCGTGGAGTCCCAGCTGTCGTCGCTGCTCGTGGAGCTGCTGGACTCGCTGCTGGAGGTGCTCGAGTCGGTGCTGGAGCTGCTGACCGTTGTCGACTCGGCCGCAGTTGCGGCGCTGGCCATAGTGAAGTAGCCCACCAGTCCGGCCGTGGCCGCGGCGGCGGTCACGGCGGCGCCGGCGGTGATCCGCCGGATCAGGCCGACGCCGCGTTGTCGGGCGGCGATTCGGGCGGGTATGGATGAGGGTGGCATGTCAGAGCACTTCCCGATCGGTTCTGGGGGTGTTCAGGCGACAGCGCTGGCGTCGAGGGTGGCGGTGGCGGACTCGGTGAAGCCTTCGGCGGTGATCCAGGTCAGCTCGACCTGTTCACCCGGCTCGAGCGCCGCAATCGCGGCACGCAATTCGGCAGCATCGCCGACCTCGGTAGAGCCGATCGCCGTCACGGTGTCCCCGGCGGCCAAGCCGGCCTCGTACGCCGCGCCACCCTCGGTGACGCCGGCGATGAGCGCCCCGTCCTGGCCGGAGTAGCCCCGACCAGGGGACGTGGCGAGCTGGACTCCGAGGAAGGCGGCTTCGCCGATTCGTACGGTTGCGGTCTCGGTGCCGGAACGGATCTGCTCGATCACGTCCAGCGCGTCGTCGATGGCGACGGCGTAGCCGTCGATCTCGCTGCCCACGGAGGCCGCAGTAGTGACACCGGTGACCTCGCCCTCGCTGTCGAGGAGCGGCCCGCCGGATTCGCCGGACTGGACGTCGGCGTCGGTCTCGATGAGGTCGGTCACCCGCGAAGCCTCACCGCCGGAGGACACGGTGATCGAGGAATCGAGATCGGTCACGGATCCCTCGGCGGCGGTGAGTTCGCCGGTGCCGCCCGCGTTGCCGACGGCGGTGACGTCGTTCCCGAGCGCCAGGGTGTCGTCGTCGATTCGGGCGGTCTGCAGATCTCTGGCGTCGCTGAGCTGGAGCAGGGCGACGTCCGCGGTTTCGCTGGATCCGACGACTTCGGCGTCGTACGTCTGCCCGGTCGTGACCACGGTCACCCGGATGTCGGCCGAGCTCTCGACGACGTGGTAGTTGGTGAGCACCTGACCCTCGGCGGTGAGGACGATGCCGGTGCCGGCACCGGCGCCCAAGCGGGTTTCGCCGTCTCCGGAGCCAAGCACGGTCTCGACCAGTACGACGCCAACCGACTGCTCGTCCGTCGCGGGCGAGGTGTCGGCGGCGGCCTGCGCGGTTGTCGTGCCCCACTGAGATTCGCGCGGCCGATCCGGCGGTGCCGCCTGAGTCTGGGCCGAGCTGCCGCCGGACGCGCCCGACGTCGTGTCGACAGTGGGCTGGTCCGCACGCGAAGCCACCCCGAATCCGATCATGGTCGCCAGCAGGCCGCCGGCGGTGGCCAACGCGATCGCTCGCCGTCGCTGGGGCCGGGGAACTCGGGGATGTGTCGTGGGGTGCAGCGCGGTCATGCCCTTATGAGACCGGGCCGAGCCGTACGCAGCCCATGTGTCACTTGTGAATCGGCTATGGGATCGAGGTCGGTCTCCCCATCCGCCGCCAGCCCACTCCCGCGGCACCCTTTCGTCGCCAGATGCACCCTCACATGAGGGCGCATCTGGCGACAAAGGGGTGCCGGAACGAGAAGATCGACGCGCGAGGCGAGTATCAGCCGGCGACCGCGAACCGGCGGTTACGCTCGAACGCTTCGATCAGTTGCCGGTGGATCGGGCCGAACTGGTACAGGTCCTCCCAGATCCAGCGGACGATCTGCCAGCCGAGAGCCCGCAGCATGTCCTCGCGACGCTTCTCACGTACGACCACATCGGCGGCGGATTCTCCAAGCCGCAGGAGCTTCTCGTACTTGATCCTGCCGTCGAACTCCCCGATGGTCCTGTGCTCCGGCCAGCCCAAGTCGCCGTAGACGGTTGTGCCGTTCGGCAGCACTACCGGCAACTGCGGCTGCGGAGTTGGCAATCCGAAGTCGGCGCAGCGGACACGGCTGACCGATTCGCCGGCACTCTCGGCGCGGCCGTCGATGAAGGCCGCTGTCCGCCGAGCCTGGTTCAGGCCCTTCCATCGCCGCCGGCACTGCAGCATCTGATCCAGAACGTCGAGGGCCATCCCCATGGCGAGCGCGCGATCACCCGCCGCCACGGCTCGATCGAAGGGCAAGGTCCGTGCCAGGTCGAAGACCGTACGCTCCAAGGACGTAACCGGGATCCCGTCCAGCGTGGTCAGGTCTACCGCCTCCAACGGCTGGGCGTGCAACCTGACGAGGGAGCGCCGCTTCCCGCCGCCGCCCGTACGCGGACGGGTGATGTGCACCGCGCCCAGGTCGCCGGGCCACACCGGCAGCCCGTGCAACACGGCGGCCGAGGTGTAACTGATCACCCCGTCGGCCTGCAGTTGAGGCACGGTTGCCTCGATCAGGCGACGGTGGCGACCCTCGGCATCGGCCGGCTCGGCCGGTCCCAGCAGATAGGCGCCGCGCCGAACCGCAGTGAACTCCCCGAAACGACATCGTTTGGCAATCTCGTCCCGGGTGAAGCCTTGCTCGATCAGTTGCTCAGTCAAGATCACGACGCTCATGACGTCACCTCAACAGGGGTCAACACCCTGGCGTAAGCCCCTTGACCCCGATCTGTGGATAACCTCTCAGTCGGCAACGCATGGTCTCGGCACGGGTCGCGCCCCGACCATGGACGGCGCACCCCTACGTCGCCAGTTGCACCCTCACGTGAGGGTGCAACTGGCGACGAAAGGGTGCCGAAACGGGAATCTGAACGGCGAGCGACCGGAATGATGGCGTGCCCACTCGGGCACCCGGTGTTCCCTATCGGCGATGAGTAAGGCTAGCCTTACCTTATGGTGAGTCTTCGTAATGCCGTGGTGGCCTCGATGAGTCCGGCCATCAGGGCCCGGACCGCACTGGCCGCCTGCAGTTGGCTGTCGTGGTCACCCGGCGAGGCGGAGTCCCGGGCGCCATACTTCGAGCAGGGCGGCTGCCCCGTGTTGCTCGTGGAACGGCACACGAGCGCGCAGTTGCTGGACGCCGGATACGCGAAGGCGGAGTTGGTGGCGCTGCCCGAATTGGGCAGTGTCCGGCTGGGCGGCGCACTCTGGCCGGTGGCCGGGAACGCCTATCTGGAGGCGGTGCGGTACTTCCGGCTCGAGCACGCCGAATGTGCTGATTGCTGCGGACCTCGCCGGTCGCACCTGGTCGGCATCCGAGTCGAGAACGTGGAAGTGGCGGATCCGACGAGCGGCGAGACCGAGCCGGTCGATCTCGATGCGTACGCGGCGGCCGCGCCGGATCCGATCATCGCCCACAACCTCAACGTGCGTGCGCATCTGAACACCAGTCATCACGACGACCTGGTGCGGTTGGCCTCGAAGATGCTTGGGGCGCCGAGCGCGGGTTTGGCGGCCGTCGCCGTGGAGTGGATCGACGCCTGGGGCCTCGAACTCGCGGTGATCGACGGCGAGGGCGCCACAACCCATCGCCTGCCGTTCCGAGTGCCGCTGACCACCATGGATGATCTTGGTGGCCAGCTGCACCAGCTGCTGAATAGCAGCGGCTCCGATCCCTGCTAGTAGCGTACGAGCGGCTAATGTGAGCGGCGGTTGGCGGCTTCGGAGACCTTGCGCAGACCTTCCCTGATCTTGCGCTGGTTCTCCGGCTTGGACAGCTCGCGCTGCGCGACCTGTACGACCTTGGCGACGACGGCTCCCTTGACCAGTCCCTTGAGAAGACTCACGATGCTCCCTAGAGTGCGAGATTTGCGTATCAACGTCTGAGCCTTCGACGGTACCCGTATCTCCGCCTTGACCTGCGCTCAGTCAGGGTCGAACCAGGGGCGTCACGGAAGTTGGCGACCGACGAGCGGGAGTGATCGGCAACATGATCTGATGAGCGGAGGAGGCCCTCATGACGGTGGTGCTTGCGCTGAAGTGCGCCGACGGAGTCGTGCTTGCCGCCGACTCACAGGTCACCGACAGTGCGCGCGGTCTGAGCTATCCCTCGCAGAAGCTGCACCCGTTCGGGGACACCGCGGCCTGGGGTGGCAGCGGCGCCCGGGCGGTGCTGATGGAGCTGGAGGAGCTGTTCGACGGCTGCGCTCCGGTGGTGCTGGCGTCGGACAACGTCGGGCGGGCTGTCCAGGAGCGCGTGCTCCCGCTGCTGCGGCACCACTACGACAACTTCATTCCCGAGGTCCCCGGGGAGAAGCAGTCGGGAGCCACCCCAGCGACCTACGTGCTGACGGCCGGCTACGCGAACGACAGCCCCTTCATCGTGGACATCGATCCGCACGGACTCATCGGCCGGTACGAGGAGGTCGGGTTCCACGCGGTCGGCAGCGGCGCCGCGATGGCGCAGCAGGCCGGCGCCCTGCTGGCCCACTTTCAGATGACCGAGCGTGACGTCGATCATGGCGTGCTCGCGGCCGTTCGGGTGCTGGACGCGCTTCGGATCACCTCTCCCAGCATCGGGGGTCCGGTGGACGTCTACCGGATGACTCCGGACGGAGCGGAGGCCCTGTCGGAGAAGGACATCGATCGCGTGCGCAAACGGGTCCAGCGCTGGACCGAGCTCGAGGGCGAGGCCCTCGACCGGCTGTCCAGCGACTGAACTCCCATGGCGCCGCGGGATCGCCGGGCAAGGCTCGACGACGTCCACGCCCTGGCGCAGGCGATGCCCTACGTGACTGCCTACCGGGCGAACTCCGAGCACCCCGTCTACCAGGTCGGCAGCAAGAGCTTCGTCTTCTTTCGTACGCCTCGTCCCGACGCGGTCGACCCGGTCACCGGTGAGCGGTACGACGACGTGATCGTCTTCTGGGTCCCCGACGAATCCGACAAGCAGGCCCTGGTGCAGGACCCGGACAGCCCGTTCTTCACCACCGCCCACTTCGACGGGCATCCGTCGGTCCTCCTGCGGGCCAGCCGGATCGGTGAGTTGCGCTACCGCGAGCTGGCCGAGATCGTCGAGGATGCGTGGCTGTCACAAGCCTCGACCCGGCGCCGCACTCAGTGGCTGGAGACCCACCGAAGCTAGTGCCGCTGCTCCAGACCGACGGCGTCACGCAGCCGCTGGACGGCCTCGTCGAGCTTCGGATCATCCTGCGCGCGCGACTCCATCAGGTCCGAGAGCGCCTCGGCCAACACGTTGAGCTTCTCCTGCGCGGCTTCCTCGGCCCGCCGGCCCGCGTTCTCGAGCAGCACCAGCAGCAAGAGCGACAAGACACTGGAGACCGTGTGGATCACCGCCATCCACGTCTTCAGGTCGGCGAACAAGGGCACGCTCACGGCCCAGATCACGATGATCAGCACGCAGACGAAGAAGAACGGCGCGCGGCTGACCACTTGCTGGGTGGCCTCCACAAACCTCTCGAACGGATTCCGACCGTCGTCCTGCTTGCGGTCGTGAGCCGCGTCACTGCGCTCCATGACCTGACCGTAGCCGGATATGGATGGTCCCGTTGGTCATCTGCTCACAGCGGCAGCGATCCGACGCCGTCCGCTGCTGGCGGTCGGGATCGTCGCCGCTAGGCTCAGCCGGCCAAAGCGAAATACCGCAACCACAGGTACGGAGCCGCCAGGGCGACCGTGACCACCGTGACGACGGCGCCCTTCTTCGTGAACTCCCAGAACGAGATCGGATAGCCCGATCGCCGGGCGATGCCCAACACGACTACGTTCGCGCTAGCCCCGATTGCGGTGAGATTGCCGCCGAAGTCCGCCCCGATCGCCAGCGACCACCACAGGGCCTGGGCCTGCACCGGGTCGGCCACGCCCTCGCTGAGCTGCAGGACGATCGGGCTCATCGCGGCGACGTACGGGATGTTGTCGATGATCCCGCTGAGCAGGGCCGACACGAACAGGATCAACATCGTGCCGGTGAGCGCATCGCCACCGGTGGCCCGGGCAGCGCCCTCGGCCAACTGGCCGATCACTCCAGTCTGAACCAGAGCACCGATCATGATGAACAGGCCGGCGAAGAAGAGCAAAGTCTCCCACTCCACGCTCGGCATGTAGTCCCGCGGCCGGCTGCGCGACAGCAGCACGAGCACCCCGGCGCCGAGGAGGGCCACGACCGACGGCTCGATGTGGAACGCCGTGTGCCCGATGAAGCCGGTGAACACCGCGGCCAGGACGGCGCCGCAGATGATCAGCAGGCGGCGGTCCTTGATCGCCTCCCGTTCGTTCAGCGCCATGACGTCGGCCACGCGCTCCGGATCGACCCGGAACGAGCCGCGGAACAACACCGGGATCATCGCGACGAAGACGGCCAGAGCCAGCGCGGCCATCGGGGCCATGTTGATCAAGAAGTCGTTGAACGTCAGACCTGAGCGACTGGCGATGATGATGTTGGGCGGATCCCCGATGAGTGTCGCGGCGCCGCCGATGTTGGAGGCGAGCACCTCGGCGATGAGGAAGGGCACCGGGGAGATATCGAGCCGGTCGCAGACCAGCAGGGTGACCGGCGCGATCAGCAGCACGGTGGTGACGTTGTCGAGAAATGCGGAGGCGACGGCGGTGATCAACACCAGCAGGATCATCACCCGCAGTGGCGAACCCTTGGCCCGCTTCGCCGCCCAGATCGCGACGAACTCGAACACGCCGGTGCGCCGGAGCACGCCGACGATGATCATCATGCCGAGGAGCAGGAAGATCACGTCCCAGTCGACGCCGGTCTCGGGTGAGTAGAAGGCGTCGTCGGTGCTCGAGACGCCCAGACCCAGGATGACGCCGGCCCCGGCCAGCGCGGTGAGGGTCTTCGGCACCCGCTCCGTGGCGATCAACAGGTACGCGACGAGGAACACGACCACCGCAATGACGGCGGTCATCGCGGCCGTCGTCTCTGCAGACGAGCGACGCTCAGTGGCCTAACGCCAGCTCGAGCAGCCGGGAGGCGCTGATCACGCCGATCAATCGGTTGTCCTTCATCACCGCGGCCAGCGGACACCGAAGCCGGGCCATGATCGCGGCCACCTCGATGATCGTGTCGTCGTGATTGACGGCGGCGAGTTCGCGCGGCTCCGTCGGCAACAGGTCGCGGACCCGTTTGTTGCCGAGTTTCTCCCCCGCTCGGTCCGCCATGGACTCGTTCATCACTCGGGCCAGCGCTGGGTCGTCCTGGACGTAGGTGGGCACCAGGAAGCGGACCACCTGCGAGGCCGGGAGGATCGAGTGTGGCGATCCGTCGGTCTCGGTGACGACGAGGGCGGGGAGGCGTTGCTCGGCCAGCAGGCGGGCCGCCTCGAGAGCATTGGTGTCCAGATCGACCACCGGCATGTCCTCGGCCATCTGATCGGCGTGCACACACCAAACGTACGCCGCAAGAAGTCATTGAACGCACCCTTTGCCGACCAGACTTCCCGGCACGCCAGAGGTGATGGAGGTCCAGAGCCTAGCGGATGTCGCCACCGCGGCTGACCACGGGCGCTGACCCACCTGAGCCTGGTCATCGGCACCCAGCTCCAGCTGTCCGCCCTCTGACGGCTAGCCATCCGGCGGGATCGACAGCCGTTGCAACACGGCGGTCGCCGCTCGACGCCCAGACACCAAAGCGCCCTGGATCGAGGCGGTGTCCTGGTGATCCCCGGCGACGTAGAGGCCGTCCGGCCTGGCGATCGGT
Organism: uncultured Actinomycetota bacterium; assembly: GCA_963791865.1. Classification (GTDB taxonomy): domain Bacteria; phylum Actinomycetota; class Actinomycetes; order Propionibacteriales; family Propionibacteriaceae; genus Microlunatus. The sequence continues at coordinate 176,946 of CAWBUC010000006.1, forward strand.
CGGCGGACCACCAACGGCGGCGGCTGGACCGGCAGCGCTTCGGCGATGACGTGGGTCGTCACGAGCTCCCAGCCCTGAGCGCCGGCGCCGGCGCCGAACATCAAAGCGGCCTGCTGACGGGCGGCCCGCTCCGCGGCGGACGAACCGTCGGCTCCGAGGGTGGTGACAGCGACGAGGCTGCGGCCCGCGGGCGCGTAACTGGGTGCAGCGTTGGTCATCACCGCCGCGTTGATCACCGGACCCCGACGGTCCGCATCCAGGTGCAGGAACGGCTCATGGCTGGGCGGTTCGGCGGAGGCGTACCAGAACGTGGTGAGCGCCTTCATCGGCGTCGCCGAACGACCGGTCAACCGGGCCGCCGCGCTGGGGTCCGTCGCCACTACCACGGCAGCGGCCACGATCTCCTCCTCGGCCGTGCGGACCGTGCGCGGGTTGACCGCGGTGACAGGGACGTTCAGTCGTACGGTCCCGACGGGCAAAGTGGCCGCCAAGGCCTCGGACAACCGGCCCATGCCCAGCGACGGCACCGCCGGCGTGCCGAGTACAAAGGAACGGATCAGCAGCGCGACGAAGTTGGCCGACGTCGACCCGTCCTCCTCAGCCAGGACTCCGGCCAGGAACGGCTCGACGACACCTCGGCGCAGGGACCCGGTGATCCCCGCCGCGTCGAACTCGGCGGCCAGCGTGCGATCGGCCCGGGCCAGCAGGGTCGGTACCGGCTGCAGAGAGCGGGCTGCCCAGCGCGCGAAGCGCAGCTTCTCGACGGTCGAGCCCAGCGGAGCCCGAAGGGTGGACACCAGACGGGCCGGATGGCGCCGGGGGTCGGCCAGTGCCCAGCGAGCGGAGTCGTTGGCCACCACCACCCCGGCCCCGAAGGGCCGCAAGTCGAGCGAGGCGATGTCCACGACGCGCTCGAGCACCGGGTACGCCGGATTGAGGAGCTGGAATCCTCGATCACAACGGAATCCGTCGATCACGTCGGTACGCACCCGGCCGCCGACCGCGTTGGAGGCCTCGACGATCACCACATCGACGCCGGCACGGCATAGACGCTGAGCACAGGCCAGGCCAGCCAGGCCAGCACCCACGACGACGACTGGTGCGAACATGGCCCTCCGTAATCTAGACTAACGATCGGACAGACGTCGGAGAGTTCACCAGATCACCGCCGCCTGAAAGCCCAGGAAACGGGTTGCGTGTGGCTGTGTCATCGGGCGTCGACCGCCTTCCCGGCACGAGTATGTCGAATGGCTTCCTCGAGCTGCGGCACCAGCTCTCGGCCACCGTCGAGGTGGCCTTGCTCGATCCGCAGGGCGTCATCGTCGCGGTCAACGATGCGTGGCGGGCCTTCACTCTGAGCAACGGCGGCGATCCGCGCCGGACGGGCGTGGGAATGTCCTATCTCGATGCGTGCTCGGGCAGTGACGACGTCCCGACCGCGTATGTGGCCTCCGCCGTCCGGGAGGCGATCGCCGGCGGTCTGCCCGCTCCGGTGATGATCACGATCAGCTGTGACGCTCCGGACCTCCCACGAAGCTTCGACGTGTTCGTGTCCTCCCGACTGGCCGACGACGGGACCTGCCTCGGGGCCACGGTCACCTTGGCGAAACGGCCGACGACCGAGGCTCCTTCCGACGAAGCGCGGTGGAACGCGGTGGAGGACAGGGCGGCCGGCCCGGATCATCGGGTGGCCGACATCCTGGGTGTCTGCTCCTCGATCGTCTCCGATCTGTCGCGGCACGCCGTGCTGAGGAACACCGTCGAGGCCGCCCGCACGCTGACCCAGGCGCGCTACGCGGCGATCGGCCTCGCCGACACCCACGGGCGGGTTATCGACTTCGAGCACGTGGACACCGACGGCGTGGTGGCCGATCAGAGTTGGGCACTCTCCCATGCGCAGGTGATGCTCGCCATGGTGTCCGAGAGCGCTCGGCCGCTCCGGTGGCGGCATCTGGATGATCCTCCGGGGGCGGACGGGATCGGGGTGCGACCACCCAGCCTCGACAGCCTGCTCGCCGTTGGCCTGCAAGGGAGCGGTCGGGCTGACGGGGTCCTCTACCTCGCCAACAGCCACTGGGGTGAGTTCGACGCGGAGGACGAGGAAGCGATGTGCGCCCTTGTGGAGTTCACGGGTCGGGTGCTCGACGAGGCGCTGCGGCGCGAGGATCACGAGCACCGCGAGCAGGACCGGGCTCGTGAGGTGACGGCCACGGAGCTCAAGCAGCAGGTGGTGGAGATCTTCGACGAAACCCGCCAGGCCGCCGGCCTGGGCGGCAACGTCTACTTCGCGGGCATGGCCGAGCAAACGGTCCCGGCAGCGCTGGCCGCCGACGTCGAACATGTCGTGCGCCAAGGACTGTCCAACATGACCGAGCACGCCGACGTCGGGGTCATCGTCGTCGGCCTGTCCCTCACCGAGGCGCTCCTGACCGTCGACCTCATCGATGACGGCCGCGGCAACGAGGAGGCCCACCCGATGAGCCTCGCGGCGATGCGCCGCCTGGCGACTTCGTACGGTGGCTCTCTGGACTTCTCCAACGGGACGAGCCGTGGCACTTTTCTTCGCTGGTCCGCGCGGCTCGACGCTCCGGCGACCCCTTCGGACTGAGCCTCATGTCCGCTGCAGCGCCACTCTCACCCCGAGTGCGACGAGGACGGCACCGGCACTGGCGTCGAGAATCCGCCGTGTGCGGCTGCGGCGCAGCCACCGACCGGCCCGGTGCAGCGCAACGGTGCAGAGCGACAGCCAGCCGAACGTCAGCAGACAGAAGAGCGAGCCCAAGGCGAGAAACCCCAGCAGGCTCGGAATTCCCGCGGGCAGAAACTGCGGCAGTAGGCTCAGAAAGAACGCGACCATCTTCGGGTTGGCCAGGTTGCTGATCAGTCCCTGCCGCAGAGCGCTGCGTGTGCCGAGCTGCGTTTCGACAGCCGCGACCCTTGGAATGGCTGCCGCCGCGAAGCGCCGACCACAACGCCTGGCTGCCGAGGAAGATCAAATAAGCGGCACCCGCCAGTCGGAGAACCTCGAAGAGCAGTTGTGAGGTGCGGAGGATCGTCGCAAGTCCCAAGCCGGCCGCGACGGTCCAGATCAACTGGCCGATGGCCACGCCGGCAGCGGTAGCGATCCCGGCCTCCGGCCGCCGGCCAGCACGTTGCGTACGGTCAGGGCGGTGTCCGGTCCAGGGGTGCAGATCACGACCAAGGCGACGGCCACGAAGGCCAGCAGCTGAGTCAGCACCGGCATAGCCTCGCACAGCTCGCTAAACTATCGCTTGACGGCAATATTGCTCTAGCAGAATACTAGGCGTTGTGACAACGAGCCTGTTCGAGGTGGTCGCAGAGCCGAACCGTCGGCGGATCCTTGATCTTCTCCGCGGCGGCGATCAGTCCGTGAACGAGCTGGTCGGCGCACTCGACATCGCCCAGCCCACTGTGTCGAAGCACCTCAAGGCGTTACGCGAGGCGGGGCTGGTCGTCGTACGGCCCGAAGCTCAGCGCCGCTGGTACGGGCTCCGACCCGAACCGTTGCAAGAGCTCGACACCTGGCTCGAGCCGTACCGAAAGGCCTGGGCCACCCGATTCGATGCACTTGCTCAACATCTGAACGAGATGGAGGAACGAGATGACCGGCACGACGAGGCCTGACGCGGCCATGGGTGAGGTGCTCCGCGAGGGGATGCGCATCGGGTTGCGGTTTGTCCGGCGGTTTCCGCATCCGGTGTCGCGGGTCTGGTCGGCGATCACCGAGTCCGACCAGCTCCGCCACTGGATGCCGTGCGACATCGTCGGCGAACGGCGTATGGGTGCCGACATCACCCTGCCGTTCTGGCCGCCCCAAATCGAGAGGTACCAGCTCGAGGAAACCGCGTTGCCGGGCCGCATCGAGGCCTGGGAACCGCCCCGACTGTTCCAGTGGACCTGGGGCGGCGACGTCTTGAGATTCGAGCTGGAACCCGACAACCGCGGGACCACGATGACCTTCACCACGTGGCTAGAGTCGCCCGACCGCGACGGCGCCGCGAGTGCGGCAGGCGGATACCACGTGTGCCTCGACGAATTGACGTCTCTCCTGGACACCGGTGCTGCCGGTCCGCTCATCGAGAGCGAGGAGGCCGCCCGCCGCCTGCAGGCCGCATACGCCGAGGCTCTGACAATTCGGTACGTCGCGTACAAATCTCAGTAGTAGCTACGCAGGTCGACCGAGGCTGAGGTCGGCTCCACTGGAGACACGAGTTCCAGTCCAGGAGACCGACATGACCACGGCAGTCCCACACCTCACCGCCATCCCGCCCGAACTCCAGCGCGCGCTCGACCGCATCACGGACGCACTCACCGCCATGGGCGCGGGTGATCCCGTTCCGTACGCGGCGCTGTGGGCCAACGATCCTGACGTCACCCTCCTCGGGGCGTGGGGTCCGATCGAGCGGGGCCACGAGGCGGTGACGACGACCTTCCGCTGGGTCGCGAGCCGGTTCTCCGAGGGGTCCCTCGAGCCCAGGTACGACGTCGTCCGCGTCAGCGGCGACCTGGCCTACACGGTGGGCTTCGAACACGGCGAGGTGCGAGTCGACAAGGGCGCACCGTTCGCCATGACGATCCGCGTCACCCACGTCCTGAGCTATCTCGACGGCGACTGGCGGCTCGTCCACCGGCACGCGGACTTCCCGCCGGCCGACCAGCGCCGGCCCTGACCCAATCGAAACGACCCATCGAAACGACACATCGACCGAAACGAGTACGTCATGCATACCCCATCACCTGTTTCGCACCGGCGGATCGCCTTCGCTGCGTTCGCGGGCACCACCATCGAGTTCTACGACTTCTTCATCTACGGCACGGCCGCAGCGTTGGTTTTCGGCACCGTCTTCTTCCCGGCGCTGGGGCCCGCGGCCGGCACCGTGGCCGCCATCGCGACCTTCGCGGTGGCCTTTCTCGCCCGCCCACTGGGCTCGGCGTTGTTCGGCCACCTCGGCGACCGGCTGGGACGCAAGGCGACATTGATCGCCACGCTGCTGCTGATGGGCGGCTCGACCGTCGCCGTCGGCCTGCTGCCTGGCGCCGCCACCATCGGCGTGGCCGCCCCGATCCTGCTGGTCATCCTGCGCTTCGCCCAGGGCCTGGCGGTCGGCGGTGAGTGGGGCGGCGCGGCGCTGCTGGCCGCGGAGTACGCGCCGGCCGGTCGGCGCGGCCGGTTCACGATGTACCCGCAACTGGGGCCCGGTGCGGCCTTCGCGCTGACCAGCGCGACCTTCTTGATCATCGGTCTAGCGATGAAGCCGGCCGACCTGCTCGCGTGGGGTTGGCGGATCCCGTTCCTCCTCAGCGTCGTCCTGCTCGGCATCGGCCTGTACGTACGGCTCCGGATCGAGGAGACCCCGGTGTTCCGCGAGCTCGTGGCCCGCGACCAGCGGACGAGGACGCCGATCCGCGAAGCCGTACGGAAGGAGCTGCGGCCGATCCTGCTGGGCGGCGGCGCCCTGTCGGCGGTGTTCGCGTTCGGCTACATCGGCACTGTCTACCTGACCAGCTACGGGACCGCGGTACTGGGTCTTCCGCGCCCGGTCATGCTGCTGTTCGGCATTGTCGGCGGTGGCCTGCTCGCCGGAGCGGCCGCGGTGGCGGCCGCCTGGTCCGATCGCATCGGCCGTCGCCGCGTCGTCCTCATCGCGAACCTGGCGTCGATCGTCGTCGGCCCGATCGCTTTCTTGATCATCGCCCTCGGCCAGCCGGTCACCGTCGGCGCCGGGCTTGATCTTGATCCTGGCCGTCGCCGGACTCGGGCTCGGCCCGGCCGCCGCCTGGCTGCCGGAGATGTTCGCCGCCCGGTACCGCTACACCGCGGCCGGTCTCGCCTACAGCCTCGCGGCGATCCTCGGTGGCGCGGTGCCACCGATCATCGCCACCCCGCTGCAGGCCTCGTACGGCGGGATCGCCATCGGGCTTCTGCTCGCCGGCTTCGGCGTGCTGGGCGTGGTCTGCGGACTCGCCCTGCCGGAGACCAAGCACCGCACGCTCGACGTGGTGACCCGCACCACATCGGACGTCGACCGGGGAATAAAGGTCACCGTGAGAGGTTGACGCGAATAGCTCGACCAACAGCGACGTCCCGGGCTCAAGCATTCCTCACCTTCGAGAGGCTCGCTCGTGACCATCGCCCAGGCGCCGGCCGACCCGGCCACCGCAACTCCTCTGGCGGAGCGGTTCGTCGGCCGGCGCTACGTCCAGCTGGTGCTGGTCCTCGGCGCTCTCAGCGCCATCGGGCCGCTCACCATCGACACCTATCTGCCGGCTCTGCCCCAACTGAGCGCCGAACTCGGCGCCACCGACGTGCAGGCCCAGACCACCATCACGGGCCTGCTCGTCGGGTTGGGTCTGGGCCAGCTCGTCATCGGGCCCCTCTCGGATGCGTTCGGGCGCCGCCGCCCGCTGCTCCTCGGGCTGACGGCCCACACGGCCGCCTCGGTCCTGTGCGCCCTCGCGCCCAGCATCACCATGCTGGCGATCACCCGGACACTGCAGGGTCTGGCCGGCGCCGCGGTGGCCGTCGTGGCGATGGCGATCGTCCGCGACCTCTTTTCCGGGAACCAGGCGGCCCAGCTGCTCTCGCGTTTGATCTTGGTCCTGGGGATCGCTCCCATCTTGGCGCCGTCCTTGGGCAGCGCCCTGTTGGCGTTCACCTCGTGGCGGGGCATCTTCGTGGTCCTGGCTCTGGTCGCCGTCGCACTGATCGTCATCGCCTACGTGGCGCTGCCCGAGACACTCCCGCCTGACCGGCGGATCCCGGCATCGCTCCGCAGCTCGCTGCACGCCTACGCGGGACTCTTCCGCGACGGAACCTTTCTGGTCCTGGTGGCCATCTCGGCCCTGCTCTTCGCGACCCTCTTCGCCTACATCGCTGGATCACCGTTCATCCTGCAGGGCGCCTTCGGCCTGACCCCGCAACAGTTCGGTCTCGCGTTCAGCGCGAACGCCGTCGGACTCATCGCAGCGACCCAGCTCAACCCGGTGCTCCTCCGCCGCTTCGCACCGATGAGGATCCTGGCGGCGGCGATCGTCGTGGCCTTTCTCGGGAGCGTGGCGCTGCTGGTCACCACACTGACGGGCTGGGGCGGTCTGGCCGGATTCCTGATCCCGCTGGCTGTGCTCATCGCCGCCATCGGCTTCTCCTTCCCGAACGCTCCCGCGGTGGCTCTGAGCCGCCACGGTGCCACCGCCGGGACGGCCGCGGCCCTACTCGGCTCGGCGCAGTTCACCGTCGGCGGCCTGCTGGCACCGGTGGTCGGCGCGGTCGACGACGGCACGGCCGTGCCGCTGGCCGCCGTGATCCTGGTGACCACCGGACTGGCGCTCACGCTCCTGGTTGTGGCGCGTCGTCGGCTGATGGCCCCGACGAGTTGGTAGCACCAGGCCTCCGTCGGGCTCGCCTGGCCGTCAGAAACATTCGGTGCGCCGTGATCACGAGCGCGAGCCAGGCCAGTCCGAGCAACCAGCCGACCATCACGTCGGTGAGCCAGTGGTGGCCGAGGTAGACGCGGCTGAGGCCCATGGCGATCGCCCATCCCACGGCCGCGATCACGGTCAGCACCCGGGCCAGCACCGAGCTGAGGCGGCGTAGTAGCAGATAGGCCACCAGGCCCGCGATCACTGTGCTGTTCAGCGTGTGCCCGCTGGGGAACGAGGGACTGGACTCGAACGGCGGCACTGCTTCGGCCGTCGGTGGCCGCACCCGACCGACTACGACCTTGCCGACCGACGTCATAGCGAGCGAGCCGGCCACCGCGATGATCATCAAGACCAGCGGCGTCCGGGATCGCCACCCCACGACCATGGAGATGGTGATCAGCGCCGTGATGATCGACATCCCGAGTAGGCCGCCAAGGGTCGTGAACCAGGTCACCACCGTGTCGGCGACCGGTGAACGCCACCCGATCGCCGTCTCCAGTACGGGCCGGTCGAGACCGGCCACGCCGTCACCCTCCTCGACCGCTTCGTACACTTCGGCCCCCGCGGCGGTGAGTCCGACGACCAGAACGCCCCCCATCCCTGCTGTGATCCACAGCACCGACTGGGCCGACAGCCGACGACCCAGGGTGGCGGAGACGTCGGCCAACGCCGAACCCAGCCGGCTGGGCCAGCGGGTCAGATCACGTTGACCGATCCGCTCCTCACCGGCGGTGTCGTCCCTGAGTCGCATGCGGATGGACCCTCTCCTCCCCTGGTCTTCACATGATCTCCGATATCCGAAGGAACCCGCACCGTGCGGGTCCGCAATCCAGCGACTCGGTACAGATTCGGCTTCGAGGCTTGACACCTCATCTCGGCACAGTGAAGGTGATGCCAAACGACATGGTCCTTGACGTGCAGCGGGGGCACAGACAGCAAGGGTCGCAGTGCTGATTGGAGTGTTCCTTCGTGGAGCCAGTCGAGGTGCTTCGGCGTGCGCCCTTCTTCTCCCGGGCCACGCCGGACGGGTTGGCGCGAGTAGCGGCACGCGCCACGTGGCGTCACCTGGCGCGGGGTGACTTCCTCTACCACTACGGGGAGCCGGTCACGCGGCTCTACGTGATCGCCACTGGTCGGGTAGCCGCGACCATCACGTCGAATCAAGGCACCCCCCTCTGTTCCACGTCGCGGCGGCGGGCGAGGCGCCGGGCCAGGTCGACCTGCTGCATGGCAAGCACTACACGGCCTCTGCCCAGGCGCTGACTGCGGTCCGGGCCCTCTCGATCCCGGCGGGGGTATGCGTCGAACTGCTAGAGACCGAGCCCGACGTGATGCTCATGCACGCGCATCACCTGGCGGAGATCGTCAGGATGCTCACCGAGACCATGACCGATCTGGTCTTTCTCGATCTCGAGCGCCGATTGGCTCGAATGCTGGCCGAGAGTTCGGTCGACGGTCAGCTGACCGACCTGCGGATGACCCAATCCGAGCTGGCCGCCCGGCTGGGTGTCACCCGCCAGTCGGTGAACCGGGCCCTGGTCAAGCTGGCGAGTCGCGGTCTCGTCGTGGTCGAGTCCGGCCGTCCGGTCCGCATCCTCGACCGCGAGGTGCTCACCGCCTTCGTCGACAGCGGATCCAGGTGAGCGCTGCGAGATTTCGGGAAGCTGCAGCCTCAAGAAAGGGCGCGAGCGCGTTCCAAGATCAAAACGATCGAACTGGTGACCAGATCGGGTTCGCGGATCTGGATGTAGTGATCACTGCCTTCGGCGATGATGTGGGGGCTGTTCGGCACCAGCTTGGCCAGTGCGTCCTGCGTCTTGGTCCAGGCCGATTCCAGGTCCGCCGACGTGAATCCCAACGTGTCGCGCGGGATCGGGAAGGGGTCGGTCTTGCTCAGCACCGCCATGGGCAGATCTTTGGGCAAAGCCGGCGCAGCTTCGGCCTGCCGCACGCTGGCCGCGACGTCGTAGGTCTCCCAGGCCGGATCTTTCGAGATCGCGGTGCCCAGCGGGTCGTTCAGCACGAGCGAATACGCCGGCCATTTCGCGCCCATGAACTCGGGCATCCGGGCGGAGAAGGCGTCGACGAGCACCAGACCCTCGACCTCGTCGGCGTGAGTCTGGGTGTAGTAGGTCTGCAGCCAGCCGCCGAAGGAGTGCCCGACCATGAGAAACGGGCCCTCGAGGCCGGCCGCCTTGATCAACGCGTCGAGATCGGCCGAGACCTGCTCGATGGTTCGTGGGTTCGTGACCGCCGTCGAGCGGTCGGTGAGCTTGGCCTGCTCAGCAGGGATCAGCGTGCCCGGCCGGTCGTACCGGCAGACCAAGGTGTGCTCGGCCACCGCCGTGAAGACGTCGGGCCCGATCGCGGGCGGGTTCGGCAGGATGTTCACCCAGTACTCGGAGGAATCGTGGATTCCGGACTCCAGGATGACGGTCGGACTTCCCTCGCCCTTGCACTCCAGGAACAGCTTGCGGCCGTTCCCGATGTCGATGGAGCGTCCGGTCGACACCCCCGTCGATTCAGCCGGGGCTGGTGCGCTCGGCGGCATCACGCAGCCCGCGATCAAGATCAGCAGTGCCGCGGGTACCAGCCAGCGTCTCACCCGCGCAGCATGACACGACCCCATCACCTGGAGAAGGCGCTCAGGTGACAGCGGCCTTGTCGCGGGCCACCCGGACCGCGTACAGGATCAGCATCACCGCGCCGATGACGCCGAGCAACAGACCCCAGTTGAGCGCATAGTCCTGCAGCACCTGGGTCTTGCTCGGTGGCTGGGTGCCCCGCCGGTAGATCAACGGGACCGCAATGACGGTGACGATGCCGGCCATGATCAAGCCCGCCTGCAGGTAGCGCCGACCCCGATCCGGCACGAACCTCCGCAGGGCAGCACCGATCGTCAGCACCAGCGGGGAGAGGATTCCGTCGTGGATGATGATGGCGGCCGCGAGCCAGACCGCCACCCAGACGAGCATGGTCGGCGGCACCTTCGTGAGCAACCGGATCGCTCCGAACGTCAGCAGCGCAATCCCGGCGACCGCCAGGAAGATCCGCCAGAACTTCATCCAGTCCATCCCGCCAGACATGATCACAGCACCTCGATCCGAGTGAGCCATTTGGTGTTGAGCACCCCGGCCCGGTTCGGGGCTGATCAGCCGTAGCGGGAAGCCGTGATCGACACTCAATCGCTGCCCGTTGATGTGGGTGGCCAGCAGGGCCACCGAGAGCTGCGGGCCGAACATCGACGACGAGTTGAAGCCGGCCGGCTCAAGTGACCTCAGCTGAACCCGGGATCCGGCGTTGCCGCCGGCCCGCTCCACCACCTCGAGCAGACTCAGTCCGCGCCAGCCGGCGTTCGCGCTCCAGCCTTCGACACAGGTGATCGGAAACTCGCCCTCGTGCCGAGCAAGGCCCTCGAGATCGGCCAGGTTGAGCGTGTACGGCCGCGGCCCCATTACCTCGAGCCGCCAGTCCGGGCGCATCGCGGCGTCGATCACCTGCGCCTCCTCGGCGGTGCGATTGACCGGCACGCCCTGGGGACCCAGTTGGGGCTGCCGGGTGGCCAGCAGGCCCACCGGCTGCAACGGTTTGACCGTCTGACCGACGGTGGTGATCAAGACGACGCCGAGGCCGGCGCCGGTGGCGGCCAGCACACCCCGCCGCGAGATACCCGGTGTGGCCGGCGCGGGCAACGGCCCGGCGTTGCTGTGCGACTCCGGGTTCTCGTTCCAGGGGATCTCGGTCAGCACGTCGCCCTCGGCCACGGGTTTGGTCTGCAGCCCGTACCGGATGTCGGGGAGCTTGAGGCCGATGTGCAGCAGGATCGAACCGACCAGAACCGAAGCCAGATAGAGGTGGACCGTGGCGAAGTCCCACGGGAAGGCATACCAGCCGAGGGTGTTGATGAAACCCGTGAACACCTGGACCAGCGCCGTCGAGATCAAGATCGCCACGGATAGCCGCTCGATGGCATGCTTGAACGACCGGACCGGCGGCCAGCGGAAGAGGTTCGGGTACACCGACCAGAGCTTGATCAACAACAACGGAATGGTCGCGGTGCCGGTGGCCACGTGGATGCCCTGAGTGACCCGGTAACCCCACACCGGAGCGGCGGGAATCGGCAGCCACGACCACGGCAGGTACTGGTAGTAGCTGAGCAGGCCGGTGGCGAAACAGATGGCGATCGCGATGCCGAGAGCGCGGCCCAAACGGGCGGTCAACGCCGTCGAGCGCAGGGTGCTGGTGAAGTGCGGCCACCACGCTGGTCGCGTGGCCGTCGGCGCTTGAGCCATGTGATCAGTCTGGTGGCAAATCCGGTCTTTGGACCTTACGGAATGCGAACGTTGCCTCGTTGAGCAGATCTTTGACGCCCTTGTCCAGGCTGATCTCGGCCCGCCACCCCAAGACACGTTCCGCCGCCCGGCAATCGGCGGTGATGTGGCGGACGTCGCCCAACCGGTACCGTCCGGTGATCACCGGTTCGGGCCCGGCCACGGTCGCACTCAGCAGCGCTGCCATCTCCCCCACCGTGCTCACCGTGCTCGAGCCGATGTTGATCGCCGTGAGACCGGGCGGAAGGGCCGTGGTCACGGCTTTGGCGACGGCCGCGGTCACGTCGTTCACATGGACGAAGTTGCGCCGCTGTCGACCGTCCTCGAAGACCTCCGGTGATCGCCCGGCCGCCAGCCGGGACACGAAGAGGGCGGCGACCCCGGCGTACGGGGTGTCCCGCGGCAGTCCCGGTCCGTAGACGTTGTGGAACCGCAGCGCCGCCACCCGTCCGGACGTCTCGCGGCTCCAGGCGGCGGCCAGATGTTCGCCGTGCACCTTGGTGGCGGCGTAGACGTTGCGGGGATCCAACGGCGCCGACTCTTTGACGAGGTCGGGCTCCAGCCGCCCACCGCATGCGGGGCACGGTGGGTCGAAGCGCCCAGCATCGAGATCTTTCCGACGGCGCGCCGGCGGTCTGATGGACCCGTGGCGCTCGCAGCCGTACGCGCCCTCCCCGTAGACCACCATGGAGGAGGCGTACACGATCCGCGGGATCGCTGCCTCGGCCGCGGCGCGCAGAACGACCGCCGTGCCGACATCATTGTGCCGGGCGTAGCTGTCGATGTCGGAGAGGTCGACCCCGAGCCCGACCTTGGCCGCAAGATGCACCACCGCGTCGCAGCCCCTCGCCGCGACGCGCACCCGTTCCAGGTCGCACACATCATCACGGGCGTCGGCCGCGACATCGAAGATCCGTACGTCATGATCGGCCGCGGCCAACCGGCGAGCGGTGGGCCGGCCGATGAAGCCAGCGCCGCCGGTCAGCAGCACTCTCACGATTCCGGGGTCGGCAGTCGGAGTTCGAAGCGGCAGCCGCCCGCCACGTTGCTGACCGCGATCCGGCCGTCGTGCGCCTCGACAACCCCGCGCGCGATAGCCAGACCGAGACCCGCACCACCGTCGTCATCGCTCCGGGACGGTGTGCCGCGCCACCCGACGTCGAAGACCCGGCCCAGATTCTCCTCCGGAATGCCCCCACAGCCGTCGATCACCGCCACCCGCACGCGACCGTCCTCGGCGCGGTCGGCGATCAGCCGTACGGTCTCCTCCGGCTGGGTGTGCCGGACGGCATTGGCGACCAGGTTCCCGAGCGCCCGCGCTAGATCATCGGCCGAGCCGAACACCGACAGTCGGTCCCGCGGCGGCACATCGGCTTCCAAGTGGACCTGCTGAGCGGCGGCCGTAGCGGTCGCCTCGGAGGCCACGTCGGTGATCAACTCGCTGACCGACACCAGCGTCGTCACCTTCGGCTGACCGGTCCCCTGCACCCGCGACAGCTCGAAAAGATCGTCGACCAGGTGGGACATCCTGCGCACCGTCGAGTTGAGGTGACTCAAGGCGCGGGGCACGTCGGTGATGACTCCGTCCTGCAGACCCTCGGAGAGCGCCCGCAGGCCGGCCAGCGGCGTGCGAAGGTCGTGCGACATGAAACTGACCAACTCCCGCCGCGCATCCTCGGCCGCGCGCTCGCGTTCCCGCGCCTCGGCCAGGGTCCGCCGGGTATCCCGAAGATCGCGCAGGACGGCCGAGAGCTCCTCGGGAACCGGTGCGGCCGGCGCCGGTTCGGCGGAACCAGTCTCGGCGGCAGGAGTCGCGGAGTCCGCGACCAGTTGCTGCAGACCGGCCCCGAGCTGGGCCGAGCCGCTGGCCACCCGGCGCATCACGAGCCAGGTCCCGACCAGCGCAAGCAGCACGGCGGTCACCAGGGCCACCAGCACCACTGTCGAGTCGTGGCCGGACAAGAACATCAGCCGTACATTGATCAGCACGGTGGCGGCGACGGCGGTCACCGGCAGCAGCGTCGCGATCATCAACTGGTACCGCAGCGATCGGCCGCGGACCAGGTGCAGCAGCCCGGCCCCGAGCAGCAGAATCGCGCCGCACGGCGACGTGAGCCGACGCGTGCGGCGCTCGAACGATCGATCGATGAAGTCGGTCAGTCGACTGGGGGGTCTCTCGTCGGCCGCGGCCATCCGATAGCCGACCCGGCCAACGGTCAGCACCATCTTGGGATCGGACGGATCGTGTTCGAGTTTCTCCCGGAGTCGGCGGATGTGCACGGTGACCGTCGAGGTGTCACCGAAGTCCCACCCCCAGACCCGGCGCAGGAGCTCCTCCTTCCCGAAGGTCTCTCCGGCATGGGCCGCGAGGAACGCCAGCAGGTCGAACTCGCGGGTGGTCAGGGTCAGCGTCCGGCCCTGGAAGCTTGCCGTGCGGGCGGCGGAGTCCAACTGCAGGTCGCCGACGCTGATCCTGGTGTTGAGCAGCTGGGCTCCGGCGAGCCGGTCGGCCCGACGCAGCAGCGCCTCGACGCGGAGCACCACCTCACGCGGCGAGAACGGCTTGACGACGTAGTCGTCGGCCCCGGTCTCGAGCCCGACCAGTCGGTCCTCCTCCTCGCCGCGTGCCGAGAGGACGATGACGGCGGCGTGGTCCCCGACGCGGCGGCGGCGGCGCAGCACCTCCAGTCCGGACAGCCCGGGGAGCATGATGTCCAAGATCACCACGGCCGGCGCGTAGCGCTGCCAGACCTGGGCGGCCTCGGTCCCGTCAGCCGACCACTCGACCTCGTAGCCCGCCCCACCGAGGTACGCGAGCAGCACTTCGGCCATGGTGCGATCGTCCTCGACGACCAGGATGCGGGCGGCCATGATCGACCAGACTAGGCAACACGCGTCATGCCGACGAGGGATCACCGCTCCGGGAGGCGAGTCCGTAAGCGAAACGAAAGAGTTGCGCGCTGTCGGACCGACGGCCGTGCGCCTAGCGTCGAATCGTGGTCGCGCTGCCGCCGATTGTCATCGACGTCGTGCTGCCCTGCCTCAACGAGGAACGTGCCCTGCCGTGGGTCCTGTCCCGCATGCCCGCCGCGCTGGGGGTGATCGTGGTCGACAACGGTTCAATCGACCGCTCGGTCGAGATCGCGAGGACGCACGGAGCGAGGGTGGTGAGCGTCGCGCAGCGCGGCTACGGCGCCGCTTGCCACGCCGGCCTTGTTGCGTCCCGGGCCGAGATCGTGGTCGTCATGGACGCAGACGCCAGCCTCGATCCCCGGCAGGTCCACCGCGTGGTCGACCCCGTGCTCCGCGGCGATGCCGACCTGATGGTGGGGGCCCGTCGGCTGAGTGAGCGGCGCGCGCAGTCCTGGCGACTCCGGTGGGCCAACCGAGCGCTGGTGCGGCGGCTCCGGGGACGAACCGGCGTGGTGCTGTCGGATCTCGGGCCCATGCGCGCCGCCCGCCGCGCAGACCTCCTGGGTCTCGGCCTCTCCGACCGGCGGTCCGGATATCCGGCGGAGACCGTGGTCCGAGCCGCCGACGCCGGCTGGCGTATCGGCGAGGTCGAGGTCGACTATCACCCTCGGCTCGGCCGGTCGAAGGTCACGGGCACGCCGCTCGGCGTCTGGCGGGCGGTGCGCGACATGAGCGCGGCGATCAACCGATGAGCGCGGCGATCGACCAATGAGCGAGAGCACGAATCGGGCACAGACGGTCATCGTGTTGGCCAAGGAGCCGCTGCCCGGGCGAGTGAAGACGCGTCTGCAGGCCGACTTCACGCCGGCCGAGGCGGCGTCGCTGGCGGCGGCCTCGCTCGCCGACACCCTATCGGCGGTCCGGGCCAGCGGCATCCCCCGCCGGATCCTGGCCTGGCAGGGTGATCCGCACGGCTGGGACGAGGGCTTCAAGATCGTGCCGCAGTCCGAGGGCACCTTGAACGACCGGCTGGCCCGGGCCTTCGCCGGCAGCGAGGACGGCTCGCATCGGCCCGTACTGCTGATCGGCATGGACACACCCCAGGTCACCCCCCAGCTGCTGAACAGCGACTGGGGCACCTCCGACGCCGTGCTCGGCCTCTGTGACGACGGCGGCTTCTGGGCGATCGGCCTCCGCGGAGTGGAACCGAAGGCGGTGTTCTCCGGGATAGAGATGTCGACCGACCGAACCGGTGCCGCGCAGTTGGCGCGGCTTGGAGAGCTGGGCTTGTCGACCCGCCTGCTCCCGCCGCTCTGCGACGTCGACCGGCCCGAAGACGTGGAGAAGATCAGCTATCAGCATCCGAGTCTGAGGATCGCCGCAACGCTACGCCGAGATCATCTCCCGCCGGCGTCGGCAACCGGTCGATCGGGTCTTCGACCAGGTCTATCGGGGCAGCGACGGTGAAAGCCGTCCCGGCCCGGGTGCCGATGATCGGGCCGGCGCTCGGGCGAACCCCCTCATCCTCGACACCGCGCGCTGGCGGGATGCGGCCAGCGCATCAGATGAGATGATCGTCGCCCGGTGCGAGCCACCCGTGGTCGATCTGGGCTGCGGTCCCGGCCGGATGGTCCGGGCGCTGCATCGGTCGGGTCGAGCGGCCCTCGGCATCGACATCTCTTCGGTGGCCGTCGCCGAGAGCCGGTTGGGTGGCGGCTTGGCGCTCCGCCGCCGTATCAACCAGCGACTGCCCGGGGAAGGCCGGTGGGGCACGGCGCTGCTGCTCGACGGCAACATCGGGATCGGCGGCGATGTGGAGCGGCTCCTCGGACGCAGCCGCGATCTGGTCGCTCCCGGCGGCTTGATCATCTGTGAGGTCGACCGGTCCCCGGACCGCTACCTGGTGCACGAGGTGGAACTGAGCACCGCGAACGCCCTCTCTGAGCCCTTCGGGTGGGCCGCGGTCGGCGCCCGCACGGTGCAGCGCATCGCTGCGTCACTGGACATCGTGGTCGCCGAGGAGTGGCGGGCCGACCGTCGCGTTTTCGTCACCCTGCGGACGAGCAACTGAGATGCGCCTGCTGATCGGCGCCGCGGTGTTGGTTGCGACCGACGTAGCACTTGTCTATTCGATGGCCCGGCACGTCCAGTGGGGCTGGCACATTCTGATCGCCTGCATGGTGTTCATCGCCGTGGCCTGGTGGCTCCGGCGGGATCTTCCGCAGGCAACGTTCCGGTCCATCGTGATCATCACCGCGGTGATCCAGGCGATCGGCCTGCTGGTCTTTCCCCTCACCAGCGACGACGTCTACCGCTACGTGTGGGACGGCCGGGTGCAGTTGGCCGGCATCAATCCGTACCGCTTTCCGCCGCTGGACGAGGCTTTGATCTTTCTGCGCGACGCGACGCTGTTTCCCGGTGACAAGATCATGATCAACCGTCCCGGCGTGCCGACCATCTACCCTCCCGGGGCACAGCTGTGGTTTGTCATGATCGCCTCGGTGGTGCCGTGGAGTGCGGGGACTCTCGGCGTCCGGATCGGCGCCGGCGTGGCGGTCGTCGTCACGACGGCCCTGTTGGCGCGTTTCCTGGGGGATCGGCGCCGTTGGGCCCTCGTGTACGGCGCGAGCCCGCTGGTTCTCCTCGAGGGAGCCAACGGCGGACACCTCGACGCGCTGTGCGCACTGGCCGTCCTCGGGCTCGGCTGGGCGGCGGTGCGGCGCCGGCATTGGCTGGCCGGGCTCTTCCTCGGATTGGCGGCCAGCCTCAAACTCGTCCCGCTGCTGCTGATCCCGGCCTTCCTCGCCAACCGCCGTTGGCGAACGAGTCTGACCGGGGTCACGATCACCGCGGCGGGGTACGTCCCGCACGTGCTCGTGGTGGGCACGCTCGTCGCCGGCTTCCTGCCCGGCTACCTCCA
Organism: uncultured Actinomycetota bacterium; assembly: GCA_963791865.1. Taxonomy (GTDB): domain Bacteria; phylum Actinomycetota; class Actinomycetes; order Propionibacteriales; family Propionibacteriaceae; genus Microlunatus. Next base: position 194,553 of record CAWBUC010000006.1, read on the forward strand.
CGAGGAGGGCTACGACGGTGCGCGCCGCTTCGCGCTGCTGATCTGGTTGCCGGAGCCGGTCCGCCTGCCGGTCGCTCTCGGCCTCGGCGTGGCCTTGGCCGGCATCGCCGGTTGGCGATCACGCAGCGAGCCCATCCTGGAGACCTGTTGCTGGTTGTACGGCGGCTGCATCCTGTTGGCGACGCCGGTCTATCCCTGGTACGCCTTGCCCTTCGTCGTGCTGGTGATCATGGCCCGCCGACCAGAGTGGCTGGTCCTGTGGGCCGCGATGTACGTAGCCTTCATCTTCGACCGCCAGATCGTGGTGCAGGGAGCGGCCTACGCCGCGGCGCTGATCACGGTGCTCGCCGTGGGCTGGCGGCGGAGGCGTCGAGACCGGCTGTCGCCGGACGTCGAGCCCACCCGGGCGCCCGCTCCGGCAGCGGACCGACCGCCACCAGCCGAGCCGGCACCGCAGACAGGAACGGGATCCTCGCGACCACCCAGGGCATGATGCCGGCCGCGCGAGGCGGCTCGCCCCGGACGATGGGGTCGAAGATCGCCCGGTGCAGAACGCGTTGCAACGTCTGCAGCACCACCGTCGGCCACCACCGGCGGCGCTGCACCCGGGCCAGGTCGCGATTGGTCAGCGAGTAGTCCCGCAGCGGTTCGGCCAGCAGACGCGCGGTAGCCACCGCATCCTGGACCGCCAGGTTGATGCCGACGCCGCCGGCCGGGGACATCGCGTGCGCGGCGTCACCGATGCAGAGCACCCCGTCGGAGTGCCAGCGGCGGAGGCGGTCCAGCTTCACGTCGAGATGATGGAGGTCGCCGAGCGAGCCGATCTGATCGACCCGATCCGCCAGATCCGGCCGCAACGCGGCGATCCGCACCCGGAACCGCTCGACGCCCTCGGACTCGATCCGCCGTTGACCCACGCCCTTGGCCGCGAAGTACGCGAGCTGAAAGTAGTCCGGGCGCGGAATGCTGAGCAGGATCTCGTCGCCGGCGAAGACCGGCTGCAGGCTGTCGCCTCGCTGCCGCTCGTGATCGTGTCGGGGCAGTCGGAACCACCAGGTGTCGAAGGGCACCCGGTAGCTCTTCGGCACCAACCCGGCCTGCCGGCGGACCGTCGAGGAACGGCCGTCGCAACCGACCACCAGCCGGCTGGCGATCGACTCCTCCCGACCGTCCGCCGCCCGTACCCGCACCCCGGTCACGCGCCGGTGGTCGACGAGCAGGCCGATCACCTCGGTGTCCATCCGCAGCGTGAACGTCGGTTCGGCTCGGCCGGCGTCGGCGAGCAGGTCCAGGAGGTCCCACTGCGGCACCATCGCGATGTGGTCGTACGGCGGGCGCAGCGAGCGGAAGTCCGCAATCGTTACCGGTGTGCCACCGGTGCCCGGGATTTCGAAGTTCGCCAGACGGCTCTGCGGCAGCGCCCGGAACCGATCACCCAGCCCCAATTCGTCCAGCAGCCGGATCGTCGAGGCGTGCACGGTGTCACCTCGGAAGTCCCGGAGGAAGTCGCCATGCTTCTCCAGCACCAGGACGGGCACGCCGGCGCGGGCGAGGAGCAGCCCGAGCATCATGCCGGCCGGACCGCCGCCCGCCACCACGCAGGTTGTCGTCTTCATCTCATATTCGACCCCATCAGAGGGAACTCATCACCTGATGAATTAAGTTTGGCATAGCGTAGAGCCGTGGCAGAAGATCTCGAACCGACCGTCTTCATCCTCTTCGGCGCGACCGGCGACCTGGCCAAGCGGATGGTGCTCCCGGCGTTCTACCAGTTGTTCAAACGCGGCCTGCTCCCACAGCGCTGGAAGCTCGTCGGCAACGGTCGTGGCGACGTTGCGCACGAGGACTTCCGCGGCCACTTCCACGACTCGCTGACCGAGTTCGCGCAGGCGCCGGACCCCGACGCGTGGACGGCCTTCGCCGAGAACTTGCTCTTTGCCGGTGGCGGCTTCCGCTCCCACGATCCGGGCAGCCTCCTCGACGTCATCGACGAAGCGAAGAAGGACCTCGGGTCGGAACCGAAGATCATCCACTATCTCGCCATCCCGCCGTCGACCTTCGCGCCGACCACGGAGGCCATCAGAACCCACGAGCTGAATGCGGGCGCCACGGCGGTGTACGAGAAGCCGTACGGGACTTCGTCGGAGAGCCTCGCCGAACTCGACGCGCTCGTACGAGAGACCTTCGACGAGGACCAGATCTACCGGATCGATCACTTCCTCGGGAAGGAGGCGACCCAGAACCTGCACCTGCTGAGGTTCGCGAACCGGCTCTTCGGCGGGGTCTGGAACTCCGAGTTCATTGCCGAGGTGCAGATCGACGTGCCCGAGACCCTCGACATCGCCGACCGCGCGGGGTTCTACGACGCAACCGGGGCGGCGCTCGACATGCTGGTCACGCACCTGTTCCAGGTGGCGGCCGAGGTGGCCATGGAGCCGCCGCTGTCCTTCGGCGCCGACGATCTCCAGAGTGCCCGCGAATCGGTCATCGCCGCGTTCCGGCCGCTCGACCCGGCCGAGGTCGTGCTCGGGCAGTTCGCGAGCTACCGGCAGACCGAGGGCGTCGCCGACGACTCGACCACCGACACTTTCGTTGCGGCGAAGCTCTGGGTCGACACCGACCGCTGGCGCGGAGTGCCCTTCCTGCTGCGAACGGGCAAGAAGCTGGCCGCCAGCGCGCAGCGGGTCAGCCTGATCTTCCGGGCGCCGGAGGGACCGCTCCACTCGGCCGGTCGACACACCGGGGTGCTCGCCTTCGACCTCAAGAGCAAGGGGGCGATCGAACTGAGCATGACCGTCAAGCGGCCCGGCCCGGAACTGATCCCCGACACGATCGACCAGGTACTGCAACTCGGTGAACTCAACGACCAGGCGATGGAGCCCTACACCTCGCTGCTCTACGACGTCTTCCGCGGCGACCGCTCGCTCTTCACCACCGGTGCCGGACTGGCCCACGCCTTCGCGGCCTTCGCCCCGCTGCTCGGCGACCAGCGGCCCCAGGTGATCACCTATCCCGACGAGAGTTGGGGACCCGAGCAGGCCGACCAGTTGGCCGGCGAGCAGGGCTGGCTCCTGAACTCCGAACATGAGGTTGCCCCCGGTCCCTAGCCTGAAGGCGTGCTCGACGCCCTCTCGCCTCAGCGACGGCGGCTGGTGGTGAGCTCGGCCGCATTGGTCGGGTTCGTCGTCATGGCGCTCGTGGCGGCGTTGTTGCTGCGGTCGATGTCGGTGAGCGGATCGCCGGTTCCCCAGGACCGCCCAGGCCCGGTGCTGCTGGTCCCGGGCTACGGCGGGGACACCGCCTCGCTCACTCCCCTCGCGACGGCGCTGCGCGGGCTGGGCCGAACGGTGCGGGTGGTCGAGCCGGTCGACGGCGGAACCGGAGATCTGGGGGGGCAGGCGGCGCGGCTCGGGGACATCGCCGATGAGGTCCGAAAGGCGACCGGGGCGCCCTCGGTCGACGTGATCGGCTACTCGGCCGGCGGGGTGGTCGCCCGGCTCTGGGTGCGTGACCACGGCGGTGCCGCGGTCGCGCGCCGGGTGCTGACCCTCGGTTCGCCGCAGCACGGGTCGAGCCAGGCGGAGCTGGGCCGCGATCTGCGCCGGCGGGTGCCCGACCGGCGTGCGAGCAGTTGACCCCGGACAGTGACCTGCTGCGGCGGTTGAACGCCGGCGACGAGACCCCCGACGGTCCGCAGTGGGTGACGGTCCGGACCACCGATGACGAGGTTGTCACCCCCGTCGATTCGGCGCAGCTCGCCGGTGCGCTCAACCTGTTGGTCCAGGAAGTCTGCCCGGGCTCGACCACCACACACGGCGGACTCCCCGGTGACCCGGTCGTCCTCGCCGCCCTGACCTCGGTGCTCGGTCCGGAGCTGCCGCGCCGCCGACCGACGGTGAGCTGCTGACGCAGCAGCGCGATCGGCTAGTCGGTGATGTCCTTGGTGGTGAAGTTGGCCCAGGCGGCGAGGCAAGAAGACGACGCAGGTAGCCGAGCTGGACCCCGAGCCCGCGGACGCACGTTGTGCCAGAGGATCGGGTCGCGGAACAGGTCGACGAAGGACAGCCAGTAGCGGGTCGGCAGGTACGGGTGCAGCGCGCCGGCGGCGTCCAGCCCGAGCAGCACGCGTGGAGGCGATCAGCAGGCCGATCGTGCCGAGCGCGGCGCCGAGCGAGGACGTGGTCAGCGTCGAGAAGAACAGGGCCACGGCGGCGACGCCGAGCATCGAGACCACCACGTAGCCGATCGCCAGCGCCGTTCGCCAGCGACAGCTCCTCCGAGGTGAGGGTCGAGCCGCTGAGACTGACGGTGCCGGTGGCCGGCGCGTCGCCGAGCAGCAGCCGGCCCTCGACGTAGGAGACCGCGGCGACGACGAGCGACGGCGATGCAGAACGAACGCGACGACGGTGACCAGCTTGGCCACCAGCAGTTGGGTACGTCCGACCGGGCCGGGCCAGCAGGTAGCGCAGCGTCCCCGCCTGCGCCTCACCGGCGATCGCGTCGCCGCCGAGGACCGCCACGGCGATCGGCAGGAACAGCGGGAGGACGACGCCCAGCGCGGCGAGCGGGAACAGGGTGCCGTCGTTGAGCACCGCCGAGAGGAAGGGCGGCCGGTGCCCGGGCCGCGGGCGCAAGGTCGGTGATGGCGAGCAGGACCGCGACCAGGGTCGGCAACGCGACCAGCATGCCGATCGTCACCCAGGTCCGCGGGCGCCGCAGCATCTTGATGCAACTCGACCCCGATCACCGCCGATCCTCCGATCGCCGCCGTTCACCGCCTCGAGCGACGACGTGCTCGAGGTCGCGGCGATGCGGGCCGATCTCGCGTGACCCGGCACGCCCTGGCCGACCAGGTAGGTGTTGAGCGCCGCCGGAGTCGGGGGCGCGGACCAGCAGCCGGTCGCCGTCGACGGAGCACCACGCGCGTCGCCGAGCAGCGCCGCGCACCGGCCGGCGTCCGGGGTCCGGACGCTACGACCAGGCCGTTGGGGGCCAGCAGCACGTCGAGCGCGTTCCTGCAGCACCAGCCGCCCGCGGTCGAGAACGCCGACCCGTGGTGCACATCTGCTCGACCTCGGCGAGCAGGTGGCTGGACAGGAAGATCGTCGTGCCGGCGCGCGTTCAGGTCGAGCAGCAGCCGCCGGATCTCCTGGATCCCCTGCGGATCCAGGCCGTTCGTCGGCTCGTCGAGGATCAGCAGCCGCGGCCGGCGCATCAGGGCCGCGGCGAGGCCGAGCCGCTGCCGCATCCCGAGGGAGTAGGCCTCGACCGGCCGCCGGTCGCACGGGTCGAGCCCGACCTGGTCCGAGCACCTCGGCGATCCGCACTGCCGCGGGCCCGCCGCGGACTGCGGTCCGCGCCGGTGGCGTCCAGCAGGGCAAGGTTGGCCCGGCCCGACAGGTGCGGGTAGGCACCGGGGCCCTCGACGAGCGAGCCGATGTGCGGCAGCACCCGTGCCGCGACCCGCGGGCATCGGCTCGCCCGAGCACCTCGACCTCGCCGGACGTGGGCAGCACCAGCCCGAGCAGCATCCGTACGGTCGTGGTCTTGCCGGAGCCGTTGGCGCCCGAGGAAGCCGTAGACGTCGCCCTCGCCCACCTCCAGGTCGACGCGCGTCGACGGCGCGGAGCGCGCCGTAGCGCTTGGTCAGGGCGTGGGTGCGGATCATCGCCCGCCAGCAACTCGCGAGGCCCCCCGCTCCAGCGTCTGCTGCGGTGACGGTGCCGGCCAGCAGGAAACTGCCCTCCGCGAGCGCGCGGGTGAGCAGCAGCCCGATCGGGCCCGGCCGACAGCCAGGTGCCGAGGCCGGACTCCTGCGGCGGCCGAACTGTCCCGGAGCTGCTGACCGCAGCGGGCCGGGCCACCTCCCGGCGCAGCGGCACCACGATCAGCGACGTCGGGCCGCGGCCGTACACGCCGACGGCGCCCGGGTCGACCCCACCGCGGGCACGCAGACCGGCCAGAGGGACAGGCAGGTCGAACGGGGCGAAGGCGTTCGGCGGCCGCGGCCACGTCGACGGAGTCCTCGTAGACGAGCTCGACGCTCGGCGGCGGGATCGAACCGCGTGATCGCCGACGGCCGGCTCGCCGTCAGCTCGAGTCGGTCACCGCCGTGATGAGCACCGGGACGGCGGTCGCCGAACCCGTACAGCGTCGACCGCCAGCGGCAGCCCCGACTGCCGGCTCGCGCCCAGATGTCGACGCGGGCGATGCGGCTCGCTCCCGTCGCCGGGCTCGAGCCGCAAACCGGGTGCGTCGAGGCCGGCGATCCGGCGCACCGGCAGGCCGGCAGAGGTCCTCGGGCGCGAGCCCCCTCCAGCAGGAGCCGACCAAGCGTCGACGGAAGCAGGTCGGAGGCGTCCGGCAGCCGGACGGTCGAGACCGGCGCGATGGTCGCCCGGTGGGACTCGAAGACCCAGCGCACCAGGACGTGACCGTTGAAGAACAGGTCGGTCTCCCCGGTGCTGCGGATGCGGTCGACCCGCCAGTCTTCTGGTCCCCGCCACCAGACCCGGAGCTGGTTGGGCTCACCGAGCAGCTCGGCCAGATTGGCGAACCCGTTGCTGTCGGGGACCTGCAGGCCCCCCGTGCTGGCGACCTGCCCCGACCACGCCACTCCACCGGACGCCTGGATCCGCCGGGCCAGCTCCGGCGCCGGCGAGCGACTGAGCCGGCGGCCGGGCGCGCGGCGACGATCAGCGGGACGACGACGAGCGCTGCCGCCGTGACCAGCACGATCAGCCAGCGCGCTCTCACGTCAGCAAATGTAGGTCGCCGAGCTGAGACGCTCCGGCGAAACGAGAATTCGTGCGAGCTCGGGGATCAGGGAGCAGCCGGGGCGTCCGGATGCGGGATCGCGCGGAGATCGAGGTCGCCGATGCCGTCGAAGTCTCGAGGATTGCAGGTGTACAAGGGTAGGTCGTTGGCCACCGCGACGGCGGCGATGAGGGCGTCGAACGCGCGTGCGGGGGGCTTCCGACCGGCCACCCGCAGGGACGCCGCTACCCGACCGAACGCCCGGGCTGCAGTGGCGTCGAAAGGTAGCGGATCAAAGTCGGCCTCCACCTGTTGCAGCCGAACCTGACGCCGGGCGCTCTCGCTGACGGATGCAGACACCTGTGGTCCGACCGAGAGCTCAGCCAGCGTGATGGACGAGATCACTGGCTCCTCGGGTAAGTCTGCTGGCTGACTGAGTCGCGACAGGAGAATCACCGTGGAGGTGTCGAGCAGCCCCCGTTCCGCTGCACCGGTCACAAGCTCTGGTCGATGAGCTCATCGATGTCACGCCCACCGGTGGCCACCGGGTGGATGTGGCCCATCTCAGGCGGCGGCTCGGCGCGGCTTCGCGGTCGCCGGCTCGGCCCCGCGTGCGACCATGGCCACCCCGCGGGTGGCCAGTTCGATCGCGACGGCGCAGACGGCGCCGATGATCACGGCGATCAGCACCCGCTGCGGAGTCGGCTCCATCAGGAAGATGCCGCCGGACAAGGCGGGTACCAAGATCACGATCACGACGAGAGCCACCATCGCACCGACGAGCAGCAGCTTCCACCCGGCGAGCGGCCGGGCCATGATCGTCAACACCCACAGCGAGGCGACGAGGATGACGAGCGTCACCACCGTCCGGGCGGCGATGGCGCCGGCGGCGGGTTCGACGCGGCGGATGACCTCGTAACCGACGTAGCCGCCGACGGCGATGATCAAGCCGGCCGGGATGGAGAAACGCAGCACGCGGCCCAGGAAGCCGGGCACGTAGCGGCGGGTGTTCGGACCCAGGGCGAGGAAGAAGGCCGGGATCCCGATCGTGGTCACCGAGATGAAGGTCAACTCGATCGGCGCCAGCGGATAGCCCACGCCCCGGACGATGATGATCAAGGCCAGCACCAGTGAATAGACGTTCTTGACCAGAAAGAGGTTGGCGGCCCGTTCGATGTTCGCGATCACCCGTCGGCCCTCGGCGACCACATCGGGCAGGTGCGAGAACTTGCCGTCCAGCAGGACCACCTGGGCCACCGCTCGGGTGGCGGCCGCGCCGTTGCCCATGGCGACGCCCATGTCGGCGTCCTTGAGCGCCATGGCGTCGTTCACCCCGTCGCCCGTCATGGCCACGACGTGACCCCGCTTCTGCAACGCCGCGACGACCGCGCGTTTCTGCTGCGGGGTGACCCGCCCGAACACGCTGTGCGTGTCCAGCACCTCGGCCAGCTCGTCGAGGTCCTCGGGCAGCGTGCGGGCGTCGACGGCGGCCGAGGCATCGGTGATCCCCGGCAGCCCGACCTGGACGGCGATCGCTCCGACCGTACGCGGGTTGTCACCGGAGATCACCAAGAGCCCGACACCCTGATCGGCGAAGAACCGCAAGGTCTCGGCGGCGTCGGTCCGCACCCGTTCCGCAAGCACTACCAGCGCCTGCGGCCGAAGACCGGCGGGCAGGGAGAGCTCCGCGGGCTCACCGACCAACTCGGTCGGCGCGGACGCCAGCACCAGAACGCGCTTCCCCTCGCGCGCGATGGCGTCGGCCGCGGCCCGGGCCGGGTCCGAGCTCCGAGTACCGGCCGGTTCGGGCAGGACCATCTCCGGCGCCCCCAGCACCCAGGTGCCGTGCCCGTCCGCCCCCACCGCCGACCACTTCCGCGCCGACGAGAAGGGGATGCCGCCGGTCCGGCTCCACGAAGCGTCGGGCAGGTTATCGCCGGCGAACGGGACGGCGAGCGCCGTGGCTGTCGCGTTGGCATCACTGCCCGTCGCGCACAGGGCCAGGGCGCGGCGCACCTCGTCCTCGGCGGCTCCTTCGAGCAATTGCATCCGCTCGAAGGCGATGTCCCCGTACGTCAACGTGCCGGTCTTGTCCAGGCAGACGACGTCGACCCGGGCCAACACCTCCACCGCCGGCAGCTCCTGGACCAGAGTCTGCTTCTTGGCCAGGGTGACGATGGCGAGCATGAAGGCCACGCTGGTCAGCAGCACGAGCCCCTCGGGAATCATGCCGATGATCGCCGCCACCGTGCCGGTGACAGCCTCCCGCCAGTCGTCCACGTCGCTGCGGAACTGACTCCAGATCAGCAGCGGTCCGACGACCACCATCATGATCGAGATCCACTTGAGCAGCCGGTTGGTGCCGCGCACCAGCTCGGAGGCGACGACCTGGAAGCGCTTGGCCTCACTGGTCAACCGAGTGGCGTACGCGTCCGATCCGACGGCGGTCGCCTGAAAACGGCCGGCGCCGGCCACGACGATCGATCCGGACAGCACCGTGGCTCCGGGCAACTTGGAAATCGGGTCAGACTCGCCGGTGAGCAGCGACTCGTCGATCTCGAGGCCTTCGGTGGCTGTGACCACGCCGTCGGCCACGACCTGATCACCGGTACGCAGTTCGACCAGGTCGTCGGCCACCACCTCGCCGACCGCAATCTCGCTGGTCACTCCGTCCCGGACCACCCGCGCGTGCGGTGCGTTGAGGACGGCCAGCCGGTCGAGCGTCCGCTTCGCCCGCAGCTCCTGGAAGACGCCGATGCCGCTGTTGGCGACGATCACCAATCCGAACAGGGCGTTCTGCCAGCGGCCCGTGAACAAGATGATCACCGCCAGCACGCCGATGAGGCCGTTGAACGGGGTGAGGACGTTGGCCCGGATGATCTGACCGAGGGTCCGACTGGTCGGCGTCTCGACGGCGTTGACCCGCCCGCCGGCGACCCGCTCGGCCACCTGTGCCGCGGTCAATCCGGTCGTCGGTGTGGCGGAGGTGATCTCCAGCGTCGACGACGTCCCCGAGGAGGCGCCGCTGGTCATGCCTGACCATATCCCCGGGCGGGCGGCGCTATGCCGAAGGCGATCCCGGTGCCGCGAACTCCGCGGCCGACATGGTCGGATAGAACTCGCCGGAGTTCACGTCGGCCGCCGGCCCTACCCCGGCTGGACCGACCTCGAAGTGCCCGATGATCTGCTCATCAGTTGCGAACACCCCATCATCAAGTGGCTTGAGAACCGGATCGCCGGCACCGTCGTCATCCCCCATGACGGGACTCTACCGCCGTGAGTTTACAATGTAAACACCCGGGCTCAGATCAGCTTCCCCAGGCGTTGCCACGTCTCGACGACGGTGTCGGGGTTGAGGCTCATGGACTCGATGCCTTGTTTCAGGAGCCATTCGGCGAGGTCGGGGTGGTCGGAGGGTCCCTGGCCGCAGATGCCGACGTACTTGCCGCGCTTCTTGCACGCGGTGATGGCCAGCTCGAGCATGTGCAGGACGGCAGGATCGCGTTCGTCGAACCCGGCCGCCACCAGAGCGGAGTCCCGGTCCAGGCCGAGGGTCAGCTGGGTCATGTCGTTGGAGCCGATCGAGAACCCGTCGAAATGATCAAGGAACTGATCGGCGAGAACCGCATTGGACGGCAGCTCGCACATCATCACCACCTGCAGACTCGTTCTCGCCGCGTCGCAGGCCGTGCTCGGCCAGCAGATTGATCACGCCCTCGGCCTCCGCGAGGGTGCGGACGAACGGAATCATGATCTTCACGTTGGTCAAACCCATGTCGTCGCGGACGTAGCGCAGAGCTTCGGCCTCCATGGCGAAGCAGTCGGCGAAGTCCGGGGACAGATACCGGGAGGCGCCCCGGTAACCGATCATCGGATTCTCCTCGTGCGGCTCGTACAGCTCGCCGCCGACCAGGTTGGCGTACTCGTTGGACTTGAAGTCGCTCATCCGTACGATCACCGGCTCCGGCGCGAACGCCGCCGCCAACATGGAGATCCCTTCGGCGACCCGGGTCACGAAGTAGTCCCGCGGGGAGTCGTAGGCGGCGACCGACGCCTGAATATCGGACTTCAAGGGCTCGGCCAGCGTGTCCAGCTCGAGCAGCGCCTTGGGATGGATGCCGATCTGCCGGTTGATGATGAACTCCAGCCGGGCCAGCCCGATCCCGGCGTGCGGCAGCCGCGAGAACGCGAACGCCTGATCGGGGGTGCCGACGTTCATCATGATCTTGACGCCGATCTCCGGCATCGCCCCCAGCTCGGTCGACTCCACCGTGAAGTCCAGCAGCCCGTCGTAGATGAACCCGGTGTCGCCCTCCGCGCACGACACGGTCACCTCCTGACCGTCACCGAGTTCCCGCGTCGCCCCGCCCGTGCCGACCACCGCCGGGATGCCGAGCTCGCGGGCGATGATCGCTGCGTGACAGGTCCGGCCGCCCCGGTTCGTGACGATCGCCGAGGCCCGTTTCATGATCGGCTCCCAGTCCGGATCCGTCATGTCCGCCACCAACACATCGCCCGGCACGAACTCGTGCATTTGCTCCACCGAGCGGAGCACCCGGACCGGACCCGCGCCGATCCGCTGCCCGATGGCCCGCCCCTCGATCAAAACGGTCTTGCTCTGGGTACCCTTCTCGCCCATTCGGTACCGCTGTACCGAACCGGCACTCACCCGGGACTGCACCGTCTCCGGCCGGGCCTGCAGGATGTACAGCTGTCCATCCAGGCCGTCCTTGCCCCACTCGATGTCCATCGGCCGCCCGTAGTGCTGCTCGATGGTCACCGCCTGCCGCGCCAACTCGGTCACCTCGGCGTCGGTCAACGACAACAACCCGCGCTCGGCCTCTGGCACCTCGACGAACTCCGTCGTCTTGCCCACCGTCCGGTCCGCGGTGTAGACCATCTTGGTCGCTTTGCCACCGATCTGCCGCTTCAGGATCGCTGGCCGATCCGCGTTCAGGGCCGGCTTGTAGACGTAGAACTCATCCGGATTCACTGCCCCCTGCACCACGGCCTCGCCGAGACCGTACGAGGACGTGATGAAGACCGCCTCGGTGAACCCGGACTCGGTGTCCATGGTGAACATCACCCCCGACGCCCCCAGGTCCGACCGCACCATCCGCTGCACGCCGGCAGAGAGTGCCACCTGCTCGTGCGCGAACCCGTGATGCACCCGGTAGGCGATCGCCCGATCGTTGTACAACGACGCGAACACCTCCCGGATCGCGGTCAGGATCGCCTCGATGCCCCGCACGTTCAGAAACGTCTCCTGCTGCCCCGCGAACGACGCATCCGGCAGATCCTCCGCCGTGGCGCTCGAACGCACCGCGAACGAGAGCTCCCCATCCCCACCGGCCAGCTTCTCGTACGCTGCCCGGATCTCCGCCTCCAACTGCGGTGGGAACTCCTGCGCCACCACGAGCGCCCGGATCCGCTCCCCCGCCACGCCGAGGGCCCGGACGTCCTCGATGTCCAAGCTCGCCAATTCGGCGGTGATCTGATCCGCCAGACCGGTGTCCCCGATGAAGCTGCGGTACGCATCCGCCGTCGTGGCGAAACCGTCCGGCACCCGCACCCCCAGGCCCGACAGGTTCGAGATCATCTCCCCGAGGCTGGAGTTCTTGCCGCCCACCTGTTCCAGATCGGCCAAGCCAAGCGCCGAGAACCACCGGACGTTGGGAGAATTCTCGTTGCCGGATGGAACGGTCGTGCTCATCAGGTGCCCTTTCTTGTGATTATCGGCAGATCATCATGACGGTGCGTACCAGTCATGAAGTGGTTCCAAAACTAGACCAATGCGAGATCTGGTATCACTGCGCACATTCGCGGGCCGTGAGGTGCTCGATTCCCACGCCTGCGTGGCCGCCACCGAAGTGTGACGGGGGCCCGTGAGCAGCATCACGATCGGGCGCTCACTTTGCGAGACATCAGATGTCGACGACGTTACAGACCAGACCAGTATCGATCCCAGGGCTCCCATCAGCTCTGCTTGAGGAACTGCAGGATCACGGTCGACATCTCCTCCACGGACTTGGCCGAGGAGTTGATCACGGGAATGCGATGGTTGCGGTAGAGGGCTTCGGCCTGCCGCAGTTCGTAGCTGCACTGCTCCAGGGAGGCGTACCGCGAGTTCGGCCGGCGCTCGTTGCGGACCTGGGTCAGGCGGGCCGGCGTCGTGGTGATGCCGTAGCACCGGTTGCGTAGTTCGCGCACGGGACGCGGAAGGTCGTAGGAGTCCAGATCCTCGGGTACCAGCGGATAGTTGGCCACGAAGATCCCGTGCTGCAGGGCCAGGTACATCGTGGTGGGCGTCTTCCCGCAGCGCGACGGCGCCAGCAGGATGACGTCCGCCTTGTCCAGGTGCCGGAGGCTCTGACCGTCGTCGTGCTCGATGGCGTACTCCACGGCGGCCATCCGGGTGTTGTAGCGCTGCACATCGCCGAGGCCGTGCAACCGTGCGGCGATCCGCAGACCGGACACTCCGAGGATCGACTCGACGCGCGACATGTGGAGGTCGAAGAAGTCGATCAACGGGCACCTCGACCGGTGCAGCTCGTCCCGGATCTCGGTGACGGCGGTCGTCGAGAACGCCAATGGCGTCGTCGGGCCGTCCATCGCCTCGTCGAGGATCGCCACCACCCGATGGGCCTCCTCCACCGTGGTGATGAAGGGAATCAGACGCCGCTCGAAGCGCAGCTCCGGGAACTGGATGAGCAGAGCGTTACCCATCGTCTCGGCGCTGATCCCCGTGCTGTCGGACAGGAAGAAGACCGGAATGGTCCCGTTGCCAGCCGCATCGCTGCCGATCGTCACCACCGCCCTCCTGCCACAAATCCTATCGTCGGTGAGGTTTCCGGTGCCTTCGGGAGCGGCCCCGGCGAGCCTGCGGCGCTCCCGCCAACTGCCGGGCCACCCTGGAGGCGTGAGGCTGCAGCGGTGAGTCCCCGCCGCCTCGTCGAGTTGACGACGAGCGAACGGCGGCGGGTGGTCTCAGGTGCGATCGCCCGATTCGTCGCAACGTTCGCCGGAGTGATCGCGATTTACTATCTCCTCCCGCTCTCGCAAGGCGTCGCCGGACCGGACGACGTGATCCGGATCCTCGTCGCCGCGGCGGTCTTCGTCGCGATCGTGTTCTGGCAGGTGCGGCAGATCATGCGTGCCGACCTCCCGGCTCTCCGCGCCCTCGAGGCGGTCGGCTTCGTCATCCCACTCTTCCTGTGCTCGTACGCGGCCATCTACGTCCTTCTATCGCTTGGGAGCCCCGACAACTTCAGTGAGCCGCTCACCCGGTCCGCCGCTCTGTATTTCGCGATCGTCGTTTTCGGGACCGTGGGTTTCGGAGACATCTTTCCCTCGACCGATCTGGCCCGCCTCGTCGTCAGCTCGCAGATCCTCGGCGGTTTGATCTTCATCGCCGCTGTCGTCCGGGTCTTCCTCGCCGCCACCAAGTTCACTCTCGAGCACAAGTCCCGCTCCGAAGACAGTGACGACTCGCCCGACGACTAGATTGAGGCGTCATGGGTCAGCGCGTTCTCGTCCTGTCGGCCGGCATCGGCTCGGGACACAACAGCGCGGCGGCCGTGCTCGAGGCCTCGCTGCGGGCCGATCCCGAGGTCGCCCAAGTGCTGAAACTCGACGTGCTCGACACCGCCAGCGAGCTCTATCGCACCGTCTACGACGACGGCTACTTCGCCATGGTCGAAGCGGTGCCGTGGCTGGTCGGGTGGGGCTACGACAAGGGCGATGCGCCGTTCAGGCTCGGCAATTCGCTCTCGCTGTGGGACCGCTTCAATACCCACATCACCGTTCGGACGATCAAGAATTACCGGCCCGACGTGGTGATCTGCACGCACTTCATCCCGACCCGCCTGGTGTCCTTGCTGTTGAACCGGGGAACCCTGCGCGCACCTCTCGCGGTCGTCACGACCGATTACGACTTCCAGGGGCTGTGGCTCAGCAGCCCCTTCACCAACTTCTTCGTGGCGCGCGACGAAACGAAGGCCCACATGGTCGACATCGGCGTACCGGCCGATCGACTGACCGTGTCCGGGATCCCGGTCAGGCCGGACCTGGGCGACGTGATCGACAAAGGTGCGGTATTGCGGCGCTACGACCTGCAGCCGGACGTGCCGACGCTCCTCATCTCGGCCGGTGCGGCCGGCGGGCCCTACACCACGGCGATCGTCCAGCAGAGCCTGCGGATGCGCAACCGCTTCCAGGCGATCGTGGTCTGCGGTCACAACAACGAGCTGAAGAGCGACATCGAGCGTCTGGTGCGCTCGCGTGGCGACCAATACAAGGTGCTGGGGTTCACCAGCGATATGGCCGACCTCATGCGCGCGTCCACCTTGTTCATCGGCAAACCCGGTGGATTGTCGTCTTCGGAATGCATGGCCGCCGGACTGCCGATGATCTTGATCAAGCCCATCCCGGGGCAGGAGGTCCGCAACAGCGACTTCCTGCTCGAGGAGGGGGCCGCGGTGCGATGCAACTACGACACCACGGTCGGCTACAAGATCGACAGCCTGCTGGACAGCCCGGAACGGATCCAGCAGATGGCGGCCAGCGCGCGCCGACTCGGGCGGCCGCAAGCCGGGCCGCGGATTGCTGCTACGACCATGGCCCCGTCCCAACCACCGCTGTGGATCAGCCACGACGCCCAACGCTCGATCCTCGCAGCCAGCCAGCAGGGCGCGGCCTCGGTCGACCTGGAAGCCGACCGCCGCCTGCACACCTTGATCGACGCCACGACCGGGCTGTCGGCGGGCGTGATCACGGGGGAGCAGTTGGACAAGTTCCTCCTCGCTACCGCGGTCAAATCCCCCACCGATCCGACCCTGGTGCTGACGAGCCGGCTACTCCGCTCGATGCGCCGCCGCCTCATCGAGCCTGGCCTCCTCCTGACGCTGCGCCGGATGCTGGGGAAGAGCACCGAACGCCAGCTGAAGGTCGCTCACTGACCGCTCGCCACATCGAGCTGCCGGGATAACTGCTGGGCTGGGACGTGCTCGCCCGCCGAGCACGTGTCCCGCTCCAGCAGTTGTTTGGACTACGGTGCGAGAGTGCCCCCTGAGACGACCCGAGCAGGCCAGCCCATCGCGGCTGACCCCGAGCGCAACCTGGCCCTCGAACTGGTACGAGCCACAGAGGCGGCCGCGATCAACTGTTCGCGCTACCTGGGCTTCGGCGACAAGAACCAGGTGGATGCCGCGGCGGTCGACGCGATGCGACCGGTCCTGGGCTCGGTCCGGATGAACGGGGTCGTCGTCATCGGCGAGGGTGAGAAGGACGAAGCGCCGATGCTCTACAACGGCGAACGCGTCGGCGACGGCTCGGGACCGGAATGGGACATCGCGGTCGACCCGGTCGACGGCACCACCCTGACGGCGAAGAGCCTGCCCGACGCCGTGAGCGTCCTCGGGGTTTCCCCGCGCGGCACCATGTTCAACCCGGGTCCTGCGGTCTACATGGAGAAGCTGGTCGTGCCCGGCGCCGTGGCCGGAGCTGTCGACCTCGATGCCCCGATCGGCGACAACCTCCGCGCCATCGCCAAGGCAGGAGATCGAGCCGTCTCCGAACTCACCGTGGCCGTGCTGGATCGGCCACGGCACAGCGAGATCGTGGCCGACATCCGCGCGGCGGGCGCCCGCATCAGGTTCTTGCTCGACGGCGATGTGGCCGGGGCCATCATGGCGGTCAGCCCGGGCACCGGGGTCGATCTCCTGGTTGGCGTCGGCGGCACGCCCGAGGGCGTGCTGGCGGCCTGCGCCCTGCGCTGTCTCGGCGGAGAGATGATCGGCCGGCTGATCGGCCGGGACGAGGCCGAGCGGCGCGCGGTCCTGGACGCCGGTTTTGATCTGGACCAGATCCTCACCACGCAGGACCTGGTCAGTGGCGACAATGTCTTCTTCGCCGCGACCGGCGTGACCGACGGCGCCTTGCTGCGCGGCGTACGGTTCGAGTCGCACCGGATCGTGACGCACTCGTTGTCGATGCGCTCCCGGTCCGGCACCATCCGGCTCATCGAGGGACGCCACGACCCCGAGCGGTCCTTTCTGGTCAACCACGAGCGGGCCTGAGCCCCGGCTGCCCCCACCTGTCTGACCTCCCCGGCAGGATGGCCCCATGAACGCGCCAGCACCAGTCTCCGAAGCCGTCCTCACCGATCTCCGTGACCGGCTCCGCTCCACGCGAGCAATCCCTCTCGTCACGGGCGTCGGCTGGGAGCGCGGCACCGACCCGGACTACCTGTCCGACCTCGTCGCCTACTGGGGCGAGCAGTACGACTGGACGGCCTACGAGGCGCGGCTGCTCGCTCATCCATGGACCACCGCCGGCACCGGGGACGACGCCCTCCGCGTCATCCACCAGGCGGGCCCGGACTCGGCGCCGGCTGTCGTGTTGCTACACGGCTGGCCGGACTCCTTCTTCCGCTTCGACCGCGTCCTCCCGCTGCTCCGGGACGTGAGCGTGGTCGTGCCCTGCCTGCCCGGCTTTCCGTACTCCTATCCGTCGACCAAGCCGGGCATGTCGACGGCCCGGATGGCCGACATGGTCGCGACGGCCATGGCCGAGCTGGGCCACGAGCGCTACGTCGTCTCCGGCGGGGACGTGGGCAGCTCGCTGGCCGAGAACCTGGCGGCCGCGCATCCCGACCGGGTCGCGGCGCTGCACCTGACCGACATCCCGTACACCCATCTGTTCACCGTCGACCCGAGCGAGCTGAGCGCCGAGGAGAACGACTATCTCGCGGCGGGCCAGCAGTGGCAGTTCGCCGAGGGAGCGTACGCGCTCGAGCAGTCGACCAAGCCGCACACACTGGCCCCCGCACTGGGTGATTCCCCGGCCGGGCTGGCCGCCTGGATCGTGGAGAAGCTGCGGAGCTGGAGCGACTGCGACGGCGACGTCGAATCGGTGTTCCCGCGGGACGACCTGCTGACCTGGATCACCCTCTACTGGGTCACGGGAACGATCGGCACGTCGTTCAGCGCGTACGCCGAGGACGCACCGCCGGTGACCGGGAAGGTCGACATCCCCACCGTCGTCGACGTCTTCCCGCACGATCTGGTTCCCGCTCCGCGGGTGTTCGGAGAACGCTTCTTCGACGTCCGGAGTTGGCACGAGCACGCCGAGGGCGGGCACTTCGCCGCCTGGGAACGCCCCGAAGCCTTCGTGGCGGGTCTTCGCAAGGCGGTCGAGATCGCCAACGCGTGAATCGGGAGGGCAATCATGACCCTGGCGCCCGCCGCTGATCATGTCCTGGCGGTGCTGGGTCTGCTCGCGCGGCACGCCGAGCCGGTGCCCGCGGGCCAGATCGCCGTACAACTCGGTCTGCCCCGCTCGACCGTCTACCGGCTGCTCGGCGCCCTCCGGGACCAAGGGTTCGTGAGTCATCTGGCGGAAGAACATCGCTACTGTCTGGGTCTGGCGGCGTACGAGCTCGGCTCGGCGTACCAGCGCCAAGAACCGCTGCAGCGCCTGGCCCGGCCGCTCGTCCAACGGCTGGTCGACACGACGACCCAGAACGCCCATCTGGCTGTGCTCCGGGGCCGAGACGTGTTCTACGTGCTGGAGGATCGAGCACCGCACCAGCCGCTGTTGATCACCGACGTCGGCGTGCGGCTGCCGGCGGTGATCACCGCCAGTGGTCGCGCCATACTCGCCGGGCTGCCGTCGCGCCAGATCCGCGCCCTGTTTCCCGACGCGACCGCGCTCGAACCCGCCTCCGACGGGTGTCACGAGCGTCTCGGAGCTACGCCGGATGCTCGTCGACGTCCGCGCCCGCGGCTACGCCGTCGAGGACGGCAGCGTCACCCCAGGACTGTCGTCGGTCGCCGACGCGGTCCTGGACCCGAGCGGCCACCCCGTGGCCGCCGTTGCCGTCACGTTCGCCTCGGGGGACACCGGCGACGCTGAGGTCGAGGGCCTGGTCGCCGCGGTGCAGCGCACCGCCCAGCAGATCGGCCGGCGCCTGCGGGGATTCGGCTGACTTCTCAGATCCGAGACACTTCGACCGCGCGAGGCTCGGCCCGCGGCCGGTGGAGCCGGTGTGATGGAGGCATGACGATGCTGTCGCTCTCCCGACGGCCGACCGCCCACGCGATCGTCGTCGGCGCCCACCCCTTGACCATCGCCGAGGTCGTCGCCGTGGCCCGGAACCGGCACCCGGTCACCCTCGCCGAGGACGCCATCGAGCGGATGGACCGCGCTCGGCTCGCGGTGGACGCTCTCGCCGCGACCGACCGCGCGGTCTACGGGGTCTCGACCGGGTTCGGAGCGCTGGCCGCGACCAAGATCGACATCGGCGCCCGCGAGCGCCTCCAGCACGCCCTCGTGCGCTCCCACGCTGCCGGCGCCGGCCCCGAGGTCGAGACCGAGGTCGTCCGGGCGCTCATGTTGCTCCGCCTGCAGACGCTGACGACCGGCCGCACCGGCGTGCGGCCGCTGGTCGCCGAGCGCTACGCCGACCTGCTGAACGCCGGCTTGACGCCGATGGTGCACGAGTACGGGTCGCTCGGCTGCTCCGGCGACCTGGCGCCGCTGGCGCACTGCGCCCTCGCCGTGATCGGCGAGGGACAGGTCCGCACCCCGACCGGCGAGCTGGTCTCGGCCGCGGCGGCGCTCGCCCGGTTCGGGCTATCCCCTCTGACGCTGACGGCCAAGGAGGGGTTGTCGCTGATCAACGGCACCGACGGCATGCTGGGGATGCTCGCGCTGGCAATCCACGACCTCCATGCTCTCGTGATCGACGCCGACATCGCCGCCGCCATGAGCGTGGAGGCGCTGCTGGGCACCGACCGGGTGTTCGCACCCGAGCTCCAGGCGGTCCGCCCGCATCCCGGCCAGCTGGCCTCAGCCACGAATCTCTGGACACTGCTGCAAGGCTCGGCGATCGTCGCGAGTCATCGCGGACCCAGGACTGCACGGTCGTCCAGGACGCCTACTCGCTGCGCTGCGCACCGCAGGTGGCTGGAGCGGTACGGGACACGCTCGACCACGCCGCGGCGGTGGCGAGCGTCGAACTGGCCAGCGCGGTCGACAACCCCGTCGTCCTCGACGACGGCCGCGTCGAGAGCAACGGCAACTTCCACGGTGCCCCGGTCGGCTACGTGCTCGACTTCCTGGCCATCGCCGCCGCCGACCTCGCCTCGATCAGCGAACGCCGCACCGACCGGCTGCTGGACCCGAAGCGATCGAACGGCCTACCGGCGTTCCTGGCCGCCGATCCCGGCCTCGATTCCGGCCTGATGATCGCCCAGTACACCCAGGCCGCCATCGTGAGCGAGCTCAAGCGGCTCGCGCAACCGGCCAGTGTCGACTCCATCCCGTCCTCCGCCCTGCAGGAAGATCACGTCTCGATGGGCTGGTCCGCCGGACGAAAGCTGCGGCGTGCACTGGACGGCCTTCGTACGGTGCTGGCCATCGAGATCATGGCTGCTGCGCGGGCGCTGGAGTTGCGACGACCTCTGACCCCCGCTCCGGCCACCGCAGCGGCGGTCGACGCTGTCCGCGAGGCGATTCCCGGCGTCGGCCCGGACCGCTGGCTGTCGCCGGAGATCGAGGCCGCCACCGACCTGCTGCGCCGCGGTGGCGTGGTGACTGCGGTGCAGATCGTCACCGGACCGCTTGTCTGAGAGGAGAACTGGCATGGAAGGTGCGCGTCCCGTTCGGGCCCCGCGTGGCTCCGAGCTGACAGCCAGATCGTGGGCCACCGAGGCGCCGCTGCGGATGCTGATGAACAACCTCGATCCGGAGAACGCCGAGCGTCCCGACGACCTCGTTGTCTACGGCGGCACCGGCCGGGCGGCCCGGGACTGGGCCTCGTTCGACGCGATGGTGCGGACCCTGACCACTCTGGATGCCGACGAGACGATGCTGGTCCAGTCCGGCCGACCGGTCGGGGTGCTCCGCACCCACGAGTGGGCGCCGCGCGTCATCCTCGCCAACTCCAACCTGGTCGGCGACTGGGCCACCTGGCCGGAGTTCCGCAGGCTGGAGAAGCTCGGACTGACCATGTACGGGCAGATGACCGCCGGCTCCTGGATCTACATCGGCACCCAGGGGATCGTCCAGGGAACCTTCGAGACCTTCGCCGCCGTGGCCGACCAGCGCTTCGGCGGCACGCTGGCCGGGACCCTGACCCTCACCGGGGGCTGCGGCGGGATGGGCGGCGCGCAACCGCTGGCCGTGACCCTCAACGGTGGCGTGTGCCTCATCGTGGACGTCGACCGGCGACGACTGGACCGCCGCGTGGAGCACGGCTACCTGGACGAGGTGGCTGACGATCTGGACGACGCGGTCGCGAAGGCCGAGCAGGCGAAACGGGAGCGTCGCGCCTGGTCGGTCGGGGTGGTCGGAAACGCGGCCGAGGTCTTTCCCGAGCTGCTGCGCCGCGGTGCCGGCATCGACATCGTCACCGACCAGACCTCGGCCCACGATCCGCTCTCGTACTGCCCCGTCGGCATCTCGGTCGAGGAGTGGGCGGAGTACGCAGAGCAGAAGCCTGACGAGTTCACCGACCGGGCCCGGGCGTCTATGGCCAGCCAGGTCCAGGCCATGGTGGAGTTCGCCGACGCCGGCGCCGAGGTCTTCGACTACGGCAACTCGATCCGGGACGAGGCGCGTCAGGGCGGCTACGAGCGGGCGTTCGACTTTCCGGGCTTCGTGCCGGCGTACATCCGCCCGCTCTTCTGCGAGGGGAAGGGCCCGTTCCGGTGGGTCGCGCTCTCGGGCGACCCGAAGGACATCTACACGACCGACCAGGCCGTGTCCGAGCTGTTCCCAGACCACGACCGACTCCAGAAGTGGCTGCGCGGCGCCCGGGACAAGATCAACTTTCAGGGACTGCCCGCGCGGATCTGCTGGCTGGGCCAGGGGGAACGGGACCGGGCCGGGCTGCTGCTGAACGATCTGGTCGCCGAGGGGCGGGTGAGCGCACCGATCGTCATCGGACGTGACCACCTCGACTGCGGCTCGGTGGCCAGTCCCTACCGCGAGACCGAGGCGATGCTGGATGGGTCGGACGCGATCGCGGACTGGCCGCTGCTCAACGCGATGATCAACGTCGCCTCCGGCGCCAGCTGGGTGTCGATCCACCACGGCGGCGGCGTCGGCATCGGACGGTCTCTGCACGCGGGCCAGGTCTGCGTCGCCGACGGCACCGATCTCGCGGCGCTCAAGCTCTCCCGGGTGCTGACGAATGATCCTGGCATGGGCATCATCCGGCATGTCGACGCCGGTTACGAACGCGCCGAAGAGGTGGCCGAGCAGCGGGGCGTACGCATCCCGATGCGGGAAGGAACACCCTCCGGATGAGCCCTTCTCCTGAGCTTGTCGAAGGGTCAGGGCACGGGGGGTTGGACGACCGGTCGTTCGACAACATGAGCGCCGTCCTGGAACCGATCGGCCGCGATCAGGCCACCGGGGGTTACCGGCGCTTCGCGTGGACGGCCGAGGATCTTCTGCTCCGCGAGTGGTTCGCCGGCGAGTGCGCCGGGCGTGGACTCGAGCTCGTCGAGGACCGGGCCGGGAACCAGTGGGGCTGGTGGGGCGACCCCGACGTGAGACCCGGGACCGCCGTGGTCACCGGATCGCACCTCGATTCGGTGCCCGACGGCGGCGCCTTCGACGGGCCGCTCGGCGTGGTCAGCGCCTTCGCGGCCATCGACGAGTTGCGGCGCCGCGGCGTCCTACCAACGCGGGCCCTCGGCGTGGTCAACTTCGGCGATGAGGAGGGCGCCCGGTTCGGGATCGCCTGCGCCGGATCGCGGTTGATCACCGGCCGACTCGACGCCGAGCGCGCTCTCGGATTGCGCGGTGACGACGGTCGGTCGCTCGCCGAAGTGCTTCGGTCGGCCGGGCGTCGGCCCGAGCATGTCGGTGCCGACCCGGAGGCTCTGCGTCGCGTGGGGTGCTTCGTGGAGCTTCACGTGGAGCAGGGCAAGGCGCTGGCCGACCGTCACGCGGTCGGGATCGGCACGGACATCTGGCCCCACGGCCGCTGGCGCGTCGACTGCTTTGGGGAAGCCAACCACGCGGGCACGACACGTCTGGAGGACCGCCGGGACGCGATGCTGACCTTCGCCGAGCTGGTGCTCGCCGCCCGGACCGTCGCCGCGCAACACGACTGCCTGGCCACCGTCGGGAAGGTGCGGGTCCAGCCGGGTGGCGTGAACGCCATCGCCCAGCAGGTGACGGGCTGGCTTGACGCGCGAGGCCGCGACGAGCAGCGCGTCCAGAGCGTGATCCGCGACCTCATGGCCGGGGCCGCCGCCGGCGAGGGGACGGTCGTCGAGGAGTCCTGGACTCCCCGGACCCTGTTCACCCCCGAACTGGTGGACCGGATCCAGCGGGCGCTGCCGGACGCGCCCCGGCTCGGGACGGGCGCCGGGCACGACGCCGGCATCCTGGCCGAGGCCGGCATCGGAGCCGCCATGCTGTTCGTACGCAATCCGACCGGCGTCTCCCACTCCCCCGCCGAATGGGCCGAGCCGGCCGACTGCCGGGCCGGGGTGGAGGCGTTGACGACGGTCCTGACCGACCTGGTCTCATGACCCAGTTGACGTTCTGGGCCCCACGGGCCTGGCTACCGACCGGAATCGCTACGGGCGTGCGGATCTCCGTCGCCGACGGGAGGATCCGCTCGGTCACACCCGACACCTTGCCGAACCCGGACGACGAGCGGCTTGCCGGCCTGACGCTGCCGGGTCTGGCCAACGGCCACAGCCATGCCTTCCACCGAGCCTTGCGAGGTCGCACCCACGGAGCGGGTGGCACGTTCTGGACCTGGCGGGACGAGATGTACCGCCTCGCGGCCGGGCTCGATCCGGATTCCTACCGGCAACTGGCGACCGCCGTCTACGCCGAGATGGTGCAGTCCGGGTACACCGCCGTCGGCGAGTTCCACTACCTGCACCATGATCATCAGGGCCGCCCGTACGCGGATCCCAACGCGATGGGTGCCGCTCTGATCGACGCCGCGGCGGAGGCCGGCATCAGGCTGACGCTGATCGACGTCTGCTACCTGTCGGGCGGTCTGAATGCGCAGGGGCATCTCCCTCTGGACGAGACGCAGCGGCGGTTCGGCGATGGGGACGCGCAGGCCTGGGCGGACCGCTGGAGTGCGTTGAGAGGAAGGTTGGCCGGGAACGAGACGACGCGGATCGGTGCGGGGGTCCACTCCGTGCGCGCGGTGCCCGCCACCGACCTCGCTGTTGTGGCCGAGGCCGCCGGTGATCATCCGTTGCACGTGCACCTCAGCGAACAGGCGGCCGAGAACGCCGCCGCGCAAGGGTTCTACGGCTGCACACCCACGGAGCTCCTCGGTCGAGCGGGAGTGCTCGGGCCACGCACCACGGCCGTGCACGCCACGCATCTGACCGACGCCGACATCGAGCTTCTCGGCGCGAGCGGCACCACATGCTGCATCTGCCCGACCACCGAGCGCGATCTCGCCGATGGGGTCGGGCCCACCGCCGCTCTGCTTTCCGCCGGCAGCCCGCTGACCCTCGGCTCGGATCAGCATGCGGTCCTCGATCCGTTCGAGGAGCTGCGCGGCCTGGAGATGCACGAGCGGCTCCGCACCGGGCGCCGGGGGCAGTTCCCGCCGGTCCAGCTCCTGACCGCCGCAAGCCAGGCCGGATACGCCAGTCTCGGCTGGCCCGACGGCGGGACCATCGCCCCCGGTGCGCTCGCCGACCTTGTCACGGTGCGCACCGACACCGTCCGCACCGTCGGCAGCCGGCCCGACCAGATCCTCTACGCCGCTACCGCGGCCGACGTCGAGGACGTCATCGTCGGCGGCCGGCGGATCGTCTGCGGCGGCGTGCACCGGGCGGGTCCGGTGGCTGGCCTGCTGAGGACGGCCCTGGACCGCGTGGGTGACGCGTGAGCAGCACACTCGTGACAGGCATCGGCGAACTGGTCACCTGCAGCGGAACCGGCCCGGACGGGCTGGGCGTGCTGCACCAGACCGCGCTGGTGGCGGACGAGGGACTGATCGCCTGGATCGGTTCAGAGTCCGCGGCACCGGCTGCCGACCGAAGCGTGGACGTCGACGGCCGAGCGGTGATCCCCGGCTTCGTCGACTCACACACTCATCTGGTCTTCGCCGGGGACCGCAGTGCCGAGTTCGCGGCCCGGATGGCCGGCCAGGCCTACGACGGCGGCGGGATCGGCTCAACGGTCGACGCCACCCGGGTCGTCGACGATGATCGGCTCGCGGCCCTTGTCGAGCAACGGATGGCCGAACTTCGCCGGCAGGGCACCACGACGGTGGAGATCAAGAGCGGCTACGGGCTGACCGTGGCCGACGAGGTTCGCGCCCTACGAGTGGCGGGCCGGTTCACGGCCGAGACGACGTTCCTCGGTGCCCATGTGGTGCCGCAGGCGTACGCCCACGACCGGTCCGGCTACCTCGATCTGGTATCGGGACCGATGCTGGCGGCGGCCGCCCCGTACGCCCGCTGGATCGACGTGTTCTGCGAGCCGAACTCCCCGCACGCGTTCGACGGGGCCGAGTCCCGGCGGGTGCTCACCGCCGGAGCCGAAGCAGGACTCGGACTCCGCGTGCACGGCAACCAACTGGGGCCCGGACCGGGCGTGCAGCTGGCGGTCGAACTCGGCGCCGCCAGCGTCGACCACTGCACGCACCTGACGGCGGCTGACGTCGATGCACTGGTCGACGCCGCCGATGATTGCGTGGCCACCCTGCTACCGGGCGTGGAGTTCAGCACCCGGTCGCCCTATCCGGACGCCCGACGACTCCTTGACGCGGGGGCTTCGCTGGCGCTGGCCACCGACTGCAACCCGGGCACGTGCTATTCATCCTCCATGCCGTTCATGATCGCCCTGGCGGTCCGCGAGCTGGGTCTCACCGCGGGCGAAGCGCTGTACGCCGCCACCGCCGGTTCGGCGCGCTCGCTCCGCCGGACCGACATCGGGCAACTGGTCGTCGGCGCCCGAGCCGACCTGGCCGTCCTCGAGGCGCCCTCGCACACGCATCTCGCGTACCGACCGGGTGTGCCGATCGCGACCACCTTGGAGTTGTGAGGTCTCTCAGAGGGCGACGTCGGCGTTCAGCGGGTTGTTGTCGGCGGTTTCGGCGGTGGTCTCGAGGAGCTGGGCGACCAGTTCCAGCGTCTGCGCGTCGTGGTCGGTGATGCGGCGACCAAAGGGGCCGCGCGCCCGAGCGACCCCGTAGCCAACACGGAGGATGGTCTCGCGAGTCTCCCGACTGACCTCCGGGGACACTCGCTCCAGCAGCGTCGCGACCTGACCGAGCCCAGACACGATGGACCGGTCGTCGAGCGAGAACTCGTCGAACAGCCAGTCTCGATTGCGGAAGATGTCCTGCATCAGTTGCCAGGCCAACGCCGTCTCGCCGACGGGAGCCTGCTCGACGCTGTCGAAGAAGGCCTCCTGCTCGAGCTCGTCGAACCGGCTGCGTCCGATCACCGCACTGATCACCCAGACCGGGCCCAGCCGAAGGGTGAGCCACTCCGCATCGGACCACTCGTACATGAGGGAACTATGCGCCGCCGGAGTGCTCGAGGCAACCCTGCTAGCTTCGAAAGGTGGGCGTTCGGATGGTTCCGTTGCTGCCGTGTGCCTCGATCGACGAGATGGCCGAGTTCGGGCAACTGCTCGGCCTGCGGATCAGCTACCGGCAGGTCCGACCCAATCCCTACCTGGCTCTGGAGGACGACGACGGTCTGGTCCTGCACTACTTCGGGATGGACGAAGTCAAGCCTGAGGACTCCTACAGCTCGTGCGTGGTGGTCGCCGACCAGATCGGTCCCGTCTTTGACCGGTTCGCCGCCGGGCTGCGGTCTCGGTACGGAAAGCTGCCGATGACGGGCTATCCGCGGATCACCCGCCCGCGGCGCCGGAAGAACGCCGACAACCTGTCCGGCTTCAGCCTCATCGATCCGGCCGGGAACTGGATCCGGGTAATCGCCGCTCGGCCCTCCCCGGCCGACGTGGAACCGGCGAACGACCCACTCAGCCGTGCGCTTGACAACGCCGTGGTCCTCGCCGACTCCCACGGCGACGTGGCCCAGGCGCGCAAGATTCTGGCCGGGGCGCTCGCCCGACATGGCCAAGCTGGCTTGGAGCCGCAGCGGGTCGCGGCCAAGGAATACCTGTCCGAACTCGACACCCGTCTGGCGGATTTCGTGCCCTGAACCCATGGTGCTCGCGCCCTGAGCCTGTCGAAGGGTCCACCCAGCTCGCGCCCTGAGCCTGTCGAAGGGTCCATGGCTTTCGCGCCCTGAGCTTGTCGATGGGTCGATCGCGCTGTCGGTGTCGATGTCAGTGGCGTGTTTTAGGGTGAATGTGTGTTCGAAAACGGGTTGTCCGAGCTGGATGCCGTGGCGACCGTCGCCGCGGTGGAGGACAACGAACGGGTCGCCGTTGAGACCGAGTCCCGCCGATTGTTGATCGCCTTGCATTGGGCCGATCTGCATCCGGGGGAGGCGGTGGATCCGGAGGGGCTGCCGGGCCGGGAACGGCCCCGGCTGGTGGGTGGGGCCGGCACCCCGGCGGTCGCCGACTTCTGCCTGGCCAGCCTGGGGACGGCGTTGAAGACCACGGCCGGTGGCGCGGCCCGGCTGCTGGGCGATGCGTTGGATTTGCGGCACCGGCTGCCAGAAACCTGGGGAGCGGTGCGGGCCGGGCAGGGGCCGGTGTATCAGGCCCGCCGGGTTGCCTACGCCACCCGCGGATTAACCAAGGCTCAGGCGGGGCAGGTGGATGCCCGGATCGGCCCCCGGTTGGGGCATGTCTCGTTCGGCCGGCTGCACACCCTGTTGGAGGCCTACGTCTATGAGGCCGACCCGGAAGGAGCCGACGCGGCGGCGGAGGCCGCCGCCCGGGAGCGGTTCGTCCGGCTCGGGCAGACCTCGGAGCATGGGTTGCGGTTCATCATGGCCCGGGTGTCGGCCGGTGATGCGGTCTGGATCGACGCCATGGTGGCCCGGCTGGCCGAGATCCTCCGGTGGGAGGGCGACACCGACCCGGTGGATATACGCCGGTCGAAGGCGCTCGGTTTGTTTGCCCAGCCGGCGGAGATGCTGCGGCTGCTGTGCCTCCACCAACACGACGACGACACAGATGGCCCCGACGGCGAGGGTCCGTGCCCTGAGCCGGCCGAAGAGCCAGAGCCACACGATCAATGCCCGGAGCCTGTCGAAGGGCCGGCACCCGACGATGCGTGCCCTGAGCCGGTCGAAGGGTCGGAGCTACCTGATGGGTGCCCTGAGCCGGTCGAAGGGTCGACCAGCTCGGGGCGGTCGTTGCCGATGCGTGCCGCCGCCGTTCGACCCGGCGAGGGCCCGGCCGCGCGCGGTGGTCTACGTGCATCTTTCCGAGGCGGCGCTGTCGGCCGGCCGCGGGATCGCCCGGGTGGAGGACATCGGGCCGGTGCTGCTCACCCGGCTGCATGACCTGGTGGGGGAACAGACCCAGATTCTGCTGAAGCCGGTCATCGATTTGAACGATCTGCCACCGCCGGTGGACTCCTACGAAATCCCCGACATCATCCGGGAGCATCTGCGGCTGCGGCAGCCGGTTGATGTGTTCCCCTACGCCGCCGGCGGCACCCGCCGGATGGATCTGGACCACACCATCTCCTACCTGCACCCCGACCAGGGCGGGCCGCCGGGCCAAACCGGGGTCGGAAAGCTCGGACCGTTGGCCCGCTACCACCACCGGGTGACAACCCACGGCGGCTGGCGGGTCCGACAACCCGAACCCGGCATCTGGATATGGCGATCACCGGAGGGACGGGTCTTTCTGGTCAACACCAGCGGCACCCACCAGCTCGGGCACTCGAGCTACGCCCAACAGATCTGGCGCGCCGCCAAAGCCCCACCAAGCCTCAGTCGTGCCGAGCAGATCGCCCGCGCCCACCTCGAGAGCTACGGCCTCGCCACCTGACGCTCGACCGCCTCTACTGCGGCGTGCCTCCCTCTGAGATCGAGCTGCGCTCACAGATCCCGCCTCTACCGTGGCAACGTGCAGGTCCGGGGGGTGCTGATTCTGGTCGCGGTGCTGACCATCGGAGCGATCGGGTGCGCGCCGGCCGGGAGCACCCGTCCGGCTCCGAGCAGTCCAGCTCCCACCACTCCGGCCGCGACGTCCTCGACATCACGATCGCCGACAATGACCCCGACCGACACGCCCTCTGCCCGGGCGACCCGGTCGGCACACGCCTCGCCGGAGCGGACCGGGCCGGACGATCCACGCTGGCTGTTCTTCGTCAACGACAAGACGCTTTACCGCTCCAGGTGGTTCGACGGGACACAGCGGATCATGATCGGCTATGGCTGCACCCGAGCGCCGTTCTATGTTCCCGACCCGCGGTGCGAGGGCGACAACGGATTCCACCACGGGATCGACGTAGCCCTGCCGTGCCGCACCGTGATGCGAGCCGGCGTGGCCGGCCGGGTGATCGCTCCCGATCGACCCGGTCGGCCCGGACCCGCGTACGGCTCGACGGCGTTCCGGTTGCGCGTGCGGGACCAGGGTGCGAGCTACGACATCCTGATCGGTCACGCCACCCGGGTGTTCGTGCGGCCGGGTGATCGGGTTCGCCCGGGTCAGCCGATCGCCTTGGCCGGCGCACGCGGCTCTCCGGACGGTTGTCATCTGCACTTCGAGCAGCGGCGGCCGGACGGTGGGGTGAGCAGCGCGCGGAATCCGAGCCGGCTGCTGGCCCTGACCCCGAGCTGATCACCCGGAGGGCTACCCGGAACGAACCCGGAGTTGACAGGTCCTTGACAAGGTTTTCCGAGGTTCGTCGGGAACCCTGGAAAGGTGACCGCATCAACGCTCGACACACGCGCTGACGTGATCCTCGTCGGCGGCGTCCCCGGCGCGGGCAAGTCCACCGCGATACGGCGTGCGACGGCGGATCTTCCCGGCGTCGTCGTCCTCGATCCGGAGAACGTCCAACTCGGGCTCCGGGCGCGCCTGCCGGCCACCCTGCCCTACCGCGCCTACCGCTGGATCATCCACGTCGTGCACACGGTTGCGGTGCTTGGACGGCTGCTGTCGGGTCCCGTGTCCGGCGAGCGGCTGGTGGTGCACGATCCCGGCACCCGCCGACATCGGCGCCGCCTATTTGTCGCCCTGGCCCGGGCCCGCGGTTGGCGGGCGGCGTGGGTGTACATCGACGTGAACCGCGTTACCGCGCGAACCGGTCAACACGTCCGCGGGCGGGTCCTCCGTGCCGCCACCTTCGACCGGCACTGGTCGACCTGGGAGGAGATGCGAACGCGGCTCCTGAGTCTGAAGGGTTCCGATCCCAGGGACCCGCACCAGGTCCTGCTGGTCGATCGTGACGAAGCGGCTCCCGTCCTGCGTCAGCTGTGCACCGGGATCGACGAGAGCTCGGCCAACAGCTGGGCCTTACGCTCCGCTGAGGCAAACGATGCCGTGATCGAGTTGCCGGCGAGCCGTACGAGGTCTGCTCGGGTCAGCGAGCCGGTCTCCGCGACGGCTGCGTAGTTGTCGGCCAGATAGCCGCCGAAGTACGCCGGGTCGTCGGAGTTGACCGTGGCGAGCAGGCCACGTTTCAGCATCACCGGCAGCGGGTGTTCGGCCAGGTCGGAAACGACTCCGAGCCGAAGGTTGGACAGCGGGCACACGGTCAACGGGATCTGATCTCTGGACAGCCGCTCGACGAGGGCGGGGTCCTCCAGGGAGCGGACGCCGTGATCGATCCGCTCCACCCCCAGCACGTCGAGCGCTTCCCGTACGTACTCCGGCGGTCCCTCCTCACCGGCGTGGCTGACCAGGCGTAGGCCGGCGGCGCCTGCCGCTGCGAACACCTCGGCGAACAGAGACGGCGGGTAACCCATCTCGGCCGAATCGAGGCCGACCCCGAGCAGATCTCCGAACCGATGCTCGACGGACTTCCACGTGGCCATGGCCTCGGAGACCGGTTGGTCCCGGAGGAAGCACATCAGCAGGCCGCCGGTCAGGTCGTGCTCGGCCCGTACCGCAGCGAATCCGTCCTGCAGTCCGTCGATCACCGTGTCGATGTCGACGCCGCGCGTCGTATGCGCCTGCGGATCGAAGAACAGCTCGACGTGACGAACGCCGTCCTGGACGGCTCGGCGCAGGTAGGCCTCGCTCAGCTGGGCGAAATCCTCCCGGGTGATCAACACGGACATGCACTCGTAGTAGAGGCGCAGGAAGGAACCGAGGTCGGAGAACGAGTAGCGCCGGCGCAGGTCGGCCACAGAGGCGTCCGGCAACGACACCCCATTCCGGTCGGCCAACGCGAAGACCATCTCCGGCTCCAGCGAGCCCTCGATGTGGATGTGCAGTTCGGCCTTGGGCAACACCTGGACGAATTCGAGCAAGCGATCAGGAACTGGCGTCGTCGACGGGCATGACCGGCGGCTGGATCACCTCGGTCTCCGCGCTGCCGTCGTCATCCCCCTCGGCGCCGGACTCGGATTCGGACTCACCCGATGGGGCGGGCACGCCGGCCGGAACGCCGGGAGGGGCGTCGGCTGGACCCTGCGTGGTCGAGTCGGTACCGAAATCGTCTTCTTGAATCGGTCGTTCGCTCATGCCGCCATCATCTCGGCTGGCCGCAGACCGAAGCGCGCGGGGTCCTCAGCGGCGACCCAGGCGCCGTTCACCGTTGGAGCCGGTCTGGTAAGGCAAGCCGTAGTGGGCGTAGACCGCCGGCTCGGCTTCGGCCTCGAGCTCCCCTTCGACGTCGATGAAAGGAGCCGCCCGGGCATGCTTTTTGTCCACCGTCACCCGCAGGTGTTTGGGAGCCACCGTGGCGCCGGTGAGCGGCACGAACACCAGCTTCGTGGCACCGAGCACACCGAATCGCACCGAGACGAAGGCCGGGTCCTGACTCGCCGTGTCGAAGTAGACCGCCTCCACGGAACCGATCTTGGCCCCGTCCTGGGTGATGACCGCCAGCCCACGCCAGTCCCGGAGATCCTCGATGGTGATCACGCGCAAAGGCTATCCCCACACCGTCCGGTCGCGGAAATAGCCACCTCCGTACGATGCCGTCATGGCGTTGAGGAAAGGCAGTAAGGTCTCCTGGAACACCTCGCAAGGGATGACCAGCGGGAAGGCCGTCGAGACGAAGACGACCGAATTCACCTTCGAGGGTCAGCGGTTCAAGCCGACCGGCGACGACCCGTACTGGATCGTCGAATCGGACAAGACGGGTAAGAAAGCCGCGCACAAGGAATCGACCCTGTCTTGAGGACTGAGCCCGTCGTGGGCAGCGAGATGAAGCTGACTTCAACTCTAGCTAAACTGGGCCGGTGCTGCACCGCGAGGACCTGCTCACCATCGGCCAGCTGTCCGAGCGCTC
This sequence comes from uncultured Actinomycetota bacterium, assembly GCA_963791865.1. Taxonomy (GTDB): domain Bacteria; phylum Actinomycetota; class Actinomycetes; order Propionibacteriales; family Propionibacteriaceae; genus Microlunatus. The sequence goes on from CAWBUC010000006.1 coordinate 226,660, forward strand.
TGGCGTTGCGCCGTCGGCACTGCGGTACTACGAGGCCGAAGGCTTGATCACGGCCACGCGCACGTCGGGTAACCAGCGTCGCTACCAGCGTGCCGTGTTGCGCCGCATCGCCTTCGTTCGCTCGGCGCAGCGGGTCGGCCTGACACTGGAGGAGATTTCCGAGGCTCTGGCGACCCTCCCCGGCGGTCGCGCGCCCACCAAGGCGGACTGGACACGGCTGTCTCGCGCCTGGCGACCCCGGCTCGAGGCCCAGATCGAACGGCTCGAACGGCTCCGCGACCGCCTGGACAGTTGCATCGGCTGCGGCTGCCTCAGCCTGGCCCGCTGCAGCCTGCAGAACCCTGAGGACGTGCTTGCCGAGCGAGGGCCCGGGGCGGTGTATCTGGAGCCGACGCGACTCCGACGCCGCCGACCCTAGGATTGAAACATGGTCACCAAAGTCGCCCTGTTGACCGCCGGCGGTTTCGCGCCCTGTCTCTCCGCCGCGATCGGCGGGCTGATCGAGCGCTACACCGCCGTCGCTCCCGACGTCGAGATCATCGCCTACCGGTACGGCTACCAGGGCCTGTTGACCGGCGACCGCCTGGAGGTCACGCCGGTGGTGCGGGAGAACGCCCGCCTGCTGCACGCCTTCGGAGGGTCGCCGATCGGCAACTCGCGGGTGAAGCTCACCAACGCGGCCGACCTGGTCAAGCGGGGGCTGGTCGACGAAGGCGTGGATCCGCTACAGGCCGCGGCCGATCGCCTCACCGCGGACGGTATCGACGTGTTGCACACCATCGGGGGCGACGACACCAACACCACCGCCGCCGACCTGGCGGCCTTTCTGGCCGAGCACGACTACACCCTCACCGTCGTGGGACTGCCGAAGACCATCGACAACGACGTCATCCCGATCAAGCAGTCACTGGGCGCCTGGACGGCGGCCGAGCAGGGGTCCCGCTTCGCCCAGAACGTCGTCGCCGAGCATAACTCTGGGTCCCGGATGCTGATCGTTCACGAGGTGATGGGCCGGCACTGCGGCTGGCTGACGGCCGCGACCGCCGCCGAGTACCGATCCTGGCTGGACACCCGCGAGTGGCTGCCCGAGATCGGACTGGGACGGCCCGGGTGGGACGTCCACGGCGTATACGTACCGGAGGCCGTCTTCAATCTCGACGCCGAATCTTCTCGGCTGAAGAAGATCATGGACGAGGTCGGTTCCGTCAACCTGTTCCTGTCCGAGGGAGCCGGGTTGCCGTCGATCGTGGCCGAGCTGGAGCGGTCCGGCGAAGAGGTCGCCCGCGACCCCTTCGGTCACGTCCGGATCGACAAGATCAACCCCGGTGACTGGTTCGCCAGCAAGTTCGCCGATCGAGTGGGCGCCCGCAAGGTCATGGTGCAGAAGTCGGGCTACTTCTCGCGCTCGGCCCCCGCCAACTCACGCGACCTGGACCTCATCAAGTCAATGACCGACCTGGCGGTGGACTGCGCCCTGAACGGCGAGCCGGGGGTCATCGGTCAGGACGAGGAGAAGGGCGACGAGCTCCGGGCGATCGAGTTCTCCCGGATCAAGGGCGGCAAGCCGTTCGACATCAACCAGCCCTGGTACACCGACCTGCTGGCCGGCATCGGCCAACCGGCGACCGAGGCGGTCGAGTCGGTCGAGTCGCACTAGCGGCGGCGGCGGCCGATCAGGGACACCACGAACGCGATCAAGGCTCCGAGTCCGACTCCCGTTGCCGCACCGGTGACGTAGCCGGCCCCGGTGCCGATGCGAAGCGACCGGACCGCAACCTCCTCCGGCACCATGACCGGTTCTTCGGCTTCCTCGGACGTCGTTACCTCCGGCGGGGCCGCGGCGAATCGGATCTTCTCGTCCGCCTCCTCGAAAGCCGGGTTTTCTGCGGTGGCGATCCAGGCCGCAAGGAACAAAATCAACGTCGCAAAGAAGTTGAAGAACAACATCAACACGATGATCGGCCCGAAGAACCGAGCGGCCAGGTTGTTGCCGAGGATGCTGATCAGGAAGCTGGCCAGGTACTGCAGCACGGCCAGGCCGACCGCGCCCATGAGGGCACCGCGGCGTACGATCCGCCAGGGTTCGCGGCGCTCCGGCAGCACGAGGTAGATGTAGGAGAACGTCAACCACCCGGCGCCGATCGAGAAAATCACCGGAACGAGGGCGAACACGGCCGACAGCACCCGGCTCGGGGGCAGACCCAGCCAGCCGATCACCTGGTCGGTCAACGCGGTCGAGATCGACGCCAACCCGAACGTCACGGCGATGGCCACCAGCAATCCCACCAAGGCGAGCAGACTGGTCAAGGTCCGAACCACGGGATTGGGTGCCGGGCCCGCTTGGTCGAAGTCCGGCCGCCACTGAGCATTGAGGGCATCCCGCAAGTTGTTCATCCAACCGGCGCCGGCGTAGACGGCCGAGAGAAATCCGATCACGCCGATCGCGGTGTAGTTGCTGAGGGTGTCGACGATGAAGCCCTCGACCTGGCTCACCGTCGCATCGTCGACACCGCGCAACTGTGCGGTGAGCAGTTCGGCGGCCACCGTGATCAGGTCCGGCCGCAGCTGGACGAGAAAGAAACCGGCGAACGAGAACGCCATCATCAAGATCGGCACCAGGGCCAGCACCGAGAAGTAGGTGATGCCGGCGCTGAACTGAAACCCGAGCCGCCCGAGGAACCGTTCGCTCGCCCGCATGAGGTGAGCAATGGCCGGCTTCTCGGCGAGCCGCTTGAACCAGTCGATCACGTGCCGACGTTACAGCGCCGGCCCCCTTGACAAGAGGGAGCGGCGCTCCGTTGGCTGGAGTCATGCCGCAACTGCTCACCGACGACGAGATCACGACCCGGCTCGCGGACCTGAAGAACTGGAAAAGGGCGGACAGCGACGGGGACTCCGCGATCAGCACATCGTTCGAGGTGGCCGACTTCCGCGCCGCCCTGGACTTGGTCCAGCGCATCGGCGACGCCGCCGAACAGATGAACCACCACCCCGACATCGACATCCGCTGGAACGTCGTGACGCTGGTGCTCTCCACCCACTCCGAGGGCGGCCTCACCCAGCTCGACGTCGAGGCCGCGCACCGCTTTAACGACGAAGCTGGAATGGACTGAGTTCGCGCCGGTTGGTTCAGGCTCTGAGCCTGTCGAAGGGCCCCTCCAGTTCGCGCCCTGAGCCCGTCGAGGGGCCAACCAACCTCGCGCCCTGAGCCACCTCGTGCCCTGAGCCTGTCGAAGGGCCCCTCCAGCTCGCGCCGACAGGCTCAGGGCGCGGGTTCCTCGAAGTCCTCCGCCGGGGGGCAGGTGCAGATCAGGTTGCGGTCGCCGAAGGCGCCGTCGACGCGGCCGACCGGTGGCCAGTACTTGTCGAAGCCCTGGGCGGAGATGGGCCCGGCGTGCAGGCCGGCCGGGAAGGCCGCGACGCGACGCGAGTACGGGTGGGCCCACTCGTCGGCGATGACGCGGGCCTGAGTGTGTGGGGCCTGGCGGAGTGGGTTGTCGTCCTTGGGCCACTCCCCCTCTTCGACCTTGGCGATCTCCTCCCGGATGTTGATCATCGCCGTGCAGAACCGGTCCAGCTCCTCCAGGTTCTCCGACTCGGTCGGTTCGACCATTAAAGTGCCGGCCACCGGGAAGCTCATGGTGGGAGCATGGAAGCCGTAGTCGATCAGCCGTTTGGCGACATCGTCCACGGTGATGCCGCTGGACTTGGTGATCGGGCGCAGATCGAGGATGCACTCGTGTGCCACCCGGCCGTTCTGCCCTGCGTACAGCACCGGATAGTGCCCGCCCAACCGCTCGGCCACGTAGTTGGCCGCGAGCAGGGCGTGCTCGGTGGCGGCGGTCAGCCCGTCCGGCCCCATCATCGCGATGTAGGCGTAGCTGATCGGCAGGATCCCGGCCGACCCGTACGGTGCCGCCGAGATGGGCCCGATGCCGGTGTCTGGACCCGCCTCGTCGAGCAGCGGATGGTTCGGCACGTACGGGGCGAGGTGCGCCGCCACGCCGACGGGACCAACACCCGGCCCGCCGCCGCCGTGCGGGATGCAGAAGGTCTTGTGCAGGTTCAGGTGGCTGACGTCGGCGCCGAACTCTCCCGGCTTGGCCAACCCGAGCAGGGCGTTGAGGTTGGCGCCGTCGACGTAGACCTGACCCCCGGCGTCGTGGACCAGCTCGCACAGCTCGGTGATGGTGTCCTCGAAGACGCCGTGGGTCGACGGGTAGGTGACCATGATCGCCGCAAGCTGGTCGCGGTGGGAGTCGATCTTGCCGCGAAGGTCGTCGAGATCGACCGACCCGTCGGCATCGGCCTTGACGACGACCACCTTCATCCCGGCCATGACCGCGGAGGCAGCGTTGGTGCCGTGCGCCGAGGACGGGATGAGGCAGATGCGCCGGTCGTGGTCACCGTTCGCGTCGTGGTAGGCCCGGATGGCGAGCAGTCCGGCCAGTTCGCCCTGGCTACCGGCGTTCGGCTGGATCGACACGCGAGCGTAGCCGGTCACCTCGGCCAGCCAGGCCTCGAGCGTACGGACCAGGGTGACGTAGCCCTGCGCATCCTCGACCGGAGCGAACGGATGCAGGTTGGCGAACCCCGGGTACGAGATCGGCTCCATCTCGGTGGTCGCGTTGAGCTTCATGGTGCACGAGCCCAGCGGGATCATGCCGCGATCGAGCGCGAAGTCGCGGTCCGACAGGGCGCGCAGGTAGCGCAGCATCGCTGTCTCGCTGTGGTGGGTGTTGAACACCGGATGAGTGAGATACGGCGTGGTGCGCTCCGAGCCGGTGAGGTCACCCGTAACGACCCTTCGACAAGCTCAGGGCGCGCTGTCTGCTGATCCCGAAGGAGCTTGCCGGACCGCGCCGAGCGCAGCCTCGGTGACGTCCTCTCCGATCGATACGCCGACGTGGTCGTCATCCACCCGTCGCAGGTGCACCCCGCCCTCCCGGGCGGCGGCCACGACCTGGGCGGCGCGGCCGGGCACCCGCACCAGCAGGGTGTCGAAGAACCGCTCGTGGACGACCTCGAGGCCGGCGGCCGACAGTTCGCCGGCCAGGTCGGCGGCGGTGTCGTGGATCGAATGGGCGATCGCCCGTACGCCGCGTGGACCGTGGTAGACCGCGTACATGCCGGCGACGACGGCCAGCAGGACTTGCGCGGTGCAGATGTTGGATGTGGCCTTCTCCCGGCGGATGTGCTGTTCGCGGGTCTGCAGGGCCAGCCGGTACGCCTGCGCCCCGTCGGTGTCCTTCGAGACGCCGACGAGCCGGCCCGGCAAGGACCGCTCCAGGGACTGGCGTACGGAGATGAAGCCGGCGTGCGGCCCGCCGTAGAACAGCGGAACCCCGAGCCGCTGACTGGAACCGACCGCGATGTCGGCTCCCCACTCCCCCGGCGGAGTCAGCAGTGCGCAGGCGAGCAGGTCACACGCGGCGATCACTTCGGCGCCCGCCTCGTGCGCCGCGTCGGCGATGGCCCGCAGTTCGTCGGTCTCGAGGACCTGCCCGGATGCGCCCGGTGTCTGAACGACCACGGCGAATGGGTCGGTCGCGGCGATCGCCTCGCGGAGCGGTCCGGTGGCGACCACGACCTCCAGTCCGAGTGCCCGCGCCCGCGTCTGAACCACCGCAATGGTCTGGGGCAGGGTGTCGGCGTCCAGCAGCAACACCGTGCCGGTCTTGGTGGTCCGGCGGGCCAGCGTCATCGCCTCGGCCACCGCGGTGGCCTCGTCGAGCAGGCTGGCGCCGGCGATCGGCAGTCCGGTGAGGTCGGACACCATGGTCTGGAAGTTGAGCAGCGCCTCGAGCCGACCCTGGCTGATCTCGGGCTGGTACGGGGTGTAGGCGGTATACCAGGCAGGGCTCTCCAAGACGTTCCGCCGGATCACCGACGGGGTGATCGTCCCGGCGTAGCCGAGCCCGATCATCGGCGTCAGCGGACGGTTCGCCTCAGCCAATCCCCGCAGCTCGGCCAGCGCCTGAGTCTCCGTCAGCGCCGGCGGCAGGTCGAGGGGCCCGCTCAGTCGGATGGACTTCGGCATGGCCTCGTCCACCAGGGCGTCGACGCTGTCCAGGCCGAGGGCGGCCAGCATCTTGTCCCGCTCGTCGGGCTGCGGACCGATGTGCCGCTCGGCGAAGGAGTGGGCGGCGGACGGAAGGCGGGTCAGTTCACGATTCATGGGCTGGTCTCGCTCCGGTCAGAGGTTCGCACGCGCCGTCGAATGATGGTCGCGCGCTCCCCCTCTGTCACCCGCGGCTCCAGAGTTGCCATCGCCGTACAGTTCGGGTTGCCTGAGAGGTTCCGGGGAGGTTGCCCCTTCGGCGCCAGACGGGCTCACCCTCGAGTCCGCTGGTCTCTCCCGCACAGCGTTTGCGGCTCGCTTAGTCTAGCCTGCCGCGCGGGTGCGCCGGCGCATCGACAGCTCGTCGCTGGTCGGGATGGCCCCCTGATCCGAACCGGCCACCGCAGCCACCGGTTCGGCCGGCAGCTTGGCCAAGGTGCCTTCGATGTCGCGCCAGACCCCGCCGAGGGCGATGCCGAAGACGCCCTGCCCGCCGCGGAGCAGGTCGATGACCTCGTCGTCGGAGGTGCATTCGAAGACCGAAACCCCATCGCTCATCAACGTGATCTCGGTGAGGTCCTCGACGCCACGCGCCCGGAGGTGGTCGATGGCGGCCCGGATCTGCTGCAGGGAAATCCCGGCGTCCAAGAGCCGCTTGATCACCTTGAGGATCAAAATGTCCCGAAAGCTGTACAGCCGCTGGGTTCCCGACCCGGTGGCCGACCGGATCTCCGGCACGACCAACCCGGTGCGAGCCCAGTAGTCCAACTGACGGTAGGTGATGCCCGCCGCACTGCAGGCGATCGGTCCGCGAAACCCGTGGTCCGCCGGCAGGGCGGAGAAGTCGCCGTCGAACAGCAAGCCTTGCGCCGAAGAGCCGGAGGCGGACTCAGAGACAGACTCAGCGCGTGGAGCTTCGGTGCTGCTCACGGACACCTCCGGTTGACATGACTGCGGGTCGAACTACATCCGCGGGATTACGGGTCTTTGCCGACGCTACGACCCGGTTCGGCCGCTGGTCAACGACACGCCGACCACCCGCGGCTCGATCGCCTAACCCTCAACTATCGCCTGATGGTCGACATCGGCCGCCGATATTGGAAGGGTCCCGCGCCCGACGGGCTCCGGAAGGTAGGAGCGCCGCGATGGGGCCGGACCGACTCCGCCAGCCGCCTGACCTAACGACGGCGCCCAGGGCACGATAGTCAGGATTTCGGTTCTTCCCCGGTGACGAAGTCGTCGGGGTTCACCTGGTCGAGGAACTCGCGGAACTTCTCGACTTCGTCCTCCTCGGCTTCCGGCATCTCGATGCCGGCCTCGTCCAGCACGTCCTCGGCGCAGTAGATCTCCGAGCCGACCCGCAGCGCCAAGGCGATGGCGTCGGAGGGACGTGCGCTGACCTCGACGCCGTCGAGCAGGAGGACCGCGTAGAAGGTCCCGCCGGTCAGTTCCGTGATGTGCACCTCGGTGAGTCGGTGTCCGAGCGTGGTGAGGGCGTCGACCATCAGATCATGGGTCATCGGACGTGGCGGCACCACGCCCTCCTGGGCGTTGGCGATCGCCGAGGCCTCGCTCGCTCCGATCCAGATCGGGAGGAAGCGCGAACCGCCGACCTCGCGCAGCAGAACCATCGGAGTGTTGGAGGGCATCTCGACCCGCACACCGACGACGTCGACCTCACGCATGTCCCCACATTACTTCGGCTTCGTCAACGCTCCATAGCGGTACGCACCAGCGCGGCGTGAAACGAGATCACTAACGAGATGACCTCGCCGGAGACGTCTTTGCTGCCGGCCGCGCGACGCACGTAGGGGGCGATGGCTTGCTCGACCAGGCCGATCTCGCGGTCCGCCGACATCTTGAACGCGCGCAGGTGCCGGCCGTCGATGCCGTAATCGGCCAGCCGCTTCGCCGCCACCGCGAGCGTGAGCGCCTCGCGGCCGTAGTGGGACGTTCCGCGACGCGGCAGCACGATCTGGTTGCGCTCGAGCTCGGTCAGTGCCGAATCGGTCAGACCGCTTGCCTCGAGCAGATCCGCTCGGGTCAAGCGCAGCGGTGGCCGGGGGACGGTCGGAGACGCCCCATTGGCCTGGGGCGGAGCGGTGACGGCTGAGCCGCTCGGCGGGCTCGGCGCCACCAATTCGCGGGCCGGTGGAGTCTGTCCGCGATCCATCAGCTCCAGGTTTTCGCGGATCACCTTGAGCGGAAGGTAGTGGTCACGCTGCACGGTGAGGACGTAGCGCAGTCGCTCGACGTCGGCCGGTGAGTAGCGCCGGTACCCGGACGGCGCCCGCTGCGGGGTGATCAGACCCTCACTCTCCAAGAACCTGATCTTGCTGATCGAGATGTCGCCGAAATCGCCCTTGAGGACGGCCAGCACCTGACCGATGCTGCGCGATCCCGGGTTTGCCGCCATCGGGTGTCCTAGTCGGCGCCCGGCTCGACACCGGACTCCACACCCTGAGGACTGGCGAAGTAGACGAGCCGGAACTTCCCGATCTGCACCTCGTCACCGTGCTGCAGCAAGGTCTCGTCCACCAGTTCGCGGTTTACGTAGGTGCCGTTGAGGCTGCCGGAATCCCGCACCAGAGTCCCCTCGGGGGTACGCAGGAAGGAGGCGTGCCGCCGAGAGACGGAGATGTCGTCGAGGAAGATGTCGGATTTCTGGTGGCGCCCCGCCGTGACCAGATCGGTGTTGAGGAGGAAACGGCTACCCGCATTCGGTCCGCGCTGGACGATCAGCAGGGCCGATCCGCGCGGGAGGGCGCTGACCGCTGCCTCGTCCTCCGCGCTCAGGCCCTCTCCGTCGGCCTCGGTGAGCGGGGGAATGGTCTTGGTGGTGTCCCCCGTCGGCTTTCGGTCAGCTTCCGAGGTGTCGGCTCCCGGAAGGACTGCACCGCAATTGCCACAGAAGTTGCTGCTTTCGGGATTGTCGTGGCCACAGTTGGTGCAGTACGGCATTGCTGTCATCTCCTACTCGAGACCCCCCGGTCTCCCCCCGGATCTACACGTTGATGCAGAGTTTAGATCTTGCCGCCGACGGCACGTCTGAAATCGGCCGTGCTCTTTTGCGTGGCGGGTCTGTCAGCCGCCCACGTGCTCGGCGTACGCGTCCGCGTCGAGCAGGTCGTCCAGGTCGGTGTCGGTGTCCACCTCCAGCTCGAACAACCAGCCGTCCCCGTACGGGTCGGCGTTGATGGTCTCCGGGTTGGCGTCCAACGTGGCGTTGACGGCGGCCACTACGCCCGTGACCGGGGTGAAGATGTCGGAAACGCTCTTGGTGGATTCGAGCTCACCGCAGGCGTCGCCGGCAGCCACGGACTCACCGACCGTCGGCAGGGTCACGTAGACGATGTCGCCCAACTGCTCCGCGGCGTAGTCGGTGATCCCGATGCGGACGGTAGAGCCGTTGCCACCGCGAACCCACTCGTGCTCGCTGGTGTACTTCAAATCTTCGGGAAAGTCGGGCACTTCCGGCTCCTGAGCTTGTCGATCAACGGGGAGTGGGCGGAGGCGATGCTGGCCGAGCGTACTGATTCTCCTCCGCGGTGTGCAAGGAGTCGATCTCCAGGCGCGACACGCGTTCGATCTCGACCCGGCCACCGATCCGTGGTCCGGTGACCTCGCTGACCAGACCGCCCCGGAAAGAGGCGGCCTCTTCGAGGCTGTGCGGGTCTCCGATCACCTCCAACGTGATCGGCCGGCTCACGGTTCGGTTGTCGACGATCAAGGCGGTGTCCCGGCTGCTGAACCAGCTCGACGCGACAACTCTCACGCTGTCGTTCACCTCGATGACCTCGGCCCCGGCGTCGCGCATCTCCTCGATCGCGTCGAGCAGAACCTCGCCACCCACCTTGGCTCGCGGGTCGATGATGGTCAGCCGGATTCCGGGACCGGTCGCCGGCGCCGTCCCCGCGAGGATCGCGAGCTGCGCCAACCGGCGCTCCGTCTCGACGCGCGCCACCTCCTGGCGGTCGGCACCGGAGGAGAGGTCGGTCTTGGTCTGCTCGAGTTCAGTGATCTCCGCCTCCAGCCGGCGGGACTCCGCACCAAGGCCATCCAGGATCTGGATCAAATCCTCACGGCGGGCGTTGGTGTAGGCATCGTCGGCATTGCTGATGCGGAGCTGCATCACCAGCCCCAGCCCGACGACGAACAGGATCGCCGCAGCGATGACCTGGCCGCGACCGGGTCGGAAGAGGCAGGCGGCTCGCCCGACTCGCCTTCGTGTCTCGCCGAGGTCTCAGGCATGGAACAACACCCGCCGTATCGCGGCCGCGTTGGTGAAGATGCGGATGCCGAGGACGACGACCACGGCGGTCGACAGCTGTGCACCGACGCCGATCAGGTCGCCGACCCAGACGATGGCCGCCGCAATCAGCACATTGGAGACGAACGAGATGGCGAAGACCTTGTCGGAAAAGTTCCCCTCCAGATAGGCCCGGAAGCCACCGAACAGGGCGTCCATCGCAGCCACGATGGCGATCGGCAGGTACGGCTGCAAGCCCACTGGCAGTACCGGCTCCAAGATCAAACCCAACACGATGCCCAGGAGCAGTCCGATCAGCGGCAGCATCAGCGCACCGCCCCCTCGGCCGGCTTGGCGTGGCGCAGGCCCAGCCCGTCGTCGGCCGGCAGCCGGAGCTCCGCCGACAGCGTCGTGTCGTAACGCAGTTTCTGGTTCTGCGCCAGCTCGTTCCACCACGCCCCACCGCTGGACTCGACGAAGCGGGCCTGCAACGTCCGGGCGTCGCCGATGGCCTCCACCCGGTAGGGCCGGGTGAGCGAGCGGAAGTCGACGGTGATGGCCTCCCCCGCGCCCCGGATGGCGGTGAGGGCCGAGAGCCGATGACCGTTGATGGCGACCGCCTCGGCGCCCGCCTGCCACAGCCCGTTGGTCAGGATCTGCAGGTCGAGGTCGTAGACCCGGTCGGAGCGGTTGTCGGTGCCGGTGGCGGCGTCGTCGACCACGAAGGCCAGTCCGGGGCCGCTCACCGCGACCGCTCCCACGACCGGCTCGAGGGCTTCGATAGCGGCCTGCTGCCTGCGGGCCGAGGCGTCCCCGCCGCTGACCGCAGTGCGCGCCGTGTTGATCTGGCTGGTCAGCTCCGCCGCCCGACGACCGAGTTGGTCCTGCTCCGTCTCTGCCGCCTGAATGCGGGCGATCAGGTCGGAGCGTTCGTTGGCCAGCGCCGGCGCCTGCCGCGTGGTCTGGATGGCCGCGAGTGCGAACAGGCCGCCGACGAGGACGGCCACCGCCGCCAGGATCCAGCGGTGTCCACGCTGTTGCTCGCCCCGGGCGGCGACCACGGCGTAGTCCGGGTCGTACGGGATGCGGGCAATCTGGTTGAGCAGATCCATGCTGGCGTCCAACGAAGAAGGTGGGGCGCCGAGCATCCGCTCAGGGTAGTTCGCGATGAGGGGCGAGCTCCAACGGCTCACCGTGTAGGACTTCACGGTCTCTTTCGTGCAGGACGGCGTGGTAGACCTCGGTGACCGCCGCCCCGACGACCGACCAGTCGTACCGGCGGACAGCGGCCGACGCGGCGGGCTGGGCGGACGGTGCCCGATCGGTGATGCGGTCCACAACGGCCTGCGCGAGCGCTCCGGGGTCGCCGACCGGGACCAGCCGCCCCAGATTCTGACCGTCGGAGCGGAGCAGGTCGGTGAAGGCCGGCAGATCCGATGCGACGACGTCGGCCCCACTGGCGAGAGCTTCCACCAACACCAGGCCAAAGCTCTCGCGCTCCCGGTGCGGAGCGACGAAGACGTCCGTGGAGGTGAGCAGGTCACGCTTGTCGTGGTCGTTCACCGCACCGAGGCTCCGCACCCCGGGCGGCAACGGGTGGCTGCCCCGGCCGGCCACGACCACGTCGACGTCGGGAACGGCCGCGCGAATCCCGGGTAGGGCGGAGAGCAGGACCTCGAGACCCTTACGCCGTTCGTCGAGGCGACCGAGGAAGGTGACCCGCGGCCGGTCCCCACCCCGCCAACCGCCCGGGCCGCCACCCAGCCGGCTCGGCGCGGGGACGTGCTCAAAGTCGGCGTGTCGTACGCCGTTCGGCACCACCAGGGCGTCGAGACCGAGATGGTGCACCACGACTTGGCGCGCCGACTCCGACACCGCCATCCCGGCATCGATCTTGGCGATCCAGCCGCTGAGGGCGCTGCCGGCCAGCTCCATGGTGCGCGACCGAGGGGTGGCCGTGTGATAGGTCGCGACGATCGGTTCTCCCGCCAGCCACAGCGCCAGCAGCGCCACACTGGGCGTGACGGGTTCGTGGATGTGGAGGACGTCGAAGTCGCAACGACGCAACCAGCGGCGGACCCGCGCCGCCGTACGCGGTCCGATGTTCACCCGGGCCACCGATCCGTTGTAGGGAACGGGAACGGCCGCCCCGGCCGAGGTGAAGGTCAACCCGTCGATGAGCGTGTGGTGCGGCCAGCCCGGCGCCAGGATGTGGGGCTCGTGGCCGGAGTCGCGCAGATAGCGCGCCAGTCCGAGCACATGGTTCTGCACCCCGCCGTAGGTGTCGAAGGAATACGGGCAGACGAGACCGACCCGCAGACCGAACTGCCGTGGCTGGGTCATGATGTGCCCGTCGCGGGAAAGAAGGGCTGCAGCATGTGCCAGTCCTCCGGCTGCTGCGCGATCTGTTCGGCGAAGAAGTCCGCCACCTGCTGGGTCATGGCGGTCAACCCCGACGGGCCCGACTCGGCCTCGATCACCGGACCCAACGTGATGTGCATTTCCGGACCAACGTAGCGACAGACCGCCGGGATCAGCGCCGCCCCGCTCCGGCGCGCCACGAGAGCGGGACCGGCCGGCATGGTGATGCCTACGCCGCGCCAGCTGACCTCCACACCCGCCTGGTTGAGATCACGATCGGCGATCAAGCACACCACCCGGCCGCGGCCGACGGCCTCGATCAGCTGACGAAGCGTGTCGGTGTCGCCATGGGACAGCACCTCCATGCCGAGTTGCTCGCGGAAAGCCACGAAGGCGGCGTAATCGGCGTCGCCCAGCCGCTCGGCCACCGAGGTCACCGGCAGCCCGGCGCCACACGCCCAGGCACCCGCCAGATCCCAGTTGCCGCTGTGCGGCAGTGCCACGACCACCCCTCGACGGGCGTACTCGGCGCGGAGCCGGGCCTCGTCGTGGACGTGCACCTCGGCTGCGATGCGTGCCGCCGGCATATGCGGCAAGGCGAGGACCTCGTGGAAGGCGCGCAGGTACGACCTCATCGCCGCGCGGGCGAGGTCGTCGTCCACCGGCCATCCGGTCGCCACCGACAGATTGTGCCGGAGCCGCCGCACCGGCCGCCGATCGCGCCACACCACCCATCGGCTGATGGCCGCGAAGATCGGTCGGACCAGCGGCCGCGGGATCCGGCCGGCGCCGGCCCAGCCGACGCGATAGACGGCCCGGACGAGCCGGTCTCCACGCTCAGGCATCGCCGACCTTCGCCTGGTGGTAGACGTGGCCGATTCGCTGGCCGACCGTGACCACGCCGGCCAGGGCCAAGAAGGCCATCGCCAGTTCGAGCACGTACGGAACGCCGAACCCGGCCAACAGCGCACCGAGCAAGATCACCAATAAACGGTCGGCCCGAGCGGCCAGCCCCCCGTTCGCCGCGTAGCCGAGGCTCTCCGCGCGCGCCCGTACGTAGGAGGTGAGCTGACCGAAGATCAGGGCGACCAGCGTCACCGCGACCCAGATCGGCTGGCCGGCGAAGTAGAGCAGGATCCCGCCGAACACGGCCGCGTCGCCGAGCCGGTCGAGGGTGGAGTCGAGGAAGGCCCCCCAGGCCGAGGTTGTTCCCTTCATCTTCGCCATCTGGCCGTCGAGCATGTCTGCCAGGCAGAAGAACGTGACCAGCAGCGCGCCCTGCCACAGCCACCCCTGCGGGAAGCAGATCAAGGCGGACAGCATGACACCGAACGTGCCCAACGCGGTGATCAGGTCGGGAGAGATTCCGCGGGCGTTGAGCAATCTCGCCAACGGAGCGAGCAACCGGGCCGCGCCGTCGCGGAACCGCTCGAGCATTACGTGTCGTGCCAGGTTCGGCGCAGGATCTCCCAGGTCTGTCCGAGGAGCTGGGGCAGGGCCTTGGTCTGCCCGACGACCGGCAGGAAGTTTGCGTCACCCGACCAGCGCGGCACCACGTGCTGATGGAGATGCGCTGCGATGCCCGCGCCGGCGACCGCACCTTGGTTGATGCCAAGGTTGAAGCCGTGGGGAGCGCTGGCTTTTCGCAGCACCGTCATCGCCTGCTGGGTCAACAGCCCCAACTCGGTCGTCTCGGCCTCAGTGAGGTCCGGGTAGTCGGCCACGTGCCGGTAGGGGCAGACCAGGAGATGCCCCGGTGAGTATGGGTAGAGGTTGAGCACGACGTAGGCCGAGGTGCTGCGGTGCACGATGAGGCCGTCGTCGTCCGGGCCCACCACGATGGTGCAGAACGGGCACTCCCCCGATTCTGCGCTCGCCGGTTTGTTCTCCCCCTGGATGTAGATCATCCGGTGCGGCGTCCACAGGCGGTCGAAGGCGTCCGGCACACCCGGATGTTTGATGTCCTCGGTCACGTCACCGGCTCAGACCTGGACGCGGCGGGCAATGGCGTCGGTGATCTCGGCGATCGCCTCGTCGACGGGCACGCCGTTCTTCTGCTGACCGTCGCGGTAGCGGAACGACACCGCCCCGGCACCGGCGTCCTCGGACCCGGCGATGAGCATGTAGGGAACCTTGGTCTGTGAGGCGTTCCTGATCTTCTTCTGCATCCGCTCGTCGCTGGTGTCGACTTCCACCCGTACGCCGGCGGCGGCGAGCCGGGACGCGACGTCGCCCAGGTAGTCGTTGAACTCGGCGGCCACCGGGATACCGACCACTTGGACAGGGGCCAGCCACGGCGGGAACGCGCCGGCGTAGTGCTCGGTGAGGACGCCGATGAAGCGTTCGACCGAGCCGAACAGGGCACGGTGGACCATGATCGGCCGCTGGTGGCTGCCGTCGGACGCGGTGTAGTCGAGGTCGAAGCGCTCGGGCAACATGAGGTCGACCTGGATGGTGGACAGCTGCCAGGTCCGGCCGATGGCGTCACGGGCTTGGACGCTGATCTTGGGGGCGTAGAACGCGGCGCCGCCGGGGTCGAGCACCAGCTCCAGTCCGGAGGCGTCGGCGGCCTGGCGCAGCGCCTCGGTCGCCCGCTCCCACTCCTCGTCGGTGCCGATCGACTTCTCCGGGTCCCGGGTGGAGAGCTCCAGGTAGAAGTCGGACAAGCCGTAGTCGGCGAGCAGTTCCAGGACGAAGTCCAGCAGGGAAATGATCTCGCCCTGGAGCTGCTCCGGGGTGCAGTAGATGTGCGCATCGTCCTGGGTCATCCCCCGGACGCGGGTGAGTCCGTGGATGACGCCGGACATCTCGTATCGGTAGACGCCGCCGAACTCGAACAGCCGCAGCGGCAGCTCGCGGTAGGACCGGCCGCGGGCCCGGAAGATCAGGCAGTGCATTGGGCAGTTCATGGGCTTCAGGTAGTAGTCCTGCCCCTGCCGCTTCAGCTGGCCGTCGGGGTGGCGCTCCTCGTCCAGGTGCATCGGCGGGAACATGCCGTCGGCGTAGAAGTCGAGGTGCCCAGAGGTCTCGAACAGATCCGCCTTGGTGATGTGCGGGGTGTTGACGAACTCGTAGCCCGCCTCGACGTGCCGCCGTCGGGCGTGATCCTCCATCACCTTCCGAAGCACCCCGCCCTTGGGATGAAAGACGGCCAGGCCCGAGCCGAGTTCGTCCGGGAAGGAGAACAGGTCCAATTCCCGGCCGAGCTTGCGGTGGTCGCGCTTGGCGGCTTCGGCCTGCCGGAACTGGTAGGCCTTCAGCTCCTCGCGGCTCGGCCAGGCGGTGCCGTAGATCCGCTGCAGCTGGGGGTTGGCCTGGTCGCCGCGCCAGTAGGCCGCCGAGACGCGGGTCAGCGCGAACGCCGGGATGTACCCGGTGTGCGGCACGTGCGGACCGCGGCAGAGGTCCTTCCAGGCCACGGAGTCGTCGCGGCGGAGATTGTCGTAGATGGTGAGCTCTGAGTCATCGTTCCCTGAGCTTGTCGAAGGGCCTGAGCCTGTCGAAGGGTCGATGGCCGAGTCGATCGCCCCCTTGTCGGCGACCAGCTCCAGCTTGTACGGCTCGGCGGCCAGTTCCGTACGGGCTTCTTCATCGCTGACCACCCGACGGCGGAACCGCTGCCGCTCCTTGACGATGCGGGTCATCGCCTTCTCGAGGTTCTTCAGGTCCTCGGGCGTGAACGGCTCCGCCACGTCGAAGTCGTAGTAGAACCCGTCGCTGATGGGCGGGCCAATGCCGAGTCTCGCGTCGGTGTGTGCGGATTGAACGGCCTGGGCGAGGACGTGTGCGGCCGAGTGCCGCAAAATGGCCAGGCCTTCCTCCGAGTCGATGCGTACCGGTTCGACGACCACTTCGTTCCCTGAGCCTGTCGAAGGGTCGGTCGGCAGGTGGAGGTCGCGGACCTCTCCGTCCACCCGTACGGCCACCACCGTCTTGTCGGTGCCGTAGAGGTCCAGCCCCGTGGTGGCGTCTGATGAAGCGATCGGCGTGCTGGACACGGGCAAAGCCTAGAGTGCTTGGCCCACCCTGCTCGAATTCGTTGGTTGCCCTCGGTTGGTAGCTGCGTATGCGGCAGCCTCGGAGCGAGTCTTGAGGTTGAGCTTGGCCAGGATGCTGCTGACGTGGTGGCCGACGGTCCGCGGACTCAGAAAGAGCTGCTCGCCGATCTCGGGATTGGTCAGCCCTCGTCGTACGCCCTCGAGCACGTCGAACTCCCGGCGGGACAGCCGCCCGAGCTCACGAGGTCCCGGCTTGGTGGCGACGCCTAGGCCGCGCAGGAAGGCCGCCGCCTCGGCAGCTTCGCGGGCCGCCCCCAGCCGCTGCAGCCGGTCGAGCGCCCGCTCGGCCTCGACAATCGCCAGCGCCGGGTCGGCCCCGACGACGACCCGGGCCAGCTCCAGCCGCGTACGGGCGGCACGGAAGGGCACACCCAGCCGATCGAAGTCGGCCACGGCCGCGCGAAGCAGCTGTTCGGCGAGGCCGCGGTCACCGGTTGCTGCCGCGATCCGGCCGTCGGCCCGCGCCACTACGGCCGCGGCCTGCGGATGCTGATCTGGTGACGTCTGCTCGAGGGCTTTGGCGGCTTCCGCAGCACCGGCGACATCGCCTCGGGCCAGACAGGCGTCGACGAGCGCGCCCGCCACGATCGGGTACATCGCCTCGTGAGCCGCCGACGCGGCCAGCTGGGTCTGCAGCACGGCCACGGCACGGTCGGCATGGCCCTGGGTGGTCAGCACCTCCGCGGTGACCACCGCCGTGTCGGGGCTCTCTGCGACCTCGACGAGTAAGGCAGCTGCCTCCTCGACGGCGCCTTGGCGAAGCCGCAACTCGGCCAGCCCCGCGAGCGCCTCCGTCCTCGGCTCGCGACCGCAGTCGGCCGACATCGCGAGGGCGCGGTCCAGTTCGGACCTGGCTCGATCCCAGTCACCGGCCGCTACGAGTACGCGACCGTAGTGTGCCCGGCACCGGGCCTGCAGGAACGGACAGCCGTACTTCTCGGCGAATCGATCGGCGGCACCGCACCATTGCGCGGCCCGCAGCTGATCGCCCACCGCGCTGCACGCGGCCAGCATGCTGCAACTGGCCCAGACGACGGTGTCGAGCCGTTGACATTCGCCACCGAGGGTGCCGGCCATCGCCTCGTCGAGAAGTAGGAATCCGTCAGTAACCTCGCCCTGGGTCACCAGGACGAGACCCAAGTCGGCCAGGGCGGCCAGCTCCAGGTCGAGGTCGCCGACCATCCGTGCCTGCTGCAGCGTCTGGTTGAGCAGGTCCCGCTGGCGCTGCGGCTCCGAGCAGGTGTAGGCCTCCAGCAGCCACAGCCATGGATCGAGCTGATCACTTGCGCCCGTCTCGGCAGCCCGGCGGGCCCGCGCGATCCAACCGCGCGCCGCTACCGGATTGTCCAGGTTCGAGAGGTGACAGACGCTGATGTCGAGGGCGATCATGGTGGCTTCGGCATTGCGGTGCTGGGCGCGATAGCCGGCGTACGCCCGCTCACGGTGCTCCAAGCTCTCCCGAACCCGACAAAGCCACCAGAGCGCGGTTCCCATGCCGTCGTGGACTTCCGGCGACTCCCGCTCCGCGAGCAACTCCGCCAGTCGCGGCAGCGCTTCATCCCAGCGTCCGGCGGCAAGCAGCTCCTGCGCCCCGGCCAGCGAGTCGGCGTAGCTCACGCCCCCATTCTCTGCCGATTCAGCCGAATAGGTCATCTGACCGATGCTGGGGCGCCACTCCGGGAACGACAGTGGAGATATGTGCAGGAGGCTGCGATGACCGAGACGTTCCAGATCACTCCCGAGCAGGCGAAGACGTACGAGGAGCTGTTCGTCCCGGCCCTGTTCGCCCAGTGGGCAGCCCCGCTGGTGGAGCTGGCCGGAGTCCGAGAAGGACACCATGTCCTCGACGTCGCGTGCGGTACTGGGATCGCGGCCCGAACGGCCGCCGACCGCGTCGGCAGGCACCGGATCGGTGATCGGAGTGGACCTCAACCCCGCGATGCTCGAGGTCGCGGCACGGGTCAGACCCGACATCGAGTGGCGTCAAGGAGATGTCGCAGAGCTGCCGTTCGGCGCCGAACGATTCGACGCGGTGCTCTGCCAGTCGGCGGTGTTCTTCTTCCCCGATGTGGACCGCGCGTTCGCCGAGATGGCTCGGGTCGCGCGGAGCGGTGGTGTCGTAGCCATCCAGACCTATGCCTCGCTCGAGGACCAGCCGGGCTTCCAGGAGGTCGAAGCCATCGTCAGGCGCGTCGTGCCGGGCGAGGCCCTCGAGCTACTCGACACCTACTGGTCGATGGGGGATCTTCCGCGGTTGTGTGCCGCCTTGGAGCGGGCCGGGCTGACCATCGGCGAGACCCGGACCATCCACGGGGCGGTGGCGTACGGCACGGTCGAGAACTTCGTGGAGACAGAGGTGAAGGGAACGCCACTGGCCGGCCGGCTCAGCGAGGAGCAGATCCAGCAGATCCTGGCCGAGTCGGCCGAAGTGCTGGACGGCTACATCACCCCAGAACGTGGATTGGAGCTGCCCGTCACCGCACACCTGATCGCGGCCCGACACACTGCCAACCCGCCCAAAGGCACTAGCGATCCGGTGGCCGCCACTCCGGATCGCGGCCGATGAAGCCGAGCATGCGGGTCTGCACGTCGGCATCGTCGGGTACGTCCACTGGCGGTCCGTATTGCCCGGAGCCGCGCATCGCGGCCTCCACGGTCTGCATACCGGCCAACAGTTCGGCGCAGAAGTCCTGGTCCAGCCGGTCGTCCTGACCGGTCGCCCGGGCCAGGTCCCAGGTGTGCATGAAGACGTCGGCGGTGTAGATCCGGTCGATCAGGTCCCCCAGCGGCATGGAGCCCATGTGGGGATCGTCGACCGTGCGCCCCGCCTGCTCCGGATCGTCGAGCACGGCCTGAACGGCGCCGGCCTGGGTCAGCCAGGCGGCGGCCGGATCCTCGGTCGGGCTCGGTCCGGCGGGCATGGTGATCCCGTGGCTGCCCGACAGGTAGCCGGAGAACCAGCTCAGATGGTCGATCACGTCGCGGGCTGTCCAGCCGGCCACCGGGGCCGGAGCGTCCCATCCGTTGGTGGAGACGCCCCGGACCCGGTCGCTGAACGTGCCGGCGATCGCGCGGTGCCGGTCGGCCGGCTGCTCAGGCAGCGCCATCGCCCTGACCCTCGGCCAGCACCTTGTCCAGCTTCGCGTACCCCTCGTTCACGCCGACCTCCATGCCGCTGGCCAACCAGGCGTCGCGGCCGTCGAAGCTGTCGACCAGGGATTGGGCGTGCAGACGGGTCCGGCCGTCGCCCAGGTCCTCGAAGGTCAGCGTTTCCAGCGCGACCCCGTCCGGCTGGCCCTCCCACGTGAAGGTTTGCACGATCTTGGCGTCGCCGACCTCGTGGAACGTGCCGCGGAAGGCATACTCCTCGCCGTCGCGCTCGGCCACGTAGCGCCAGCTGCCGCCGGTCCGGGCGTCCCAGTAGTCGATCCGAGTGGTGAGCGAGCTCGGTCCGACCCAGCGCACGAACAGCTCGGGGTCGGTGTGCGCGCGCAGCAGCTGGGCCGGGCTGGCCTGGAAATCGCGGGTGATGCGGACGATCGGGACGCTCGAGTCGGCCTCGATCTGCGCCTCGGTGATGGTGGTGCTCATGATGGGAGTCCTTTCCCCTCGGGTGGTGTTGTGGTTGCGGAGTCGTCGCGGAGCTCAGCGAGCACGGTGTCCAGGCGGCGGTAGCGCTCCTCGGCCTGTCGCCGGTAGCGCTCGATCCAGATGGTCATCAGATCGAACACCTCCGCCCTCAGGTGCACGGGACGGCGCTGGGCGTCCCGCCCGCGGGTGACCAGGCCGGCGTCCTCGAGCACCTTGAGGTGCTTGGAGATCGCCTGCATGCTCACCGCGTACGGCGCCGCCAGTTCCCCCACCGTCGCGTCGCCACGGGTCAGTCGCGCCACGATGTCCCGCCGCGTCGGGTCGGCCAGAGCCGCAAACACCTGCGACAGCTGCTGCTCCGTCATCCCGACTCCTCAACCATTTGGTTGAACACAACGCTAGCCGGAGCTTCCTTTGTTGTCAACCCATAGGTTGAATAAGCCGGCGGGGGTCTTGCCCGGTGGCTGGAAGGAAGAGAAACGATGAGGGGTGGGCCTCGGTCCAGGCATCGTCAGGCAGTTAGTCAGGCAGCCGGCAGGGCTTGCTCAAGCGCACGGCAGACTCCGAGTGATCACCGGTAAGTCCCTGGAGGCGATGCGAGCTGTCATTTGGGCTGTTAGCCCGCCGCTTTCATGGTGGTGAGGCGTGAGGTGGTGTTGATCAACTGAAAAGTGCTCCTGACCAGGTTGGATGGATCTTGCTTAGGGATTCATCGGACCGAACCAAGGAGCACTTTCCAGGTGACGCACATTACCGGGCTGTATCCGCGGCTGCATGTAGACACCGCGGGGTCTGCGGCGGTCGGCCAAGCCGGCGGGGTCCTGTTGGTCGAGACGATCCGGACCAGCGGGATCGACCGTGGGCTGTCGACCGCGCTGGCACCGTGGCGCAGACCGCTTGCTACCCATGCTCCGGGCAAGATCGTGCTCGACCTGGCCATCGCCTTGGCGTTGGGTGGGGACTGCCTGGCCGATGTGAACCTGCTCCGCGCGGAGCCGGGGGTGTTCGGCCGGATTGCCTCCGACCCGACGGTGTCGCGGCTGATCGACACCCTCGCCGCGGACGCTGACCAGGCGCTGGCGACGATCGAGGCGGCCCGGGCTGACGCTCGTGCGCGGGTGTGGACCTTAGCCGGTCAGCACGCGCCCGGTCACGGCGCTGACGTGTCGTCGCCATTGATCATCGATCTCGACGCCACGTTGGTGACGGCGCATTCGGAGAAGCAGCACGCGGCGCCCACGTTCAAACGCGGCTATGGGTTTCATCCGTTGTGCGCGTTCGTCGATCACGGCCCGAGCGGCACCGGTGAGCCGCTGCACCTGATGCTGCGGCCGGGGAACGCCGGGTCTAACACCGCCGCCGACCACATCGCCGTCACCCGCAAAGCCTTGGCGCAATTGCCGGGACCTCGGCCGGGAACGCGGCCGGGTCGGAAGGTGTTGATCCGGACCGACGCCGCCGGTTCCACTCACGCTTTCCTTGACTGGTTGACCGAACGCCGACTGTCCTATTCGATCGGGTTCACCCTCGGCGACATCTCCGAGGCGCTCAACACCATCCCGGCCGAGGTGTGGACCCCGGCCTACACCGGTGACGGCCGCATCCGCGAGGGCGCTTGGGTGGCCGAGCTGACCGGGCTGTTGGACCTGTCGGGCTGGCCGGCCGGAATGCGGGTGATCGCCCGCAAGGAACGGCCCCACCCCGGCGCCCAGCTCCGCCTGACCGATGTCGACGGTCACCGGATCACGGCCTTCGTCACCAACACTCGCGGTGGTCAGCTGCCCGACCTGGAGTTGCGGCATCGTCGCCGGGCCCGTGCCGAGGACCGGATCCGCAACGCCAAGGACACCGGTCTGACCAACCTGCCGTTGCACGACTTCGACCAGAACCGGATCTGGTGCGCCCTGGTCGGCCTCGCCGCCGAACTCACCGCCTGGATGCAACTGCTCGCCTTCACCAGCCACGAAGCACGCCGGTGGGAACCGAAGCGGCTCCGCTACCGGATCTTCACCATCGCCGCCCAACTCGCCCGCACCGGCCGACGCGCCCTCCTCCACCTCGCCACCCGATCACCCTGGGCAGCCCTGGCCGCCGGCGGCATCCACCGGCTCCAAGCCCTCGCCGTCCCTGGTTGACCGCCAGCAACCCCTATTCCGAATCCGAATCAGCAACCCGGAACCGTGGACCCGGCGCCCAGCGAGGCGACACCCGCCGAACTGTCACACCCCGACGACACAATCAACCATGCACAGCCAGCGAACTGCTGGAACCATGATCAACAAGCCAGTCGCGAAAGATCCGGGTTAGGAGCCGCGAGCAACGTTCGACACCCGCGTCAAGAAGTGAGCGGGTCGAAGATCACTTCGTCGAGGATCGGGTTGTAGGTGGCGTCTAGGTCCCTGGACCCCTCGGTATCCACGGCGGACGTGACGACAACCACCAGGTCGAGGTCGGGGAAGCAGAAGATCTTCTGTCCGAACGCACCTGAGGCGACGAACACGGGATGTTGATTGAACTCACCGAGCCACCAGAGGAAGCCATAGGGTCCTTCCGTCTGCTGCTCCTGAGTCACTTGTGACGCGCTCGAGTCGCGTACCCAATCCGGGGACACGATCTGCCGGCCGTTCCAGTTGCCGCTGTTTAGATACAGTTCGCCGAGCTTGATCATGTCGGGTGCGGTCAGTTTCAGACCGTAGCCGCCGAGGTTGATACCGGATCGGTCAGTTGCCCAGGCAAACCCGGGCTTGTCGAATCCGTTTCCAGCCGATCCGGTGTCCCAGCCCTGCCAGGCGGGCCGGGTGTTGACTTCGAGTGGGTCGAACAGCTTCTCACGGGCGTAGTCCAAGATCGGTCGGTCGATCGCCTCCGCCAACGTCGCCGCGACCACGTGCACGCCGGCGTCAGTGTAGGCGAACTGGGCACCCGGTTCGTTGATCAGCCCGGAGCTGAGGATCTCGCCCACCGCATCGGGCGTTTCCACGCTAATTCCGCCGAGGTCGGGGATCCCGGAGGTCATCGTGAGCAGCTGCCGCAACGTGATCGAGGCCACGTCAGGGCTCATCTCGGCTTGGCGCGTCGGCAGCAGCTCGCGAAGGGTCTGATCCAGTCGCAGCCGACCCTCATCGACGGCGACGCCTACCAGGATGCTTATCACGCTCTTCGTTACCGACCAGACGTGGGCCTGCTCTGTCGGTTTCCGGTCGTGGTAGTACGACATGACTGTCACACCGTCAGCGCTGACCAGCACGGAGCGTACCGCCCTCAGGGCCGGATCACCTTCACGCAGGCGGCGGGTCAATTCCCGCTTCATCGCCGCAAAATCGACGGTCCGCTGGCGCTCTACCCTGCTGGGCGACGAGGCAGCCGTTGACGCCGATGACGGCCCCGGAACTCCCGCGTCGGGTGACGCGCCGGCTGTGCAGGCTGCGGCGAAGCAACAGATCCAGGCCATCGCAGCGCTCAGCGCTCGCCGAACGGGACGCTGACACCGACCGCGATTCATCACGCCTCCCGAGAAATCGTCTTCCAGCAGGCTATTTCCAACGTCAATGAGTTGCGCTGTCCAAGGGAAACCAATTCGCCGGTCTCCTGCGTTCCCTTCACCTGAGGATCCCTGCGATGCTCGGTGATAGCAGGTGCTGCTCCATCGGGGGCGCGAGGACCGGCCCGCAGCGAGAGCGAGCGAGGACACGGACCGCATCGCGGCCGAGCGCAGCGAGGCTCTTGTCGGCCACAGTGGTACGACAGTCACCGAGCGGGTCTACCGGCTTAGCTACGGCCGGTAATCCAGACTGGCGCGACCGTCATGGATCGCCTGTTCGGGCCTAAGACCGGGTCAACGTAGTCAGGCAGTCGAGCCGGATCGGTCCGCTCGGAGGAGTGAAAGTGGCGCTGAGTCGGGTGGGCGATACTGGGTTCGAACCAGTGACCTCTTCGGTGTGAACGAAGCGCGCTACCACTGCGCCAATCGCCCTCAGGAGCGACGACCACCCTATCCCATTCGAGCAGGTTCCCAGCAGGTTCGGGGATCCAGCTCGTTGGCCGCTCGCTCCGCGAAGATCTTGGCCACGAGGGCAGTGTGTGGGCCGGGCACCTCCCGTACGACGCCGTCCCAGGCGCGCACCGGCTGGACGTCGCGAAGCGAGGAGGTGAGGAAGACCTCGTCCGCGCGCACCGCGTCCTCGGCCCGGACGTCGCCTCGACGATCGTCGCACCATTCGAGCAGCAGCTCCCGGGTGATCCCGGCCAGCGGTCCCGCCGCCAACGGCGGAGTGACCACCTCGGTAGCCGAAGACGCAGAAGATGTTGGTGCCGGTGCCCTCGCACACATTGCCGGCAGTGTTCATCAAGATCGTCTCCTGGCGGACCGGTCTTGGCGTAGGCGAACGCGCGGACGTCTCGCCGTACGACGTCGACTTCACCCCGGTCAACGCGCCGCGCTCGTTACGGCGTCCAGGGGGCGGTGACGACCTCGGTCGGTCGGCGCCGGCGGCTCGGCGGCTCGGCGATCACAACCAGGGTCGACGGTCCATACGCGGCCTGCGAACTCAGCGGGCCGAGTCCCCCGTGTAGGTGATCCGCAGCTTGCCGAACTGCTAGCTGGTCGGCGCAGACCGCGGCGATCGCCCTCGCGCACCGCGGCGTGATCGGATCGCGGCAGCCCAAGGGCGGCGGCCGACCGGGTCATCCGGTCCAGGTGGCGCTGGACGGCGAACAGGCCGGCGTCGGTGATCCTGAGGGCCTCGAAGATGCCGTCCCCCACCACGAAGCCGTGATCGGTGAGCGGGCACGTGGCGTCTGCGGACCCGTACAGGCGGCCGTTGACCCAGATCGCGCAGGTGAGCGCGTCAGACATCCGCGCAGCGCTATGACGTGGTCTGGTGCGGCACCCGCGAGCGATCGGTGGTTGGATTCCGCGCCGCGCTCGGCTATGGTTCCTAGATCGCAGCCCGAGCCGGTCGGTGGTGTCACGCGGACGTGGCTCAGTTGGTAGAGCATCACCTTGCCAAGGTGAGGGTCGCGGGTTCGAATCCCGTCGTCCGCTCGGAGCGAGTCTCGCCCATCCCGGTGGGGAGCAGTGTCCCCAGTCCACCGGGAGGAGGCCTCAGGTGGAGTGGCCGAGAGGCGAGGCAACGGACTGCAAATCCGTGTACACGGGTTCAAATCCCGTCTCCACCTCGGGCGATTGGCGCAGCGGTAGCGCGCTTCCCTGACACGGAAGAGGTCACTGGTTCGAACCCAGTATCGCCCACCAGCAAAACCCCTAACCAGGGGCCATTTCGTTGCTAAAGCGGAGTGGTTAACTGAGAGTTTGCCGAATCCTGCCGGAACTCATGCGGCCATTGTCGCCGACGGAGCAGCTCCCCCCTTGAGCCTGACGGCACGTAGCTATCCATAGCCTGGCCGCTGTGACACATGCCGACGACCTCAGCGAGCTCGCCGCTAGCACTGCCGTCGCTGGCCTCCACGCCGCGTGTGGTCGCTACAACCAAGCTCACCGCGACCCGATCCCCGGGCTAGAGGAGGCCGCACTGGCCGTGATCGAGTTCGTGAATCAGGCCTGCTCGCTTGATCAGCCGCTCGGCGGCGTCGAGAAGCCAAGGACGACATACGCCGATGCGCGCGACCTGGACGACGAAGGGCGCGTGCTCCCGGTCTCCGCTTCGCTCGCGACCGCGCCATGCATCAGGGCGTGGTGCCCGTCACGATGATCTTCGTGCTCGGATTGTCGGCAGACCTTCAGCCGGTGTCACTGAGGTCGGCGCCGTGGTCTGGCTCGACCTGACCCAGATGGACGAACCAACGGATGGCCGCCAGGACACACAAGATGTCCTGGCATGCCGCACACCGGACCCTCTATGAGGGCGACGACCCGCGACACACCTTGGCTGCCGCCCTCCGATTCCTCATCCGGGCTCTCAAACCTCGAGAAATCAGGATTCCCCACGACCTCGACCCGGAGACGACCGCCTAGACCAAGTGCACCTCAGTCGCAAGTCTCTTCGCTGGGGCGGAGTCCGTGACGCCGAGGCACCGCCCTGGCCGGCCGCGAATTTCTCCTGCAGGTCGCCTCTGACCGGCTCGGCAACGACGGGTCTCCCGGTGCTGGGCCTCGCGCCGCCTGACCCCTGCTGCGCCTGGATCGGCTCGGCTTGGGCCCGGCAGGACGGCTTTGTCGATGACCTGCTGTTCGGTGGCTTTAGTCGTCGTCTTCGCCGTGCTGGGTGGACTTTCTCCGCTCCAGCCGCCAGTGGATCTCGTGGGTGTTCGGGTGCCGCCACTCCCGCATCCGGTACTCGAAACCCGGGAGCAGCACGATCGGGATCGGATCAGGGGACGCCGGGGCGACCGCCCCCACCACGATCTTCGCGTCGGCGGGGATGAACGGGGACTGCGCGGGGATCGGTGCGGTCACGATCTCCACCGGGTCTCCATAGGGGCGCGCCATGGGGTCCGCGTGTGTTGAAGCACAACCAGCGGATTCCAGCGGCCAGGAAAGACCCCCGCAGTTGGCCAGAGACCATGCGGGATGAGTTCGGCGAGGATGAGGGCTTCACCGCCGCCATTGCGCATCGGCAACGGCTGGTGGCCGGTTTTCGGCAGCTGCGGGCCGAAATCGACGCCTTCCAGCCGGACTTCCTGTTGATCTGGGGCGATGATCAGTACGAGAACTTTCAGGAGGACATTATTCCGCCCTTCTGCGTGCTGGCCTGGGACGATATCGCGTGCCAGCCCCTCAAGCGCCGGCGGAGTAACCCGTGGGGAGAGCCCGCGGAGACCGTATTCCGCTACGCCGGCTGTCCCAAGCAGGGGCGTTACCTGGCTAGCAAACTCCTCGAGCAGGGCATTGATATGGCCTATGCCTACAAACCCTTGCACGAGGAGGATGGGCTGGGCCACGCGTTCGTCAATACCCTGCTGTTCCTGGACTATGATCGCACCGGCCTGTCGTACCCCGTGCTGCCCTTCCAGGTGAACTGCTATGGCAGCAAGGTCATCCGGAATCACGGTGGCTCTGAGGAGTTTTCGCCAGAGCCGGACCCGCCAGGCCCGTCCCCCAAGCGCTGCATGGAAGTCGGCGCGGCCACCGCCCGCGTGTTGCAGGACACACCGTGGCGCGTGGCCCTGATCGCTTCCTCGAGCTGGTCCCATGCGTTCTTGACGGAAAAGACCTGCTGGCTGCATCCCGACATGGAGGCCGACCGGGCCAGGTTTGCTGAGTTCCGTAACGCCGATTGGGATGCCTGGAGACGGCTCACCACGGAGCAGATCGAAGCCTCAGGCCAGCAGGAGATGCTCAACTGGTTCTGTCTGGCTGGTGCCATGGAGGCGCTGGACCGGACGCCGCAGATTGTCGATTGGGTGGAAAGCTGGACCAATAACTCCAACAAGTGCTTAGCGTTGTTTAAGCCTTAGCCCTAGAAACCACGTCGCACCAGGGCTCAATGTGTTGGGGCAGGAGCAGGCCAAGCGGTTCCTGCCCCGTACGGCACAGGCGTAGAGTCGGCGACGTGACTGATGAGGATTTTGTATGGCCATACTCAATCAGCAGGGTAGTGGTGCACTGATGCCTTCCGTGCTTAGCGTCGCACATCTTGTTTATGCGCTGCATACCTTGGCCATCATCATCGGCATCGTTGGCGCGGCGACCGTCATCGGCAGCTTTGTCGGCGGCCTGCCCTCGATCGTGGCCGTGATCTTGAACTACGTAAAGCGCCGCGACGCACGCGGTACGTGGGTCGACTCGCATTACCGCTGGCAGATCCGCACGTTCTGGTTCACGTTGCTGTGGGCGCTCATCGGCTGGGCGCTAGTGTTCACGTTTATCGGCGCGGTGGCAGGTATCCCGATCTTGATCGCACTCACGCTCTGGCTGATGTATCGCATTGGACGTGGCTGGCTGCGTCTGCGCGATCGGCGCCCCATGTATGCCCCCTGAGCTGGGCCATCAGGCATCCTGCGCGCAGGTCATGTGGAGCCGCGTGAGGCACAGCGGCCCCACCCGGGGCATCCGAATACTTGGGCGAGACGGGGCACGCACGGGTCACTGGTGTGGACGTGCAGTGTCCGTCACCGTTGGGAGCGGAGAGGTTTTGGCATCCCGTGATGGAACAATGGTGCTGATGGGCCCCTGCGATACGACCGTGAAGCCTTGCATCGCCAGAGCGGTCAGAAAGATCTGATACGCCTCTGCACGCGTTACCGGTCGCGGGGCAATGAGGGTCATGCGCCCTCGGACCTTGTCGTCTACCAGAAAATTCCTGCCAGTCAGTTCGCTCATCAGGGTGATCATTTGTAGGATATCAACATTGCGAAAGTTGAGATGGATGGCCCCATCGGTCTGGCTACCCTCCAGCGCCGGGTGCTGGACTGCCTGAGGGACTGTCTGGGTGGGGGGAGCCGCCTCTGCCGTCGCCACGCACGCCCTATGGCCCAGCGTGGCGCTCATCGCGATCGCCAGTAGAGTACACACGAGTCCAACCGACCACCATATGCGCATAGAGCCTCCCAGAAGACCTTGAGAGAGCGTCCCGCTCTCAGCCATCGCCTCTATGAGTGTAGCATGCGCGATCTGGTGGGCGCAGCGCCTATGCGCCACGTCACTGAGAAGGGTGTCACCAGGCATCCGCGCTTGCATTGCCCTGGGGCGGGGAGTATCCTTGCGACAGCCCACATCGGTAGAGGCGTATAGTGACCAGGAGCATCATGCGCCCTACGCTATACGTGCAAGATGCAGCCGATGGCACGTCACATCCAGCACAGGAGGGATAGTATGGCGAAGATCAACAAAGTCGGACACGTCGTCCTGAACGTCAGCGATCTTGATACCTCGATGGCGTTTTATACTGCGGCGCTGGGCATGGAGCTCATGACGCACAACACGGAGCGCCACATGGCGTTTCTGTCCTTCGGCACGCAGCATCACGATATCGCCCTGTGCCAGGCTCCGGCGGGAGCGGATCGCGGCGTCCTGGGCATCAACCACATCGCCATGCAGATCGAGGGCGGCGCAGAGGAGCTCAGTCAGCTCTACGGCAGGCTCCTCAAAGCGGGTGCGCAGATTGACCGGACCACTGAACACAGTACGACTCTCAGTGTCTACTTCTTCGACCCCGACGGGAATCGTTTGGAGATCTTTGCCGAGAAGATGAGCCCGGAAGAGGGGAGAAGAGTCCTGCGCGAGGGTGGTGGGACGAACCGGCCTTTAGCGCTGGAGCCCAGCCTCACGTAGGAGGTGGGGAAGCAAAGCCGGGTGGCGGGGGTGTGGCCCAACCACCCGGGAACCTCAGGTGTCGCTATGTATAGGGAGAGAGACCATGGCGGGTTCCGAGACCCTCACCTTGCAGCAACAGGCCGAAAGGCTGCGAGGGTGGCGCGATGGGTTCCAGGCGGTGTATGTCATCGCAACTGGGGTACAGACCGGCTTTTTCGATCAGTTGGCTGCCCATCCGCAGGGGCTGACGGCCGAGGAGTTGGCCCAGCGCACCGCCTGTCATGTTCCCTATGTGGCGATCTGGTGTGGCAGCGCCTATCGCTATCAGATCTTAGACGCGGTCAATGGACGGTACGTCCTGGCCCCGCACGTGGACAGTCTGCTGGCTGGCCGCGCGCATCCCGATAGCCAGGCCGTGTTGTTCCTCAATGCCGTCAGGGAGGCTGGACCGCGCCTGGCGCGGCAGGCTGACTACATGCACAGTGGCGCCGTGGGGTCCCATGCAGAAGCCTATGGCACGAACCCCACACGCCTTGATCCGCCACCAAACCAGGAGGCCCTGCAACAGCGCTTGTGGCAAGACGAGATGCGATCCCGTGTGCCAGCCCTGGATGAGGCGTTGCACAACGGTGGCCGCGTCCTCGATGTGGGCTGTGGACCGGGTCTGATGTTACTGCAACTGGCCGCGTCTTACCCCAATGCCACCTTTGTAGGGGTTGATGTCGTTGAAGTCGGTGGGTTGGAAACCGCGCGGCGCCTCATCCGTGAGCGCGGCTTTGACGATCGGATTCACCTCGAGTGCGTCCCGGCCGAGCAGATGACGTATGCCGAGGCCTTTGACGGGGTCCTCATCACCCGCGTTTTTCACGAAATCCCCGTGGACAGCCGCGTGGGGCTCTTTCGTGCCTGTTACCGCGCCTTAAAACGGCCTGGGGTCTTCCTGAATCTGGACTTCGCCTATCCTGATACGCTGGCAGAATTTCGTGAGCCGCTGTTCTGGTCTGGGGTGGACAATCAGTATCGCGAGATGAGTTGGGGGACCGTCCACCCCACCTGGCAAGAGCAACAGCAGATGCTCACGGGGGCCGGCTTTGCCGCCATCGAGCGCCATTTTGTGCGGCATATCCCGCAAGGCACGCACTACCTGGCGGTCGCCCACAAGCGCTAAGTGCTGCGCCCGGGTGCTGCGCCCGGGTGCTGCGCCCGGGTGCTGCGCACGGCTAATTACTCCGCCAGTTTGGCGGGGCATCTCCCTGGTTTGCCAGGCGCATATGCCTTGTATGGAACCCGCGGCGTATTGACTGCGCACGGTACGAAGGGAGGTGGGCTCCAGTGCGTGCCTCTGGAGGCTGCTGATGCCTGATCGTCGCCAGCACCGTGGGCCCCATCCTGACGATGCCGCCCTCTTTGGACGGTCTGACGTCCTGCACACGCTACGCCTCGCGGCTGGAGAGCTGGCCTGGTTGCTGGGGCGGCAGTATGCCCCCAGCGCGGCGCTGACCCTGGTGGGCAATCACTATCAGCTACACGCGCGGCAACGCCAGGCCCTGGCGCGCGCCGTCACCGCACCGGTCGTGGCACGGGCGCGCCGGCAGCGGCAAGTGCCGGCCGCCGCGCTGGCCGGCACGTCCTTGTATGTGGATGGATTTAATCAGCTTATCACCATCGAGGTCGCGCTCTCGGGTGGACTGGTACTTCGAGGGCATGATGGTGCCCTGCGTGACCTGGCCAGCGTGCATGGCACATACCGCACCATCACTGAAACCCCGACGGCCCTGGAGAGCCTGGGCACCTATCTCGTTCCCCTGCATCTGCATGCCGTGCATGTCTTCCTCGATGCCAAGGTCTCTAACGCCGGACGGCTGGCGAGCCGGATGCGTGCCCTGGCCGCGACCCACGCCTGGCCCTGGCATGTCCTGTTGGTTCCCAGCGCGGATGCGGTGCTGCGCCAGACGGAGGCGATTGTCGCGACCTCAGATAGTGGGATTCTCGATGCGGCGGTGCGCTGGTTTGATCTGGCCTCTGCTGTGATCGCCCAGCAGGTCCCCCAGGCCTGGTGTCTGGATCTCGATGTGCCGCCCCCTCTCGTCTAAAAGACTCCAGAACCAGGCGTTACTCCTCGCCGATATCCTCATGCCAGATGTCGGGATACGCCGCAATGTACTCGGCCAGGAGAGTGATGCAAGCGGCGTCATGCAGATCATAGACGGCAACGCCGTTGTCGCGTAACCACGCCAGACCACCGGAGAAGTTGACCGATTCTCCCACCACGACGGTACCGATACGAAACTGACGCACGAGGCCGCTACAATACCAGCATGGCGCCAGGGTCGTGACCATGATCGTGTCGCGGTAACGGCGTTGCCGTCCTGCCTTGCGGAAGGCGTCCGTCTCCGCATGTGCCGACGGATCGTTCTCCTGTACACGACGGTTGTGGCCACGTCCGAGCAGGTGTCCTTGCCGGTGAAACAGGGCGGCACCAATAGGAATACCACCCTCCGCCCGCCCCTGTCGGGCTTCCTCCAGCGCGATCTGTAACATGGCGGGATAATCGAGTTCAGGCATGCGAGTTCTCCTTGATAGGGTATACGCCCATACTATGGATACCGTCCTTGGGCTATGAACGCCCGACGATGCAGCAGGCGAGTTGGAGTATTGAGCTTGAGGAGCACCACGGTAGCCCGGCCAATTGAGGTGAGACCAACAGGCATCCTCGAGGATAAAATGCTCATCCCAGCTGTGCTGGCGTGGGTTGAACAGGGGCACAAGAGCGCTACTGAGAGGATCAAAAGTCGTGAGATCAGAGCCTTTTGAACGGTTGCACGGCAAACAGGCCGCCGCCAGATTGTCAGCCTGCGTTTGCCCACCATGTTTCAGTGCAATGATATGATCAACTTCATGGCTATAGATAGAAACGTCCTGGGAGATCAGGCAGTACTCACACCGCTGTCGCGCTCGCTCAAACACGAGGTGCCGCAACGCAGGAGGGATTGAGGGAAGCGTCATTGCCGTGAGGTGAGAGCATACGCTTTCGCCTTGAGCAGGATCATGAGATGCTCAAGCTGCTCGTATATATCGATCTCGGCTTCTTCTGGAGCGCTCAAGGCCTCTTCACGATTTCTGTCAAGTAGGAGCCGCAGACGGGCCTGTGCGGCATCCGACACTTTGAAGGCGAGGATGTCGTGCGGTGTAGGGCGCGTCAGCAGAAAGTCCAGCACTTCCGCATATGCCAGAGGGGTTTCCGTATCATGGGCCTCGGAGAGAGGAGATCCTTCTGCCTGAGAGGAGATAGCCTCGACCAGCAAGGCCAAGAGGGCCGGCAGGCGGTCTTGGAGCGGCTGGAGCCGCTGCATGAGTTCATCTGGCACATCTAGAGTAAGTTCGGCCATGGCAGAACTTTCTTTATCTACAGATGTAGAGGCGGTGATGTCTCCATACGACGCGTTGCCTAGGCTGTACAATCCTCCAGGAGCAATGCTGACCATCCACTCTTCGGTCTCACTAGCGCATTTGCCTAGCTGTCTCTTGCTAGAAATAGCATATATGGCCCCAGGTATCAAGCCCTTGGTTTGGCAGCACATCTCACAGATGTCTTTACCCCAACATTGCTCTCGGGCTTGACAGCTGCATAGCCGCACTGTCCAGACTGAAGCGGTGGGCGTGTCTTCCGTCGTGAGGATCCGTGGGGTGCATCTCAGCCTAGGGTACGGTGCCGCACGCCTAGGGTCGGCGAGGGCGGTGGAGGCGTACACACGTGGGAGGCGCTCGTGGGATGGCAGTACATGTCTCCCCTGTCGAGATGTAAGCGTATCCCAAGCCGCTCCCGACATCACCAAAATGGGACAAGAACCCACTATGCGTGCAAAGTTACACATGTCGTACTATCAATACCTTCGCCACTTAGACGGGGTTGACTGCATGGTTAACCCGCCCTAGGGCGCAGGTCTCAGTCGGGGGAGGGCTGGCATAGCAACGAAAATGCGATATGCTTGTGGAATTCCTCGCCAAGGATTCCACAGGAGACGTATTCCCGATGCTATGCCTCAGCGACAGCATACGGCATGATGATCCCTCCGTGCAACAGTTGCTCAAGACGATCGAAGAGGCCCAGACACTGACGCAGTTGATCTTGGCCGTGTGGCCGTTAGCACGTGTCCTCGCCCTTCATCTTCTTGAATATGTCCTCGCCGAGCGTGCCCAACGGCCGATCGCCTGGCCCCCCTGTCCGCGCTGTGGGACCTCGCTGCGCAGTAAGGGCTTTGCCCAGCGTCAACTCACGAGCCTGTTCGGGCCTCTCCGATGGCGACGACGTGTGGGACGGTGTCCGCACGGGTGTGACATCCCACAGGTGGCCCCTTTGGACGAGGCGCTGGGAGTGCGGCCCCATCAGCGGACCAGTGGGGAGCTCCAATGGTTGGGCTGTGCGCTCGCAGTCTTTGTGCCGTTTGCCACGGCGGCGCGATTGCTGAGCTGGTATTGTGGCAGTGCGGTGAGCCCACGCGCGGTGTGGTGTTGGGTGCAAACGGCAGGCCAGCAGGCCATGGAGCACCTCCAGGAGGAGTTAGCCACCGTCACGGGAGATCACGGCCCGACGCCCGAGCCATTGACAGCCGAGCAGGCGGTCTTGCCCTTGGCCCTTGGGGCTGATGGCGTGATGGTGCCGTTTCGACCCGATGGCGGTGGCCCACGGGGGAAGATCCGCTGGCGCGAGGTCAAAGTGGGTGTGCTGGCCCGTCTGGGCCAGCATCGCACGCGGACCGACCAGTGCGTGACGCGGGCTGCAGCAGCGCCGCCTGGTGGCAGTCTTGGGTGACATTGAGATGCTCAAGCCACGTCTGTGGCTCGAAGCGCTCCGCCAGGGCATCGTCCGGGCACCGCAGGTGATCTGGCTCAGTGATGGCGGACGCGGGTTGTGGCGCCTGTTTGAGGAGCGCTTTGCGGGTCATGCAAGGGGCATTTTGGACTTTTATCACGCGGCACAACAGCTGTGGAAGGGGGCGGCCGCCTGGTTGGATGGGCGGACCACCCGGTCCCGCCGGTGGTTTGTCTGGGCACGGCACCGCTTGCGGCACGGCATGCCCGATGGGGTCCTGGCAGACTTGACGGATGCCCTCGACGTGGAGGGGTTGCCGGCGACGGCACGGGACACCTTGCGTACGGTGCATGCCTATTTGGAACGGCATCGCGAGCACATCGACTATGCCACGTACAAGGCGTTGGGGCTGCCGCTGGGCAGTGGTATGGTAGAAAGCGCGTGCAAATGGCTCATCCAGCAGCGCTTCAAAGGAGTCGGGATGCGGTGGAGTGAGGACGGTTTCAACCATCTCTTGCATCTTAGGCTTGCCTGGGTCAACGGACGTTTTGAGGCATTGTTTGGTCTGGCCCAGTCCCCGAACCTGTAACTGCGCCCCCCGCCCTAAGTGCGCCATCTGGTCAATCGCCTGAGCAATAAAAATTGGATCAGGCATGTCCGGAAGCAATTTTAACGTTTCCACCACATACTTCCGGCTACGGAACCAGGCTTTCAGGTCGTTCACACTGAACTCCGGCCATTGTGTTCGCATGGGACGTATCACAGCGTGGGATACATTCACCATAAACATGGCGAGATTCGCACTGTTGTAAACCGGCATTTGCTTGACGGTCATGAAATCTTCCAAACCCCAATATTGTTTGGCGTCGCGAAAATTGAACTCCAACTGGAAACGCAAACGATAATAGTCAATTAATTGATCATAGGAAATGACCAAATCACTCCTGAATAAAACCACATGAGCAACCGCTTGTGTTTTCATATTGGTTTTCACCATCACAACAATATTGAGCAAATCGGCAAACTTCTTATGCCAGACATTCATCTGGTATAGAGCGTCCAAATCGGCTTTTATCCAGTGACCGGTTTTTGGATTCAAGATGTCAAAGCGGTCTCTCTTCTGCCTGGTGGCGCCGCATTTTCAAGGAGTCGGTGTCCAGCCGAGCTTCTCCACTGAGGCCCATGGAGTTCTTCATAACCAGTTGATATCTGGACGATGTTTTGATGATTTGACCGGTTTTTGGCACTCGCTATGAGCTCCATATGCGGGTTGGCTTGATCGAGGCGCAGACTCTCAAGACGCTCTGGGTGATCCAGCACCTCGCACCGCTGCTTGGTCAAGGAGATGACCTGACCTGTGAATTCTTGTTGCCTGGCCCCGCTGACGTCAAGCACCTGCTCGGCTTCCTCCCGAGTGGGAAGACCGCACAAAGCCGGCAGGCGAAGCGCCATGCGATAGGCATCCGGCGTCTCACCCGCCCCATGGCGCTTGGC
The DNA here is from genome assembly GCA_963791865.1 of uncultured Actinomycetota bacterium. Taxonomy (GTDB): domain Bacteria; phylum Actinomycetota; class Actinomycetes; order Propionibacteriales; family Propionibacteriaceae; genus Microlunatus. Next base: position 262,501 of record CAWBUC010000006.1, read on the forward strand.
CACCCCAAACAGCGATTCGATGGCATCGGAGCTGATCGGCAAGCCGATGTGATCGAGCCCGAGGGTCGTGGCGGTCTCCAGTTCGAAATCAAGATAGGCTCGAAACTCCTGACGCAAGGCGGACGAGGGCATGGTGTCCATGAGCGGCTCGCACTGGGCGCGGCTGTCGTGCGAGAGTCCCTTGAGCTTGAGAATCTTCTGGCACTCAAGGAGGCCGAGGGCATCGGCTCGAAAGCGCTTGATGAGGGTTTTACAGGCGGGCAACTGATCCAGGCAGGCGCGCAACTTGGCTAAGGTCGAGCCCGTCTTGGCGCCCCCGGGTGGCGAGAGCTTGAGCAGCCGCTCGGCCCAGGTGAACAAGCGGTGCACATGCATAAAGCGCGCCTTGGTGCGCACTGTGGGCGGCGCCAAACACGCCAAAATCGTGTGCTTGAGCTTGCCCGAGACCCGACCACAGGCTGACAGAAAAGTCTCAAAGCTCGGATGCGCTTGATAGACGCGCTTGAGCATGCCGGCCACGGCGTGCGAGATATCGTCGAGACACGGGCTGCTCAGTCCTTGCTCTCCCAGTAGGTCAACGGCCTTTTGCAGCTCACTCCCCCCGTCTTTGAGGTAGGCAGCTGGGCGGCCCATCTGGGCGATGAGGCGCTTGAGCAACTCAGCAATGGTTTCGCCGCTCCAGGAGGCGGCCACGCCAACCCCCATGCAGTGGACACGCTCCAGAGAGAGGGCGCCGGGCGTGCGTTGGGGGTACTGGGCATCACAGGCCAAAACGGCCAACATCTTGCTTGGGCCCAAGGCAATACTGAGGTCGAGCATCCAGATGAGGCCGTTGGTAAAGGGTGCCTGGCTCAGGGGCAACCCCTGGAGCGTACGGGCCGCTTCGATGCGGACGATGCTGAGTCGTATCACCCAATTGATGATGGTTTGCGGGCACGGTGCGCTCTTGATGCCAAGAGCCCAGGCGAGTAGACTCAGGACGCGAGAGACGGCGCGAAAGCCGATGCGCGCCACTAAAAAGAGTTGCAGAGCCAAGAAGACCACCTCTACCTTGGGCCGGCTGACAAGTGCCGGAAGTTGGCTTTCGAGCTGACGCAGACGTGCCTGGGTCACTTTGAGGGTTTTGGTAGCCTGGTTGCGCTCCGCAGTGAGTCGAGCGATCTGTTTGCGCTGGTAGCGATTGTGGTCGCCTCGCTGCTTGGCTTTGTGTTTCCATTGATGTCGACTGTGTTTGACTTTGGAGAGTTGACTCATCCCGTGCGCTCGTCAAGCCCCCCGTGGCAGGCACTAGGGGGCGTCTGGGGTTAAGATGAAGATGAGCGAATAGGATAGAGCGAGTGGCGGCGTGATGCACCCCTGAAGTGAGCGCCCGAGATGCCGAAGACGCTCATGCCTCCACAGAAGGTGACCCGATGACGTACAACCGTATGGAAGCCAAGCCGATTGCCGGCGAGCATTGCCGGTTCTGTGGCGATGCCTCAGCGCCATTGGTGAAAACCCCGTGTTGTCAGCAGTGGATATGTTGCGATACGGCGTTTTTTTCATTTCGAGGTGGCGGGCGTTGTCAGGTCGAGCACGAGCGCTTTAGTATGTGTTATTCCCATTATGAAGATCAACATGGTGGCCCTTGGGAAAGCTGTCAGAAATGCCGCGATTTCTGGTCGCCGCGAGATTACAAAACCTATGCGGAAAACCCCATCAACTGGCCGAGATATTGAGGGGGGAGGTGAACGAGGTCCAAATCCCGGGCACGAAAATTGATCTCTGGAGGCCACTTTTAGACACCCTAGGACTGCCCTGCGCGGCATGACCGCAGGAAGAGGAGGAGAGGGACTTTGCAAGCAGAATCAATCACTTAACGTATCTTATGAGCTTGATTCCTATCATGACCTTTGTTTCCATGCAAGGGACAATTCCCTAGCCCGACCTTTGGATTCGCCCGAGCCCCGCTGCAATAGAAAACACCGTCCCGAGGACGTAGGCGGCCATCTGCAAACATTCGCTCTCCCAATTTTCAAATACCAAAGTCCAGAAATGGCTGCTCATGAGATACCCTGTGTTAGCTGAGCGGGGGTTGCTGGTGAGGGTGCTGGTCATCATTGTACGCGTCATACCCAGCAAGACTGTGGCCGAGCAAGCACAGCACGAACGCGCTGCACATCACCAGACTGAGACTATTATCCCGCAGTCTCTCGCGTATCGTTGCTTCTCTGGCTGGAGCCCTCTATCATCGTGCCACTGGCCTACTCGTCCAGCCACTCTTACACCACGCTGGCCACACGCCTTGCACGACCGGCCCCCCAGCGGCATCGCCTTCCAGACCTCCCGTGGTCTCCGCCATCGGGGCTAGGTGTCCTGCAGGCCCTGCCTGTGTTCCACGTGCGTCATCCACACGTGCCACGCGGCCGGGAGCGTCACCAGGGACGCCAGCAGGCAGGCGGTGATGCCGAGGAGGGTCACCACGCCGACGGACGCGAGGCCCTGATTCTGGGACAGGGCCAGTGTGCCAAAGGCCAGTTGCGTGGTGAACGCACTCAGGCCAATGGCGACCCCGGTGAGGTGCACGGCCTCGCCGACGTGCTGCCGGCCCTGGCGGTGCATCCGATGCACCATATAGATGCCAAAATCGATGCCGAGACCGAGCAGCATCGGCAGGATGGCAATGTTCATAAAATTGAGCTTCCACCCGCACAGCGCAAAGAGGCCTGCGGTCCACAGGGTCCCACAAGCGACCGGCAGGAGGGCCAGCCCGATACTCGGCAGGTGGCGAAACCGTAGGACCACCAGGCCCACAATCCAGGCGGCCGCCAGTAGCGTCAGGCGGCGAAAATCGGCACCGATGCGCGCCGCTGAGGCGGCTGAGAGCGTGTAGAGCCCGGTCAGCGTGCCGTGCACGTCCAGCTCTGTGAGCACCCGCGTGAGGCGCTGCTCAACGGCCTGGCGCTCGTCCAGGGTCCAGAGCTCACGCGTGGGGAACAGGAGCGCCAGCCCCACGGCGCCGGTGGCATCCTGAGCCAGGAACGCGCGTAGCAGCTCGCCAAACCCCAACGCTCTGAATGCCTCCAAGTCAAGGGGGGTATGGAGGGTGAGGGCATGCCGGACCCTGCTCAGATAGGCGTGTAAGGCCGGGACATCAAACCCCGCTTCGTGCAGGCGGGTGGTCAGCACGGTCAGGAGGGCCTCAGGGTCTTTGCGCTGCAACCGGCGCAGCACCTCGGCTTGGAGCGTTGGGTCGGGGTAGAGCAGGCTCGGCGAGGTCACGGCCGCCAGCACGCCGTCGGCCACCATGGTCCGTAAGGCTGGTTCGACGCGGTGCAGCTCCTGCATGACATGCGCCTCTGTCACCCCTTCGATCAGGAGCAGGAGCGGTTCTTGGGAGCCCCCAAAGAGGGCGGTCAGCTTCGCCTGGGTGTGCAAGGTCGGGGAGTGCGCCGCGTGGATGTTGCGGAGGTCCGTTTCAAAGCCGGGAGGCCACCAGAGGAGGGCCGCGAGCGCCCCAAGACATAACGCGAGGGACAGCCCGAGCACCCCGGCAGACGCCCGGCGGGTAGCGGTCATCAGGACAGGAATGCCGATCGCCCGCGGCCGCCGGGGCTGCCGACGCGTGGGGAGGCAGACCAGCAACGCCGGCAGGAAGGTCACACACAGCAGGCAACACCAACCAATCCCCAGCGCCGCCAGGAGCCCCATGTCCCGTAAGAACGGTTGCTCGGCGACAAGAAAAGCGCTAAAGGCCGCGCCCGTCGCCAGCGCGGCCAGCAGGAGCCCGCCCCCCGTCTCGCGCACGAGGGTGCGGAGGGCGTCCGTGGGCGACCGGCCGTGGCCGCGCGCCTCGAAGTAGTGGGTGAGGACATGGATAGTATAGTCGTCGCCAATGCCAATCAGGCCCGCCGCACAGCCCAACGCCAGGGCATTGAGCTGGGGGCGCACGAGGGCAAAGACCCCCAGGGCGAGCCACAGGCTCACGAGCGTCGGCAGTTGCGCGTACAGGAAGACCTCCCAGCGCCGAAAGGCCCACGCTGTAAAGGCGCAGATGAGGAGGGCCGAGAGATTGAGGTTGCGGATGATATCCTGGCGGATGATGCGCTCGCTTTCCGCCGCAAAGAAGTAGCCCCCCGTCGTCTCCAGCGTCAGGCCCTGGAAGGCGGGGAGCGCCAGGAGGTCCCGCGTGACGTGTTGCAGCAGGGCGACGGTGGCTTTCACCCCCGCCATATCGTGCACGGAGGCCTGGCCTTCGACCCGAATAAGTAAGGCGTTCCCGTCTCGGGAGAGGAAATAAGGGGACGAGGCATCGAACTGAAACGTGCCGCGCAGGGCCAGGAGGCGGGCCAAGGCAAAAGTGCGGAGCTGCAACGGGTCTGCCAGTAAGAGGGCCTCGCGTGGGCTCGACCCCGGGAGGCTCAAGTCCAGGAGGGTCTTGTGGATCTGTGCCGTGATGCCCTCAGGCGTGAGCAGACGGTCCAAGGCATCGAGCTGGTCCGGGCGGACAAAGAGAGGCGCATAGTCCAGGGCCACCTCCCCCAGCAGGGTCAACAGCGAGAGCGCGTACCCGAACTCCACGCGGCGAATGAGGGGCGAGGGCGCGAGTCGCTGCTGCAGCGCCGTGCCAAAGGCGAGCAGGTCGTCTGCACGCCCCTGGGTCGTTTGTACAAGGAGCACGGCGAGATCGGAGGTCCCGAAGAGCGTGTGGTAGCGCTCGAGGGTCTGTGCCATCTCGCCTGGGAGCATGTTGCGCACGTCCGTTTCCACGGACAGGTGCGCCACGAGCGGGATTGTCCCCAAGGCCAGCAGACCATAGAGGGCCAACACACGCCAGGGCCAGGTGACGCACCACCGCCCGACGGTGTCCAACAGCGTTGTCAGCATGGAACCCTCGCCAGTAGGACGTTGCCGCCCGGTGCCGCCGGTACGCCGCAACGCGCTGCAGTCTCGCATGCGTCCTTGCCACGCATCCCTCCGTGGATGCCGGAGGGGTTATTGTGCCATAGCCAGCGGGGCGGTGTCGAGCACGCCCTCGGGTTGCGGGCGTGATGTGCCCTCATGGACATCCAACGGGTCGTGGGTGAGAGGGCGCAGGCCCTGGTGCGGGACACACCGCGCTATGAGGCCGTCTCTTCGTGTGCAATAGGGTCTGAGAAACGACAAAAACGTACGAACTGTTACCAAAGAGTGTATCAATATACGTTTGTGTTTGCTGCTGCTGCTGACGGTGCACGTCCTGCTGCCGTGTCCCGCTGTCCTGGAGCCGTCTAGGGCGTTGGTGCATACGCGCGTGTCTATGGGCATGTCTTTTGCACTCTCTCAGAAGGCAGGGATCGCCCAGGAGCAGACCTCCTGGGCTGGTACACGTGAACCGAGGGTGTGCCAAAGGAGGAGGGCTATGCAGCAGAGGAGCAAGAGAAGGATCTGGGGAGGCGGTCGTCCGTGGCGCGGCCTGTTCTACGCCGGCCTGGGCCTCGCCGAGTGGGCCTGGCCAGGGCTCGTCGGGGCCGAGGACACCGCCCAACTCAATGCCGGGGATACGGCGTGGGTCTTGATGTCATCAGCTCTGGTGCTGATGATGACCGCGCCTGGCCTGGCGCTGTTCTACGGCGGTTTGGTCCGGCGCAAGAATGTGCTGGCGACGTTGATGCACAGTTTTATCCTACTCGCCATGATCAGTGTGCAATGGGTGCTGTGGGGCTATAGCATCGCGTTTGGCCCCGATATTGGTGGCGTGGTGGGCAGTCTGGCCTATGTGGGGCTGACGACCGTGGGGGGCGAGCCCGGCCCCTACGCCAAAACGATTCCCCATCTGGCCTATATGATCTTTCAGGGGATGTTTGCGGCCATTACGCCCGGCGTTGATCACCGGCACCTTCGCCGAGCGCATGAAGTTTACGACGTTTCTGGTCTTTGGCCTGCTGTGGGCCACGTGCGTGTATGATCCCCTGGCGCACTGGGTGTGGGGTGGGGGCTGGATGCAGGCCATGGGTGCGCTGGACTTCGCGGGCGGCACCGTGGTGCATATCAGTTCGGGGGTGTCCGCGCTGGTGTGCGCGATCGTGGTGGGCAAACGCCACGGCTTTCCCACCGAATACATGGCGCCGCATAATCTGCCCTTGGTCGTGACTGGGGCCGCGCTGCTGTGGGTCGGCTGGTTTGGGTTCAACGCTGGCAGTGCCCTGGCCGCGGACGGCATTGCCGCGAACGCCTTTGTGACGACGAATACCGCTGCGGCCATGGCCGCGCTGACCTGGATGTTTGCGGAGTGGCACCAGGCGGGCAAACCGACCATGTTGGGCGCAGCCAGTGGCGCGGTGGCTGGTCTCGTGGCCATCACCCCCGGGGCGGGCTTTGTCACCCCGCTCTCCGCCATCCTCATTGGGGGCATCGCCGGCATCCTCTGTTTCTATGCGGTGGTGATGAAACACCGCTTGGGTTATGACGATGCCCTCGATGTCGTGGGTGTGCACGGCATTGGAGGGACCTGGGGCGCGCTCGCGACCGGCGTATTTGCCTCCAAAGCCGTTAATGCCGCTGGGCGTGATGGCCTGCTGTTCGGCGATGCGGGCACCCTCGGCATCCAGATCCTGGCCGTGGTGGCGACCTGGCTGTTTGCGGCGGTCGTTACCTTCCTCCTCCTCAAGGGCCTCGACGCCACCCTGGGACTGCGCGTCTCGCTGGAGGAGGAGCAGATGGGGCTTGATCTGAGCCAGCACAACGAAGCCGGCTACACTATGTAACCCTCGCAGCGTTCCTGGATGCACCTGGGTCCGTCGGCTCCATCCTGATCCGCTCGACCTCGTTGTTATGCTGGCTTCCCGCGACGCTCACATAGCGAAGCGATGCAGCGGTCGATCAGCTGCTCAGGGTCAGGATCGGCGATGACGACGGCACCGGTCGGTCGCACCGACAGCGTATCGAGGAGTGTCTGCGCACAGTCCGCCGCCCCGCCTGTCCCTTGCAGGAGGCCGATGACTTTGCCCTCGTCGTAGGCAATCGTAAATTCATTGAGGGTGCCGATGCCACCGGAGACGAGGATGACGATATCGGCACTCCGTACGGCGATGACGTTGCGCCCTTTGAACCCAAAGCCCGAGTAGATCACGACCGTCGAGGGGCACGGTGGTATATCATACAACGCGGCGTGCTCGCCGGCTGAATGCGCCGGCGAGATGCCCACGGAAAGCCCGCCGTACTGGCTATGCACTGCGACGACGCGGCCTGGAATGCCATCGAGCTCCCCCGTAATCAGTACACACGCCGCCGCCGCAATCTTCTTGCCCAGTCGCTCGGCGAGCACGTCGACACGCTGCAGGTCTTCGGCGGCGATCGAGGTGCTCGCCGAGCCCATCACACCGATCTTTATCAGTGGTCTTTGCATAGTCCTCTCCAGAGGCATTATGTGCCCACGACGCCGTCAATCACCTCGCGCAGCAGGTCGGCATGGCCGTTGTGCCGGGCGTATTCCTCGATCATATGCACCAGCACCCAGCGCACGTAAGGGGCTGCTCGCGCAGTCTCGGTATATCCCTGACATGATATGCTCCAGAAGATAACATCATGCCGCTCTTGAAACCGTGACACTCTTGGGCGATGTGTAGCACGACACTGGCAAATGGCTCTCCCCCCTATACACGCTCGATGTCCGGCTTGCCCAACAACCCGTATGGACGCATAAACAGCACCACGAGTGCCACAAGATAGGCCGCAATCGTACTGAAGCCCCCGCCTAACAGGGGATCGAGATACCCCGCGGCCAGGCTCTCTAGCATGCCAACGAAAATCGCGCCGAGTATGGTGCCGGGAATACTGTCCAGACCGCCGATGATAACAATTGGAAACACTTTGAGCCCGATCAGCACCACGCCAAATCCGCCACCAGCAATAAACGTCCACAACGTGCCGGCCACGACGCAGAGTAGGCCCATCAGGGCCCAAGTCATGGCAAAGTAGCGATTGAGGTCGATCCCCACCAGCATGGCGGCTTGCTGGTCGTCAGCAATAGCCCGTAAGGCGACGCCGATACGGCTGTGCTGAAAGCCCCAGCTCACCAACGCCATACAGAGCAGGGCAATGACTGCAGCGATGAGCTCGGCTACTGACAGCAGAACACCCTGAATGGCCACCGGTTCCCGGGGTATGGGCAATGGCAGCACTGCAGGAATGCCCTGAAACAGGAAAAACGTTGAAGCGCGCAACACCGTTCCGAGTCCGATGGTGACCATGATCAGGGCAATCACGGGGGAGCCGACCAATGGGCGCAACACGAGGCGGTTGAAGCCCATGGCCAGCACCACCATGCCAGCACACCCAAAACCGATAGCGCCGACCAGGCCCAGTCCCAGTCCATGCAGCCCCGCTGCCGCCAGCCTGGAGGCGAACATGACTAATTCGCCCAGCGCGAAATTGATCATGCGCGACGCCTTGTAGACCACCACAAAGGCGAGGGCCATCAGGGCGTAGAGCGAGCCGGCAAGCATCCCATGGACGAGTAAGGCCACGAAGAACACCATTTAGACAGCCTCAGGCTTCTCGACCTGGTGCAGAGCTGCGTAGACTCTCTCGGCTGTGATCGGCAGCTCGAACAGCCGACAACCGACGGCGTCGGCGACGGCATTCGCGATGGCGGCTGCCGTGGCGTTGTTGGCCAATTCCCCAATGGCCTTTGCCTGATATGGTCCCGCCCCACCGCTGGTCGGCACGAGGACCGTCTCGAGGGGTGGGATGTCCGCGGTCGTCGGCAGCTTGTATTCCCCTAAATGGCCGTTCAGGATCTGGCCGCCCTCGGACACTAACTCCTCCGTCACCGCCAGGCCGAGACCCGTCACCACGCCTCCGTCGATCTGGCCCTGATGCGCCAGCGGGTTAATGACGGTCCCCACATCATGGGCGGTGACCACTTTGAGCACCTTGACCTGCCCAGTCTCCCGGTCCACGTCCACCTCAGCGACTTGCGCGCTGAAATACATCACGTCTTCTGGCTGCGGGGCATCGTGCTCGACGGTAATGGTCAAGGGCAGGGTGGCGCCGTCTTGAATTGCCCGCCGTATGTGCGCACACGCCTGCATCACCGCGTGACCTTCCGTGTAGGTGACTCGGCTGGCCCGCGGCCCTTCGTCGAAGGGCGTGCTATCGGTGTCGCCCTGCCGCACCCGGACCCAGGACAGCGGCACGTCCATCTCGGTGGCCACGATCTGCTGCACAAGGGTGTGGGTGCCCGTGCCGACATCCACCGTCGGACTGAGGACGGTGAAGGCACCGTCAGCCTCGGCGGTTAACACGGCCCCGGCAGCGCCGCCCCCGATCTGACGGCCGAAGATGGCGACGCCCTTGCCACGGTCTGGCCCGGCCTTAGGCTCGCCCCACCGGCCCGCTGCCAGGGCGGCTTCCAATACCTGCCGGACATCCGCCACCCGGATGGGCCGGCCCACGGCGTCCTCCTCGCCCGGACCGACAAGGTTCTTCCGCCTGAATGCTGCCGGGTCCATCCCCAGTGCCCGGGCCAGCAGGTCGGTATGGCATTCGAGGGCAAAGGTGTATTGGTGCGCCCCAGGCGCGCGAAAGTACCCCCCCGGTGTGGTATTGGTATACACCTGGAGAAATTCGAAAGACGTGTTGGGGACGCTGTAGCCCCCGCCCACGTAGTGGGAGGTGGAGAGAAATGACCTGGGCTTCATGGCGCCGTAGGCGCCACTGGCGTGGACCGTTCGCACCTCGCGCGCGGTCAGACGCCCATCGCGGGTCACTCCCGAACGAATCGTGACGACGGTCGGATGCGTGGGATTGCTGGCGGTGAGTTCTTCCCCATAGCTCATCACGATCTTCACCGGACGCTGGGCCATCTTCGCCAGGAGGTAGGCGACGGGCAGGTCACGCGCGTCGCCCTTCCCCCCGAAATCGCCCCCTACCGAGACGACGTTCATGCGGATGTGCTCCTCCCGTAGCCCCAGCGCTTGCGCCAGCTGCACACGCGCCCGGAATGGCGCTTTGCTGGAACACCAGGCTTGGATCCGGCCGTCATCGTCGACGGCTATCACGCTGGTAAAGGGCTCCAGATAGCCCTGGTGACGGCTGGGGACGGAAAAAGTGTGCTCCAGGATGACATCGGCCTGGCGAAAGCCAGCCACCACATCGCCTTTAGCCCACGCCAGCCGCGTTTGACCATTGTGCACGTCCGTCGCCAGCACGTCGAGAGGCGCTCCGGCGTATGACGCGACATCATCATGGAGCAGAGGGGCATCCGGTCGCATGGCTTCCATAGGGTCGAAGACCGCCGGTAGCACGTCGTAGTCGACGTCGATGCGCAAGAGCGCTTCTTCGGCGGCTTCGGGCGTCTCCGCCGCGACCGCGGCGACCCGGTCGCCGATGTAACGCACCCGGTCCCAGCACAGCACCGGCATGTCCCGCAGGACCTTCCCCATGAGAAGACCAGGGGCGTCCTGTCCGGTCACCACGGCCTTGACGCCGGGGACACGCCAGGCCGCGGAGGTATCCATGTGACGGATGCGCGCGTGGGGATGGGGACTGCGCAGTATCTTGCCCCACAGCATGCCGGGTATATGCACGTCGGCGGCGAAGCGTGTGCGTCCAGCGACTTTGTCCGGCCCCTGAATTTGGGAGACAGGGGCCCCTATAAGCGTTGCGTGCATGTCCATCTGACCATTCCTTTAGTTTGACCCCACTAATCCTCACCCAGGGCTCGATGGCTCCAGCTGTTGCAGTGGAGCGTTATGCGCATGCGCGTTATCCCCCAATTTCCTCCAACAACGCCTTAACACGATTACGACGTGGTTTGTGCTATCTCTGCTTCTGCCGCAAGCCCATGCGAGTGACGCTGTTGGGTGAACAGTATCAGCAGAGGGTTGTGCACGCCTGGTGTCATGCTGCGTGGCCGAACGTTGACGACACAGTGATCACAGCCTGGCGGACGCCAGCCTTGACCGGCAGCGCCAGAACGTGTACAAGAGTATGCACTGAGGCGCTGCGCACGCGTGGCGCTCCACAGACTCCCGATACGCGCGCTGCGCGTCGATGCGCGAGCGTCCGCGGCACACAACACTCTACAAGGAGAGACTACCATGCCGTTCTATGACAGAGGGGATGTCCGCATCCACTACGAAGAGGTCGGCTCGGGCTTCCCGTTGATGATCATCCCCGGTGGCGGGCTGAACTCCACGGTCGCGGGCCTCGCGACCCACCCCTTCAACCCTATGGAGGAGTTCAAGGACGAGTACCGCGTGATCGCGGCGGACCTCCGCAACGCCAACGGCGGCCAATCCACTGGCCCGCTGGAGATCGACCGGCCCTGGGACGCGTACGCCGACGACCACCTCGGCCTGATGGATCACCTGGGCATCTCGGAGTTCCTGGTGCTCGGCTTCTGCATCGGCGGCCCCTTCATCTGGAACCTGTTACAGCGGGCGCCCGAGCGGATCGTCGCGGCCGTGCTGGCCCAGCCCAGCGGCTTCCGTCCGGAGCTGCCGGACCTCTTCTACCAAAACAACATTAAGGGCTGGGGCCCGGCGCTCTGCGCACGCCGGCCCGACGTCACCATGGACATGGTGCACGACTTCCTCACGAACATGTACACCAAGCGCGCCGACTTCGTGTTCACCGTGACGCGCGATTTCGTGCGTGCATGCCAGACCCCGATCCTGGTTCTGCCGGACGACGTCCCGGCGCACCCGTACGCCGTGGCCATGGAGACCGTACGTCTGGCGCCGAAGGCCGAGGTGAGCATCTACCCCTGGAAGGCATCCAAGGACCAGATTCCGCAGGCGGTGCGCCAGGTGCGCGACTTCCTGCGGGCGCATCACCCTGTGACAGCCGCCCACTAAGACCGGTGGGGTGGCGCCGTCGATCGGCGCCACCGTACCCACCAAGCGGGAAGACGAAACGTCACCCCGCCTGTGTCGCCTTGCTCTCACCCCCACAACCCCCGCGTTCAGCCTTGTGTGACACGCTGACTCCATGGCCAGGGCCAACCGCTGCTTGCGGCAGGACGTGTGCTGGCAGTGTCATCGGGAGGAGTGCAGGTGTAGGGCATGTCTTTGGCCTTACAACCTGCATCGGGCGTGCACACTGCCGCTCAGCCCTCGGCCGTCGCTTTGATGGCGGCGAGGGTATTGATCAGCATATCTTCGGTGTAGCGCGCCCGCGCCTCCAGTTGCTCCTGGGTGGCACTCTGCATCGCAGGCGGGAGTTGTTCCACATCCCACACTTCCGTCACCCGCGTGCCGGCCCCGCTGGGCTCCAGGCGGTAGGTCCAGCGCACGTAGGGACCTTCGTCGGGGCGCGTCACGAATTCAAAGCACCGGCCGCGCTCGGCAATGGTGACCAGCACCGGCACCGACCACGCGCGCTCGGCAGTCCGATTGTGGCCGATATAGCGATCGCCGACCTTGCCACTGCCGCCACCTTGCCACTCGCCGCCGATGTTTTCGGGGCTCCACTCCCCCATGCGCGGGAGATCGGAGACGAGGTCGTAGACGGTCTCCGGAGACGCATGGATCTCGATACTGGCTTCACGATGCATACCATGGACGGTCATGAGAGTACTCCACGTTGAGAGGTGTCGAATCGCCTGCGGCGACCGTTGTGATTGCCGGCGATTGTCGCGTCAGTTGGCCGAGTTGTCCAGGGGAAAGTTGCCTGGGAAGCGCTGTGCGAGGCTCGCGTGCCGGCGACGGGTAACGGCGCGGTGCGGACCTCCGGCGTCTCGTCCTGGACCCCCTGGGCGTCTTGGGCCCTACCGCGGCGTCAAATGCCGCGCGTCCGCCGCCGCCTGGTGGTCCATCACCCGCAGGATGTTCGCGTTCATCGTGTACACGCTCATCACGGCCGTCAGCTCCAGCAGGCCCTTTTCGCCATAACGCGCCCGCACGGCGTTGAACGTGGCGTCGCTGACCTGCGGCGACTCCAGCAGCTCCCGCCCGAAGCGAATGATCAGCGCCTCGTCCGCCGTCAGGCCGTCCAGCGGCCCGTGCGTGTCGACGGCGTGGAGCGCCTCCGCGCGCGTGCCAGCCTGCAGGCCCAGCCGGACGTGCCCGTTCCAGATGTAGTCGGCGTTGGACGCCCGCGCCGAGGTGCAGATCGCCAGCTCCGTCTCCGCCCCGGTCAGCGACGTGTGGTAGCGCAGGTGGTCGACGAGGTCGGAGAGCAGCGCCCCGGCCTGTCCGGCGTACGTGAGATAGGTGCTCGGCGGGGGCAGACTGTGGCGCGTCTGGAGGATGTGGCGCACGGCGGCGCGTGTCTCTTCGGCAAACGCCTCTGTATCGGATGGCATCGGCAATCGCGGCATCGTCTCGCTCCTTCCTATGCGGTCTCAAGACCAAGCCTGTGCAAGGACGCTAGTCATCCACGACTGCCGTCCTTGGATCATCCACGTGGGTATGTTGCGTTGGTTTGGGCGTGATGGTCAGCACTTTCACGCCGCTCTCGGATTCGAAGCGATGCCAACACCCCTGGGGCACGACCACCAGCATGCCGGCCGACAGCTCCAGTGACTGCATGACCTCATCGACGAGAATGTCAAAGCGTGTGGCCCCCGCAAGAATCTGCACGACCTCATCCCCGTGCGGATGCCGCTCCCAGCCACTGCTGCCGCGAAAATGCGTGGCGAAAATGCCCCCGTCACGATAGGCGGCGAGGGTGGCAAACGATTTGAGCGACTCGGCATCGGTCGGGTGACCATAGCGTTCTTTGAGCATCGGGAGTCCTGCGAGATCGCGGTGTAAATCAATAGCTGTAATCATGCTGTATCCCTTTCCGCATGCAACGCTCTCGGTCTGGCGGACGCCATGGCCGGCGGGTCACGCTCCGGTGGCGTGGTGCGTCACGGGGCGGTGCGCGGTTGCAGTTCCGCCATGGGCGACCAGCCATCTCCGGGCGCTTCGACGTGGATAATGTCCGGCGTGGCCGCGACGGCGTCGGGCATCCACGCCATGGCCGCTTTGAAGTGTTCCGAGTGCACATGCGCCTCGCCGGCGGCGCGGTCCCTGAAGGCTTCGAGCAACACAAACTGGTTGGGCCTATCGGTGCTTCGCGACCATTCAAAGAAGAGGTTGCCCGGCTCGGCGCGGGTGGCGGCCGTGAAGGGGGCGACACGCGCGAGCCACTGGTCTGCGACTTCTGGACGGATGGAGAACTTCACAGCAATGAAGATCATCGGTGCTCCTTGCACATCACGCATGGCTGCGTCTGTGGCGCCCCTCTGCCCGAGGCGGCGCGTGTGGGGCTGGCGTGCGCGCGGCGTGGCCTCCGCACGGTGCGCATCGCGGCAGACGGACTGTGGCGTATCATACGTGCATGACGGCCACGCGTCAATGGCTTTGACGGCGGCTTGCATGGCGAGGGCCGCATAGCAGGCCCGCACGGCATGGTCTTCATATTGAGGGTGCTGTAGGTCGTACGGCCCCGCTGGCGCAGGAGGGCGATCACCTGATCCACGACCGCCATGAAGTCCATGCCTGCCCCTCACTGTCTGTCGCGCTGTCTGCGTGCTCACAAGCGAGCCCATCATAGCATAAGCGACAGGGGCGGTGCTTGAGGAAGCAAGCGTTTCTCTGTAACGAGCTCATTTATTGTACGCTCAAGATTGTGCAATGCGCGTGATACTGTGTGCCGCAATCCGTTGGGTGTGTGGATCGTTACTACCGGTTAGCCCGCGAAAGCAGGCATCACCTCCGCCGCGAAACGCTCGAGCTGCTCGATCATCACCGATTCCGGTGTCCCCATGCTGGACTGGACATTGACGGCCTGGAGCCCGGGGAATTGCTTCTCGAGGTCCTTGAGATACTCAATCATCTCGTCCCCGATGCCACAGAACCACGCACGGGTGCCCATCTGCACGTCGATAGTGGGGAAGCCGACCCGGGCCCAGTTGCCACGTTGCGCCACGGCCGCAAGCTGCTTATCGTTGAGTCCGCGGAAGAAGCCGAGCGGCGCGAACATCTTGGCGTGCTCTTCGTAGAACGGTGTCGCCTCCTTCACCGCTTGCTCCTTGCTGTCGGCGAGATGGAAGTTGATGCCGATACAGAGCCCTTCGCCGAGCTCCGCCTCGATCCCGGCCCGGGCGAGTGCGTCACAATAGCCAACCACTGGCCCTTCGCCGAGCAGCGCCGAGCCACCTCCGACCACGCCCTTGATGCCGTGCTTGACCATGAAGTCGAGTCCCCGCGGATTGGCGCTCACGATCGGCTGCCAGCACTCGACGGGCAGGTGCTTTGGCCGCGGCACGAGCGTCAGCTCCTCGAGCTCGTAGCCCCGGTAGGGGACCTTCGGCGGCAGCGTGTAGTGCTTGCCCTGGTGCGAGAAGCGCTCGTTGTTGAACGCCTTGAAAATGATGTCAACCTGCTCCTCGAACATGTCGCGGTTTTCGTCCTGGTCCAGCATCTTGCCCCCGAGCGTCTCGACCTCGCGGGTGTGGTAGCCACGTCCGACACCGAAGACGATCCGGCCATCGGTGAGGATATCGGCGGTGGCATAGTCCTCGGCGAGCCGCAGGGGATGCCACATGGGACAGATGTTGAAGCCGCAGCCGATCTTGAGCTTCTTCGTCACGTGCGCCAGATGCACACCCAACATCAGGATATTCGGGATGCACTCGTAGCCTTCGTGCTGGAAGTGATGCTCAGCGAACCACAGGGTGTCGTAACCGAGCCGGTCCATCGTCTTGGCGAGCGCTGCACTCTTCGAAAACACCGTCATGAGCTGCTCGTTGGCGTACCGGCGTTCGTTGGCCGGCGTCGCATCCTGCCCCATATCGCCAAGGTCGATATGGCCGGCATAGAGTGATGAAAATTTGGTAATCATGGCTTTCCTCCTTCACTGGCGGACTTCACCAGCGTAAGAACGCTGAGCGCTACGGACAATGTGCACCGGCCTCAAGCCAGGCGTGAAAGAGCTGGCCGAACCGCTGCTGATCGCCAGGCGCCGGCTCGAGATGAGCCGGCGGACTCCACCCGTAGGCCACGAGGGCGTCGTTGGCCATGTGCTCACCGAGTTCAGCCAGGGGCTTACCGCCATTGCGCTCCCGGTCTTTAATCTGATCGCAAATCTCAGTCAGTGACTTGCCTTCCCAGGCCATCTCCGCTGGCGCCAGGTGCCAACGCGGATGGCCTGGCACATTGCGGAAATTTTCGGCGTTGTGACAGGTGATGCAAACCATCCCGGCCGCCCCCATACCGCCCGCGCCACGCACCACCAACGGTTGATGCAACGCGCCATCCTCCCCCTGTAGCGGACGTTCGGTGCGAGGATGGCAGTTGACGCAACGCGGGTGTTGGATGACCTTGCCGATTTCGGCGAACAGCGCCCGGGCGCGCTGCGTGTTGTCAGCGATATCGGCAAAGGCGGATAGCGGTTGCAGGGTATCGGATGGGGACGATGACTTGGCGTTGTCTGGGTTTGACTGGGCCACTGCCAATGGCGCCATCAGCAGGACGCTCAGAACCGCGATCCAGTGAGGCTGGCTCATGATTTGATCTCCTTTGCTGCGGTCTTGATGGCTCGGCGAATCCGCACGTAGGTGGCGCAGCGGCAGATATTGCCGTTCATCGCCAGATCGATATCGTCGTCGCTTGGGGTCGGCTTTGCTTGCAGCAGCGAGATCGCCGACATAATCTGACCCGATTGACAATAGCCGCACTGCGGCACGTCGATAGCTTGCCAGGCGTTGCGGATGGCGTCGGCTTCTGGGCCGGAAACCCCCTCGATGGTGGTGACCTCGCCGTTGGCGACTGCTTCGATCGGGGTGACACAGGCCCGGCGCGGCAGGCCGTTCACATGCACGGTGCAAGCGCCGCATTGCGCGACGCCGCAGCCAAATTTCGTGCCGGTAAGCCCTAGATGATCCCGCAGGACCCACAGCAGCGGCGTGCCGGGTGTGACCTCTACCGGTTGCTTCACCCCGTTCACGGTAATCGTGATGGCCATCGTGATTCCTCCTGATACGGCGTAACGGTTTAACTTGCTGGCGTCGTGTGGCGACGGTTGTTTCCTTACTTGCGGCGTGCAAAACTCAGGATGCTTGGGTCGGGCTCGCCAAGCGGTCGCGCCCGTCCGTTCCGAAAATCGGTAAGCGCCGAATCCGCCGGCCATTCGCCGCAAAAATGGCGTTGGTCAAGGCTGGCGCGGCGGGCGGTGTCGGTGGCTCACCAACCCCGCCCGGTGGCGCGTCGGACTCGACGATGTGTACGGTAAACTCACGCGGGGCTTCGTTGATCCGCATCAAGCGCCAGTCGGGAAAGTTCCCTTGGACGACAGCCCCGTGCTTGGCGGTGATCTCCCCGTAGAGTGCGTTGGATAGACCGTAGAGCGTGCCGCCTTCAACTTGCGCCTCCACGTGCCGCCGGTTGACCACCGTGCCAGCGTCGATCGCCGACCAAACCGCCGGGATGGCCAGCTTGCCGTCCTGACTGATCTCGACTTCGACTACCGTCGCGACATAGGAGACAAACGACCGATGCATGGCAATCCCCAGGCCGCGGCCTTTGGGCAACTTTCGCCCCCAACCCGCCATTTTGGCCACGATGTCGATGACATGCCGCATCCGCCCGGTGTCAATCGGGTACTCCGCGAGCGGGCTGCCGTAGTTGTCGTACTCTTCCACCCCTTCGTCCCGTGGGTCGATCAGGCGGGGCGGGCCGATAAGGTCGAGCAGATAGTCCTTCGGATCACGCCCCGCGGCGGCGGCGAGCTCGGCCGCAAAGCTCTGGATCGCGAAGGCGTGGTAGATATTGGCGACCGAGCGCAACCAACCAATGCGGAGTTTGGCTGGTGCGTTGCCGGTTTCCAAGCGCAAGTTCGGCACTGCGAAGGGATTGTCGGAAGCGCCGAGACGCAACTCGCCCCAGGACGGCGTTTCTAGTCCGGCCCGAAAGGTCGACGGGATGGGCGGAAATACCGTGCGGTGCAGAAAGGCGGTACAGCGGCCGTTGGCGTCGAGCGCGCCCTCCAGGTGTTGCGCGCTCACCGAGTGGTAGTAGCCGTGACGCAGCTCGTCCTCGCGGGTCCAGGTGACCTTGACGGGCTGGCCCACTTCGCGTGCCAACAGCGCCGCTTCGACCACAAAATCCGGTTTTGATTTACGGCCGAACGCACCACCGAGCCACGTGACGTGCATCGTCACATCATCCTCGTCCACGCCACAGGCTTGAGCCACCGCACGGCGCGCCGCCTGCGGATCCTGTACACATCCCCAGCACTCCACCTTGCCGCCATCCCACCGCGCGGTGGCGGCGGGCGGCTCTATGGGCGATTGGGATAAATGTGGCACGTAGTAATCGGCTGAGAGGCGCTGCGCCGCCTGCTCTAAGGCTGCCGCGACATCGCCACGGTTGCGGCGCACCGCACCCGGCTGATTGGCGGTTTGCAGTAGGGTCTGCTCAAAGATGGCCGACTCATAATCGGCATTCGGTCCCGGGTTCCACGTGACCTTGAGCGCTTCCCGGCCGCGGATGGCCGACCAGGTATCGCGGGCGATGACCGCGACCCCGCCCAGCGCCTTGAACGCGGCCGGCGCTTGCGGGGAGTCCAGGCGAACGGTGCGCACCACTCCCGGAACTTGCAGCGTGGCGCTCTCATCAACGGTTTTAACGCTGCCAAAGACCTGCGGTGGGCGGGCGATCACCGCATGCAGCATCTCGGGGAGTTGCACGTCGATGCCGAACGTCCCTTCGCCACGGATGATCTTTGGGACGGTCAACGACGGCACCGCCTTGCCAATCAAGCGCCAGTTGCTGCGGTCTTTCAGCTTGACCGCCTCCTGACCCGGCACGCTGAGCGCGGCGGCGGCTGGTGCGATCTCACCATAGCCGATCCGCCGCCCTGACGCCTCGTGGACCACGGCGTGTTGGACGCCGCGACACTGCTCGGCCGCCACGCCCCATTGCTGGGCCGCCGCCGCTTCGAGCATGTGGCGCATTGCGGCGCCAGCGTAGCGCAGCCGGGTAAAATTGTAGCGCACCGATCTCGACCCATCGGTGTTTTGATCGCCGTACCGCGGATGCCCTTCCGCCTGCACAATCGTCACCCGGTCCCAGTCTGCTTCGAGTTCATCGGCGACAAGTTGCGCCATCGACGTCCACGCCTGTTGGCCCATATCGGAGCGATGGCAGGTAATGCGCACGGTGCCGTCCTGTTCAATGGCAATCCAAAGCGAGGGGGTTGCGTCACCACCGGCGACGTTGCGCAGTCCACCGGCGGTAGAGTCAGCAGTGGCCGCGCCGCCCCGCAGCGTAAGCCCGATGACGAGTGCACCGGCACCCGCGATAAAGCCGCGGCGGCTGAGGTTCAGCAGCGGTTCTTGATACCGACCGTCTACCCCTTTTGCTTGTCGAGCATGGTCTTTTTTATGCAATACCATCGACGATTCTCCTCCGTAGTTGCTGTTTTCAGCCATGGTGACTTTGGCACCTGGCTTTCCAGCAATATGACTTCACGCCCGTGAGTCGTCTCCGTTATAAAGGGCTCGTGCAGTCAACTCGAAACGCCATAGAGAAGTATGCCAGAAAATGCAGCTCATTGCGCTCTGCTGTCCAGAACCTGCTGCAGCACTTCGCCGGCATTGTCGCCTGCCTTTTTGCCCACTGCTGAGCCAATCAAGGCAACAAGTGCTTTTGCCTGGTTCTCGGTCAGGCCGACGTTCATCGCGGCGCCCATGTGGAAGCGGAGCATGGGATTGACGCCTTCAAGGCTGCTCAATGCGCCGACGGTGGCGATTTCTCTGCTCAGGAAATCCAGGTTGTCGCGGGCGAAGATGTCCGCAAACAGATGCTCTTTCAGGAACGTGTCAATGACGGGCGTGAACAGCTGATACCCGCTGGGAGGCGGAATCACTTCCCGCCCGGCGAGCCTTGCCCGGACCTTGGCGCCGTAGGCATCCTTGTTCATGTCGGCGGGCACGGGACTGGCGTCTTTGCCCATCGCATCCTTGATGCCTTTGGCTTGCCGCTCGTCCATAACGGCCATAAAAGCGTTGATGCCGTTGAGACTGCGCGGGAATCCCGCATACGCATACATTTGCACCAGGATTTCCTTGATTTCATTCACGGTCAAACCAGCATCAAGCCCTGCATGCAAAGCTGTTCTCAGCTTGTCCAGATCGCCGTTGGCGGTAAAGGCCGCGATGGGGATGATACTGTGCTGTTTTGCACTCAGAGCCTGAGTTGCGTCCATATTTTGTGCCTCCGAAATGGCTGCAAAGCTCAACATAAAGACACATATAAGTGCCAGAAACGCGGTATGTTTTTTATCCATGATGCACTCCTTATTTGCCGTTGTATTGCTCGTCGGTGACCTTTTCCATCCATTCAACGTTTTTGCCGTTGATTGTTCCCGTAATGGCGATATGCGTCATTGCGGTGGTGGGTGAGGCTCCGTGCCAATGTTTGACCTGTGGCGGGCACCAGATCACGTCTCCCGCTTTGATTTCCTCTATCGGGCCTCCCCATGCCTGTGTCCGGCCAACGCCAGCGGTCACGATCAGGTGCTGCCCTGTCGGGTGCATGTGCCAGGCGGATCTGGCCCCTGGCTCGAAGGTGACATACGCACCGGAAAAGTGCGCCGCATCATTTACAGGAAACAGAGGGTCGATACGGACATTGCCGGTAAAAAATTCGGCAGGCCCTTTGATGGAAGCCAGAGAACCGGCCCGAGATATCGTTTGCGATGTTTTGTTTGCTCCGGCGGCCAGTGCACGGCCCGCAACAGCGCCTGCTGAAACGAGTAGAGCAAGCGATAAAAGCATTGCTGTGTATGGCATTTTTCTCTCCTGACGATGGTTTGTGAGCAGGGTTGCCGGGAGATGAGCACATACGAGGGATGAGGCGAACAGTTTCATGTTCCCGTCCTTTCTATGCAGTGATGAGTGGGTCGAAGCCTCTCGCAGGCGTGCGGCCGATGCTTGTCGATCAGCAAACATCTTTCGCGATCGCGACCGCCGCCATGGCATTCGCCCAGCCGGCGTAGAACGCGAGATGCGTGATGATCTCGGAAATCTCGCTTGGTTTGACGCCGTTATCGAGCGCCAGGTTGACGTAGTAAGGCATCTCGACTGTCTGGTCGCGCGTGATCAGCACGGCGGCGGTAGCCTTTGAGCGCCTGCCCCACGATCTGCTCGCTGTACCCCGCCTCATAGCCGGGAGCCGTGTCAATGAGGTTGAGGCCCGCGTCGAGGGCCCGCCGGATCGTGGCGACTAACTGCGCCAGTGGCAACTGGCGGTCGGCCAGATCGCCGATCCCGATGAGGGTGGCCATAAACCCGGTACGCCCCAGCGTCCGGCGGGGATGAAAGAGCGGTGTTGTCATGACTGCTCACTCCATCAACAGGTCTGTACAAACCACACGTGAGAACCTGCGCTGGCCCAGGTATTTGTGGGGATCTCGCTGAGAGCCTGTTCCAGTTGGCTTGTGGATGCTCCTATCGTACCCCTGCACGCACCCAGGCCAGTAGACCAATCCTTGCGGATTTCTTGCCTAATCGTCCGAGCTCTGCGATACTGGGGTTGTCCAGCACAGCATTTCGGCATATGGCGAAAATACAAGAGTGGGCGACAGAGCGTTGTTGAGCCTTGATACGGTTCTCATTGGCAACCTGCCCACGCGCCTGTTGCCTCGCTCCTATGCTCGTGCTTCTCCCGGACGCGGCAGGCACGCGTCCGTGCCTGCCCCCCTTGTCCTCGCACACAGGGAGTCCCCCCTTTCCTCGGCGTTTGCTTCCGGTGTTCGCCACTCTCCCTCGCCTTTCACCTCCATAATATCATGATGATCGTGCGGGTGAGCGGGCCAGGTGTACCCAAAGGCAGGTAGAGAGAACCGAGTCCGGCCTCAGACTCCCATCGGGAAGCCCAGGACCGTCTGGGGCGAGCGTCTCAGGCCGTTGCGGGCAGGTCCATTTTTATTATCCGCAACGTGTAGGTACACGGCCCGTGACGGCCTGAATTGGATGGACTGGGCGCTCCGCCCCTACGCCGTGCTTCCCGGGTTCAACCTCACGCGCCCCCGCCCCGCGTAAGTGAATACCCTTCGACTTACCGCCAGGGAGATCGTAGGCGTTCAGCCGATCTCGCCTGATCCTGGCCTGTTACGGTTCACGGGAGCGTAGGCGCGGTCCCCAACCTCCGCGAGTGTTGACATCCAAGTGTTTATGAGATAATAGATCCTCACCCGCTCACTTGCAGGGCGAAGGGCCAATGGATCTGGGGTAACTTCACACCGTCTATCCCCACCAAGCGATCCGCAGGGCGATGTGCAACACTACCATCTGCTCGCCTGTGCGAGCGCAGAGAACGCGTCATGGACGAAGAGCTCTCGATACAGCGCCGGCTCGCCGCTATTCTTGCCGCCGATATCGCTGGCTACAGCCGGCTCATGCACGCGGATGAGGCCGCCACCGTGCAGGACCTCAAGGCCCATCAGAGCGTGATCCTGCCGCTGATCGGCCGGCACGGTGGGCGGATCATCGACACCGCCGGCGATGGCATCATGGCTGAGTTTCCCAGCGTCATAGGCGCCACCGAGTGCGCGGTCGAGATCCAGACCGTGATGGCCCAGCGCAACGAGGGGGTGCCTGAGAGTCGCCGCATGCTGTTTCGTATCGGTATCAATCTGGGAGATGTGATCTACGACGAAACCCGGATCTACGGTGACGGCATCAACATCGCGGCCCGGCTGGAAGCACTGGCTGAGCCGGGTGGCGTGCTCGTTTCCAATACCGTCTACGATCAGGTCCGCGGCAAGCTGCCTTTCACCTTCGAGGATGTGGGCGAGCGGCAGGTCAAGAACATCGAGCAGCCCGTGCGCATGTATCAACTCCACATGCCGGGAGCATCCTCCAAGCGTGTGGCCACGCTCGTCGGGCGCCCCGCCATAACGAACCGCAGACGCTGGATCGTGTGGGGCCTGGCGGCGTTCCTGGTTCTCCTCGGGGCGGGAGGAGCTTGGTGGATAGGCTCGCCGTTCCTTCCAAGTCAGCGCGCAGGCAGCACAGAGGCGCCGCGTCTCTCAATCGTCGTGCTGCCCTTCAGTAACTTGAGTGGCGATCCGAGCCAGGACTACTTTGCCGATGGCATAACTGAAGACCTGACCAGTGATCTGTCGCGAATTGCTGGAAGCTTTGTCATTTCCAGGAACACTGCGTTCACATTCAAGGGCAAGGCCGTGGATGCCCGGCAAATTGGCCGCGAGTTGGGTGTACGGTATGTGCTCGAGGGGAGCGTACGCCGGATGGGAGGCACTGTCCGCGTCAACGCGCAGCTCATCGACGCGGGCACCGGCGCGCATCTGTGGGCCGAGCAGATGGACGTGGATCAAAGCACGCTGGCGAGTCTCCAGGACAACTTCGGCATCGCGAACCGACTTGCAAGGACGCTCAGTGTTGAGCTCGTCAATGTTGAAGGGCGTCGGGTGCCGCGCGCCGACCCGGATGCGGTGGACCTCACCATGCGTGGCTGGTCCGTCTTGAATGGAGGGCCGAACAGGGAAGAAGTGCAGAGGTCCGTGGCGTTGTTCGAGGATGCTCTCCGGATCGATCCCGAGAATAGTCAGGCCAGAGTCGGGCTCGCCCAGGCCCTCACTGTGATTCACCGCAACCGTTGGGATCCCGACCCCGCCAAGGTGCTGGCCCGTGCCGACGAAGCAGCCACGCGGGCCATCTCCGCCGCGCCCAACTATGCCCAGGCGCATTACGTGAAGGCCGAGGTTTTCGGGATATCCAACCGGTTCGATGCTGCGCTGGCCACGTACGATCGGGCCATCGCCCTTGATCGCAATCATGCGGCTGCATACGCTGGGATGGGGCGCAGCCTGGTCGCGGTTGGGCGGGCAGCGGATGCGTTCGAGCCGGTCCAGAAGGCGATACGTCTGAGTCCGCTCGATCCCGACTTGTATGTCTGGTATTTCGTCCTCTGCCACGCCAGCGCGCACTTGGCGCGCGACGCGCAGGCCATCGAATGGTGCCTCAAGTCGATTGCGACCGGGAAGACGTTCTGGTTCGCCTACGTTGATCTCGCCTCCGCGTACGCTTGGCGCGGGCAGAACGCACAGGCCGCAGCGGCGGTTGCGGAGCTCCTCAAGCTGAGACCAGGGTACACAGTGCAGCGATTGGTGCAGGAAGGATTCGGCTTTTCCGACAATCCGACCTTCCGCAAGGAGTATCAGCGGATTGTCGAGGGAGCACGTAAGGCCGGGTTGCCAGAAAGCTAACGCGCATCCGAAGGTGGCTACTACGTCCCGTGCCCCGCTGGGCGCTCCGTCCAGCGCCTTATCAGCCGAGAATGAAGGCCGGCTGGGAACACTCGGCGCCATTGGTGAAATTCGCAAGAGCACCGCGAAGGGCTTTGTCGCAATTTTCATGGTCTTGCGTCCAGAGCGCCTTGACGATCTTCCAGTTCTCGTAGAAGACGGCGCGGTTGCGCTGATCGGCTGCCGACTTGTCCGATTCCGTGGACGTCACATCGATGTGCTGCCCGAACGTGGCGGTCCAGCGCGGCGTGTTGCCGCGCGAGAAGCCTGCGAACACGCGCCCGTTGGTGAAGTGGTCCAGCATGGCGATGTTCTCCGCGAGCTGGATCGGATTCACCACGGTCAGGTTCATGCCCACCTGGCCGACGCGCATCTTCTTCGTGTGTTGCGCGACGAAGTAGTCCCAGAAAAGCGGATTCGTCGTGGGCTCGATCCCCTCGATCTGCATGTGCTGTTCGGTCATGCAGAAGCCGGTGTAGCCGACCGACTCGGCAAACTGCATCTGCTCGCGCAGGCGCTCCATGAGAACGCGGAAGCGCTTCGTATCGGATCCCGCGAGGCTGACTTGCTCGCCTCGGCCCACCATGTACGGAATCACCAGAATCGTGAAGTCCATAAGCTGTCCTTGGTTGTTTGTATGACTACGGTTCGTGCATGCGAGCGCACGGCGCACGGCGCCCAATGACATTGGGCTCCTGGTCTTTCGATTCGGCCCTTCAGGAGCAAAAAGAGATTTTTTACGGTAAGTAAGGTAGATCATGCAGCGCGCCACAGAGAACCAGACATCATACGTGCGATCAAACACGGCATGTCGCGACGAGCCATTGGGCATGCCGCGCGTGGTGCACCTGCCTGTTCCACTCCATATGCCGTATGTCCTCTGGTTTTCTGCACTTCTCAGGAATTGATAGAAAATCAATTGTGGCTAACCGAAACCGCAACCGGCCAGCTCGTCTTTCATATCTTTGGCGCGCTTGCAGAGTTTGAGCGAAACCTCATCAAAGAGCGAACCATGGTAGGCCTCAGCGCTGCGAGGGCAAGAGGGAGAAAGGGCGGACAACCGAAACTGAAAACCCAAGATTCAAAAGTAGCTACGGCTAAAAAACTCTATTATGATCGGACAATGCCAATCACCGATATCTGTAATACGCTCCATATCTCACGGGCTACCTTGTTTCGGTGGGTAAACGCTGGCGGGGGGAGTCGGGCGAAACCATAGCCGCTGCATGTATGTCGATAACCAGCACAATTCCCATTATATGACATAGGCGCGCCCTTGAAAACAGGCAGGAAACGCCGGAGGCTATGTCGATAATGGGTGGTTATCGACAGGTGGAAGGGGTATTCCCTCTTACTGTCTCGGATACTCACCAACTTTGCAAAAGTGAGACGTTGATTTTCGAGACGGGTTTTTGAGACTTGTACCGTAATTGATTTATATAGCGTTATTTACAGACAGCAATCAAGCACTACAAAGTATCGAAAAAAGGGGGTTTTGTAAGACTAGTATATAGGGCTAAAAAGCCTCTCGGAGAAGGGGCTCCTGCATATGGGGGTCGGCAAAGCACCATTATGCCACCAAAAGCCCTTTTCGGCGTCACCCCACCGGATCCGCCCCTGCCGCCCCCGCCGCCAGCCCAGGGGGTGCATTCCCAACGGGCCTGTGGCACAATAGCGTTTGACATTCCTCTACGCATCGACAAGGGAGGGTAGACCATGAAGATCGTCGTCATCGGCGGCACCGGCCTCATTGGCTCGAAGGCCGTCGCCATGCTGCGCCAAGGCGGCCACGAGGTCGTCGCCGCCTCGCCCAATACCGGCGTCAACACCATCACCGGCGAGGGCCTCACAGAGGCCGTGGCCGGCACGCAGGTGGTGATCGACCTCGCCAATTCGCCCTCATTTGAAGACCGGGCGGTGCTGGAATTCTTCGAGACTTCCGGGCGCAACCTTCTCGCGGCGGAGGCCGCCGCGGGCGTCCGGCACCACGTCGCGCTCTCCATTGTCGGCACCGATCGGACGCCCGACAATGGCTATTTCCGCGCCAAGGTCGCCCAAGAGCACCTGATCGAGGCCGCCGGCATCCCCTACACCATCATCCGCTCGACCCAGTTCCTGGAATTTCTCGGCGGCATCGCCGCGGCCAGTACGGAGGGCAACATCGTCAGGCTGTCGCCCGGCCTGTTCCAGCCCATCGCGGCGGACGACGTGGCTGCCATCGTCGCCGAGGTGGCGCTCGCGGCGCCGCGCAACGGCATCGTCGAGATCGCTGGACCGGAACGAGCCCCGTTCAACGCAATCGTCGCCCGTTATCTGCAGGCGGTCGGCGACCCGCGTGCGGTCGTGTGTGACCCCGAGGCCCGCTACTACGGCGGCCGCGTCGAGGAGCACTCGCTCGTGCCGTTGGGCGAAGCGCGCCTCGGCCGCATCAGTCTCGACGAATGGCTCCGCCTCTCACAGGCACGAGCCTGAGCCTGCACGCCAAGCACTCGGGACGGTCGGGTGACACGGCGATGCTGCGATAGCGTGTCCTGACGACGACCCTGAAAGGAACACCATGAAGAAACTCCACGTGTGCTTCTGGGCTTCCCTGGCGGCACTCCTGATGCTCGCAGCCGTCCCGGCCGACGCCGCAGACGTGAAGGAACTGTTCGCGATCGACCTCCCGGACTCCCCGGGCAAGGAGGGTCGCATGATCGAGGTGTCGTATCCGCCGGGCGTACAAGACGTGGTCCATCGGCACGACGCCCATGCGTTTGTCTACGTGCTCGAAGGCACGATCGTCATGCAGTTGAAGGGCCACCCTGCCGTCACGCTCTCGGCAGGGCAGACGTTCTACGAGGGTCCTGCCGATGTGCACGTCGTGGGGCGCAACGCCAGCACCACGGAGCCGGCCAGGTTCGTCGTGGTGCTGCTGAAGGCCAAGGGGGCTCCCATCCTCACGCCGGTGCAAGACCAATGATGCGCGGCACCGTGCGCCCTCGTGCCCGTAGAGTGACGGTGGGAGGGACCAAGCCGAGGTGAGCTGATCCAGGGCAAGGTGAAGGCAGATCGAGGGCGGAGCGCAGCCACGCTCCCTGCCCTCCTGCCACCGTGAGGGTCCTCGAGCACGCGCCGGTACGTGCCTCCGTCTTTACGCGAGCTCCTCCAGCAACACCTTGGTCTGCTGGAGATCGGCAGTGTCCAAGCCCTCGGTCAACCACGCGTAGACCTCAGCCAGCGGGTCGCGCGCCTCCTGCCATTGCCCCTGTTCGCTTCCCGGTAGCTTTGGAGAAATAATGCGAAGCTTTGGATTATTGTTCTTATCCAAAGTCCAGGATTATGCAAACTCCAGTGTGACCGGAGCCCAAGCCGCGCGCTTACCAGGCTCCGATCACTGGTCATAATCATTCTCCGCGTAAAGAGGCGATCAACTTATCTGGGACCGTAAATCGCCCACGACGCAGGGTCGGCGGGATCACGGCTTCCATTGCTTCCAGCTTGTCCGTGGGATCGGCGCGGAGATAGGCTTCCGTGGTTTGTATATCCGCATGGCCCAACCAGAGCGAGACTTTGCGGAGGTCCCCTGTCGCTTGCAAGATCATCATGGCGCAGGTGTGGCGCAAGACATGCGGGGTGACCTGCTTGGCGGTGAGAGAAGGACAGCGCTGGGCTGCCATCCGCACATACTTGCGGAGTATGTAGGCAAAGCCTTCACGCGTCATCACGCGACCTTGTGCACTCAGAAACAGTTCCGGAGCCTTGACAGCGCCCCGGACACCCAACCACGCCCGCAGATCGTCGGCTACCTGTTTCCACAGAGGTAAGGAGCGCTCCCGACGCCCTTTGCCCAGCACCTGGACTACTGGAGTCGGGTGGAAGGTGACGGCGGTGAGGGGCAGCGTAAGGAGTTCCGACACACGGAGTCCAGCGGCAAAGCACAGGTGGAGCATCGCGCGGTCCCGGATGCCAGGGCGGGTATGGACATCCGGGGCATCCAGAATGGTCTGCATCTCAGTCATGGAGAGGTGCCGGATGAGTGGCAGCGCAGTTTTCTTCGTTGGAATGGCCAGCACCCGCCGGCTTTGCTCCAGGATGGCCGGCACCCGATACTCGACGAAGCGCATGAAGGAGGTGATGGCGGCTAACCGGGTGTTGCGTGTGCTGGGACTATTGCCGCGCTCTGCCTCGAGATACGCGAGAAAATCCATCACGATCGGTGCATCGAGATGCTCCAGGCAGAGGGCGGAAGGGCGCAGGTGCAAGCGTTGACTCATATGGGTAAACAGGAGCTGAAACGTATACGCGTAGCTTGCACAGGTATGCGGACTGGCGCCCCGTTGGAGGGGTAGACGCTCCCGTAAAAACGCGGTGATATGCGGGGCGATCGGGGTCATGCTTCACCTCCATAGAGAAAGGTTGCACAGCTCCTGGCAATATCCGCCATCAGCTGTGGGGGACTTTCCAGATACCAATAGGTGCTGGCGACGCAGGTGTGACCCAGATATGTGGTCAGGGCGAGTGTATGGCGCCCGATGGCATCACGCGTCTCCGGACTGGCCTCCAGCGCACGCACGGCAAAGGTATGCCGGAGGTCGATGAGCCGGGGGCGTCGAGGCCCTGGGACTTGGGGAATCCCTGCGGCCGTGAGCACCTGGTGAAACGTTTGGGTGATCACGGTCCGTGAGAGTGGACCGCCACGGCGGGTGACAAAGAGATGCGCGTCAAGGCCAGCCACGCGACGGCGCCGGGCGAGATACTGCTCGAGCGCCGCACGGGTGGTGGCATGCAGCGGGAGAAGGCGGCTTTTCTGGAACTTCGCGGCCCGAATGAGCAACCCATCGGCAGTCACATCCTGCCCATGTAAGCCCCGCGCCTCTGACACGCGCATGCCGGTGACAGCGAGGAGCCCGAAGAGGGTCTGATAGGTCTGGGAGCGGAGCGAGCCTGGCGGGCCCAGACGGCCGGCATACACCAGCAGTTGCTGGAGTTCTGCCTCACGAAAGATATACGGCGTGGGCCGTTGGCGATAGCCGCGGAACACGTCTGCGGGCGGCAGTTCGTGTCGAGGGTCCTCGGCATGCATGAAGCGAGCAAACCGCCTCACCGTCTGGAGTCGATACGCCCGTTGGGCTTCCGACGGAGCCAGGGCGGCCCACGCGATGGCGGTGCGCGCGACGACATGGGTCTCGCCACACGCATCTGCAAAGCGGGCGAACTGGCGGAGATAGCCCTCTATAGAGCTCAGGGCAAAGCCGGCGGCCCGGCGCACAGCGAGATACGAGTCAACAGCGTGCGTCAACATGACATCACCTCCGGCCATGGTCTGGCCACAATGTGGAGCAGATCGATATCGACTTTGGCATAGTGGGCCGTGGTCTCTACCGAGGCATGGCGCAGGACGGCGCCAATTGATGGGAGCGACACCCCTTGCCGTAGCATCGTCGTCGCGGCCGAGTGCCGCAGGACATGGGCGCCGTGGTGCGGACACGCCACCTGAGCACGGCGCAGCGCACGGGCAGCGATGGCGGTGACAGCTTTTGGACTGAGCGGACGGAGGGGGGCGAGGGTCGTCAGAAAGACATGCGTACTAGACACACGAGGCCGTGCCTGCTCCACATAGGTGAGCATGGCCTCGCCGACCTCCTGTGGGAGCGGGAGACGCGTGGCACGCTGATTTTTGCCAGCCACGCACAGGGTGCCCGCGTGCCAGTCGATATCACGCCACTGTAAGGCGGCCACATCCCCCGCCCGCAGCCCGAGGCGGGCCAGCAGTAAGAGGACTGCCCGATCGCGCACCCCAATCGCGGTAGTGAGATCACAGGCCGCCAGCACGCGCTCTACCGTCTCAGCGGGCAGATACTTGGGGAGGGAGGCTAAGCGCCACTGGGCAATGGTGGGCAGCGCGTGATCCAAGCCCGGGCGACAGCGGCCGATAGCGATGCAAAAGCGCAGAAACATGCGCACCGCGGTGACGATGGTTTTGGCGCGTCCGATGCCCCCCTGCCCAGCCTGCTCCAGGACGAACGCGCGGAGAGCCTGCGCTTCAAAGCACTCCGGCTGATCGCCCAGCTGATCCAGCAGGGTGGTGAGTGGCAGACGATACCCGTTGAGGGTCCCCTGGGTGGTCCCGCGATGGGTCTGCATCCACTGTCGAAAGTCCCCAAGCAGGGTAGGCTCAGCGGGTGGGGGAAGGCACGCGGCTGGTGGTGCCACCAACTCGGTGCTTGAGGAAATGGACGAAGTGCCGCGCCCCTACAAAGAGGTGGCTGAAGCGGCCACTAGGATAACGCAGGCGCTGGAGTCCTTGGAGGTATCGTCCATAAGGCCTCGAGCGCGCTCACATCGAGCCCCTGGACATGGAGCCCGGCGCTGTGAGCCCAGCGTGAGAAGCGGTATGCACCCCGCAGGAGGTGATGGATACGGCGTCGTTGATAGCCACGCGCCTCGAGCCAGCCCAGGAAGGCATCGAGGTGAGGACCGGCGGGTTCAGCCCGGTAGTGCTCTAAGCTCCGAGGGGTTTTGAGATAGCTCGTCAGCATGCTGCTCTCCTTCATGGGAGGCCCTGAAGGACGGCAGCATTATGGCAAGCAAATTCAGGGCATCGTTGCGTATAACTGCCTGCACATCAACCACCTCTGACCGTCCATGAGCAGCATACTGTGCATAACCCTGCCCTTTGGATAACCGACATTGAGCAGGTGCAAAACGAGAAAAAATCTTTTACCTTCCGCTGCATGTTTCTACGGCCGACTCAGGACGATTCAGGGGAGGAGCAGAGATGGACTCGGTCCATGTTGAACGCTTGGATCACTTCGGGCTCATTGCCCATGTGATAAAAGACTTGGGACTGATCCGCATGATCGACGCACGCATCGTTCCGGATGCGCAAGAGGAGATCACACCGGGTGAAGCGGTGGCTGGCATGATCCTCAATGGCTTGGGGTTTGCTCATCGCCCTCTCTCCCTGACACCCCAGTTTTTTGCCAATACACCGCTCGATCTGCTGTTTCGCGACGGGGTCCAAGCGGAGATGTTCAATCGCTTCAAACTTGGCCGGACACTCGATGAGGTCCATGCGTATGGGTGTGACCTATTGTTTAGCGAACTGGCATCGACCGTTTGTGTCCAAGAAAGCATTGCGCAGCGCTTCCATCATCTGGACACGACCAGCTTTGCCCTCAGTGGCGACTATATCCCCGAGAGCGACAAGCAGGCCATTCGCATCACGCATGGCTACTCCAAAGACCACCGGCCCGATTTGAAACAGGCGGTGTTGGAGCTGATGGTGTCGCAAGATGGCGGTGTCCCCCTGGTGAGCAAAAGTTGGGATGGCAATGTGTCGGATACGCAGATTTTCCAGGAGCGGGCTGCGGCCCTGATGAGAGCCTTTGCGAGTTCTCCAACGCCTCGGTGTGCTTCCGACGAGCCCGCGTGAAACTCGATTTTCAATGGCCTACAGTCATCCTTAAAAGAACCCGATGACATGG
This sequence comes from uncultured Actinomycetota bacterium, assembly GCA_963791865.1. GTDB lineage: Bacteria > Actinomycetota > Actinomycetes > Propionibacteriales > Propionibacteriaceae > Microlunatus. The sequence continues at coordinate 294,198 of CAWBUC010000006.1, forward strand.
AGGCCATCATGAAGATTGAAACCCCATTGCACACCGATCACCAACTCGACCAATTGGCTGGCCAGTTTGAGCACTGGCGTCGGACTCGCTCGCATCCTTCTGAACGCATTCCCCAACGCCTCTGGGAGCAAGCCGCCGCTCTCGCCCGGGTGCTGCCCTACAGCCGGGTGGCGCAGCACGTGCGGGTATCGCCCAGTGACCTCAAAAAGCACATGGCCGCGCCGCACGACTCGACGTCGGCCGCTTCCCCCACGCCCCCACCCTTTGTCGAAGTGCCGCCCGCACCCGCCTGCTTCCCGGCGACTCAGGCCCCTCTATGGAGATTGAGCTTGAGCGCCCCGATGGTGCGCGTCTACGCCTGCGATGCCCCGAGTCAACCTCGCCTGTGACGGCGCTCGTGCGGGCCTTTTTGGAGGTGTCGTGATGCTTCAGCTCACCCCGCAAAGCCGTATCTTTGTGGCCACCGAGCCCGTCGATTTCCGCAAAGGCATCGATGGACTCGCGCCGTGTGCCGCCAAGTCTTGGGCGATAACCCGCTTGCGGGCGCCGTCTACGTCTTTCGAAATCGCTCGGGCACAGCACTCAAACTCTTGCTCTATGACGGCCAGGGCTACTGGATGATGATGAAGCGACTCTCGCAGGGACGCTTCACCTGGTGGCCAAAAAGCGCCGACGCACGGGTGCCCCTTCAGCTCGTGAGCTCATCATCTTGACTTGGAACGGCAACCCCGAGCGAGCCCAGATGGCCCAAGACTGGCGGCGGGTAGCTTAAGGCGAGGCCCGGCTGCTGGCATAGGCCCAGGGCAGCCACGCCGCCGGGTCCGAAAAGACCTCGCCCCGGTGCTCTTGTAGCGCCACCAGGTACTCCACCGCATTGACACCCGCATAGATGCAGGTGGCGATCAAGCTGGTGAGCACGCTGGCGATGTAGGCGCTATGCTGGCTTGTGTAAAACAGCGCGTTTTTACGCTGCCGAATGAACAACTTCAAGGCACGCTCGGCCATATTGTTGTCGAGAGGCGCGCCTGGCACAGATAAAAATCGTGTCAGGGTTTCCCAGTGGTTCTGCATGTAGGCAATCGCTTTGCCCAGCGCGCTGTTGGGCTCCACCAGATGCTCGTCGATCTGCGTGTCGAGCCAACGTTTGAGCCCGTCCATTAGCGGTTGGCTCTGCGCCTGGTGATACGCCAAGCGCGCCTCGGGGCTCAGCTGTTCCTTGCGTGCCTGCTCATCGTGGTCGAATACCTGGCTGATCACCTCGAGCACCACCTGGCATCGCGTGGGAAACACCTCTTCCAAGTCGCTGAACTTGCGCCGCCCATGGGCCAGGCAGTGACAGCGGATCAGCGCCGCTTCATCGGCCACCTCATTGCTCGACAGCGCGTCCGACATCGCCAGCGGTTTTTCCAGACCCGCCTGACGTTTGTCCAGCAGCCCCTGGAGGTTTTCTCCCGCATGACGGCGGCTTGAGTAATACAGCATGGCGGTGTGCTCTCCCACCTTCACCACCAGAGCGGTGGTATGCATCCCGGTGCGTTCTTTTGGCTTGGACAAGCCTTGTGCCTGGGCCGCAGCGAGCATGTCGCGGTTCTCTTTCATCGACGATAAAATGCGCACCGCCGTGTCGTCCTGAAAGATCAGCTCGCCCTGGGCCGCCTCTCTTTCCATCTGCGCAAATACCATGTAGGCACAGTCGCCCACCATCTCGATCTGGTCCCACTGCGTTGCATCGGCAACCGGCACCCCCAGCATCGCCTGGTAACCTTGTAAGCGATAGCCCGGGACCCCCAGGAAATATCGGCTCACCGCTAACACCGCCCGGGCACGAGCGCTGTATTTCTCTTCCCCCACGCCATCGGGCAGCCTGGCCGTAAAAATCTGGCCACACGCCGAGCAACGCAGCTTTGCTAACTCGTAGTGCATGGCGCTGAGCAAGGCATGGCCGTCAATGCGAATCTCCACGCCGGCGGGCAGCTCATAGAAGGTGCCTTGACCACACACCGGGCAGCGCTGCCCCACCGCCAATTCCTCATGGCGGCATTCGACGCGACCGGCACCTACATACGCATCGGCCCCCAGGCGCCCCGTCCCCGCACGGTGCCCGCCTTTGGCCTTGGCAGGCGCACCTGCGCTCCCCTCCTCCTCATCCCCCACCGCCAGGGCGCCGGCGGCATGCTCTTCGACCGGCACCGACTCGCCTCCACCTTCCTCCTCGCCAAGCGTCTCGCTCGATGGCACACCGCAGACTCGGGCGGCGTCTTGACCTTGTGCCCTCGGCCAAAAAACAGCTTCCGAAGCCACTTCACACTGAGTTTGGCCTCCTGCAAGGTAAACGCCACCCAAAAATACATGCGGATCATGCACTCGACGATCCTGGCGTCGTCGGCCCCCAGGTTGCTCTGGTACACGCGGGCAATGAGCGCCTCGCCTTCGTCGGCGCTCAGCGTTACCTTGTCCGCTGGCTTTTTCACCATCGCGTCCTTGATACCCCCTTCGCTAACGCCGCTGGCGCCGCCGGGCGGCTTTGGCCAACTGACGTTTGCGTTTGGCTTTTTGCTGGGCGAAGGCCGCGCCGAGACAGGCGGTATCTGCACGGCAAGAGCGGCCTGCAGGTGATCGGTCACCTCCAGGGTGACCCGAATCAGGTGGGCCAACTGCTCGCGATCTTCGGCGCTGCTGGTGTTCGTTTTGACGCGCTCAAGCACCGCCCAGGCCTCGTCGGGGCTGAGCTTGACTCTTGGAGACGTCTAAGCAGTTTGAGGCGTTGAAACACAGCGCCCTCCACCGGCGTCGTGATGAAACCTTCGACTGTAGATTTGATTATTCGGTGTAACGGATTCAAGAAAGGATGTCAAGCGCTCCTGTCGGAAGGACAGCTCCAACGCCTCGGTATCTGGTCGCAGATGCCAAATTGTACACCGAGAACAATGCCGCCACCCTTGCAAAGCTCGGCTTTATCACGCGTATTCCGGGCACCCTCAAGCTGGTGTCGCAGGTCATCAGCCAAGCGCTCCAGCGGGACACGTGGCACGAGATCCATGACACGACCTGCTACCAGGGTCTCGCGTTGTGTCACTACGGCATGCCCCAGCGCTGGCTGGTGGTATCGTCGCACGCTGCCAGGGAGCGTGCCGAGGCGAGCGTCACCAAAGCGCAACAGCGTGAAGGGGAAGCCATCGAAAAACAACTCTTTCATTTGCAAGCCAACCGCTTTGAGAGGCCCGAGGCAGCTCACGCCGCTTTGGCGGCGCTGGCCAGAGCGTGGCGCTATCATCAGGTCGATACCGCCAGTGTGATCGCACACAAACACTATGCCGGGCAAAGGGCGGCCAACCCCAGCCAGCCCGATCAAGTCGATAGCCTGGCAGATTCACGCCCAAGTGCGACCGGCCCACGAGCAGATAGAGACGCGCAAGCAGCAGAGCGCTTGCTTTGTGATCGGCACCAATATCGAAGCGCACCAATTGAGCGACGTAGAAGTGCTTCGAGCCTACAAAGTTCAGGCCCATGTGGAGGGTGGATTTCGCTTTCTCAAAGACCCCTTGTTTTTTGTCTCGTCGCTCTTTGTCAAGAAACCCTGTCGGATTCAAGGGCTGCTGATGGTGATGACGTTAGCCTTGCTGGTGTATGCGGTGACGCAACGCCGATTGCGCAGGCAGTTGGCGCGTCAAAACACCACGATACCCAATCAGATCAATCGACCAACTGAGCGGCCAACCTTGCGTTGGGTATTCCAACTCCTCGCGGGGATCCATCGTGTCCGCGTGACCGTACAAGGCCAGGTCCATGACCTGATTGAAGGGCTCAACGAGGTGCAAATTAAAATCCTTCGCTTGTTTGGGGAAGAGGTCTGTCGGCTTTATCAAATTTCTCCCGGGTAAGGGTGCTCAATGTCGGGATAAGAGTAATTTTGGGCGGTAAGCCAGTCCGTGTGTTTCTATGCCACAGGCCTGTCTCATCTATCCATCCCTCTAACGAGTTGATGAGACGATGTTTATTGAGATGGGAATATGAGACACCTAGACGAGCCTTTTGCCGCATTTGGCAGCGTTTTCTCCGTGGCTCGTTTAAGGATCGTTTTCGCAGACACCTCACAACTCCTTATGGAGCAAGAGGTAATTCCTTACCGCCAAAAATTTCACGATTACTGCCGGGAAGCGATGCGAGATCTCCTGGACCGGCTCGACGGCTGGCGCGACGAGCAGATCGAGCTGCTGGCGCGCCTGGAGACCCCGATCGGACACGGGCGCGAACTCACGTCGCATGAACAGCGTTGGGAGGAACGCAGATGGGCACGATTTCAATGAACGGAATACTCACCGCGGCACGACGATGCACCGAGAGACTGACCCGTCTCGTGCATCCAGCTGTCCTGCCCGCGATAGTGCTGTGTGGCTGCGCGACGGTTGCCCCGGTCAACGTTCCAATTGACCGGGTTGAACCGGAGACTGGCTACCGTATCGCAAAGTTGATGGTGCGCGATCGAGGTCCAACGAACAACCCTGACGCCCTCGTTCTACTAGCGTTCTCCGGCGGCGGCACTCGTGCCGCCGCTCTGTCTTACGGAGTACTCGAGGAGCTGCGGCGCACGCCGATCGTGGTCAAGGGGCATCAGCATTCCTTGCTCGACGAGGTGGACGTGATAGCTGGCGTGTCCGGTGGCAGTTTCACCGCATTGGCGTATGCGCTCTATGGCGACCAGCTATTCCACGAGTATCCGCAACGCTTTCTCAAACGCAACGTTCAAGGTGAGCTGATCCAGCGAATCCTCAACCCGGCGAGCTGGCCTCGGCTGGCGAGCGATGGCTATGGCCGCTCCGAAATCGCCGCGGACTACTACGACGAGATTCTCTTCGAAGGTGCAACATTCAGCGATCTGATGCCGCGAGGGGCTCCCGTCGCGGTTGTGACCGGGACGGACCTGTCCACTGGCGCACGATTCGAATTCTCGCAGGATACCTTCGATCTCTTGTGTTCCGACCTCGGGTCAGTGCGGTTGTCCCGCGCCGCCGCGACATCATCGGCAGTCCCGGTTGTTCTCTCTCCAGTGACCTATCGCAACTACGGCGGGAAGTGTAACGCTATGTTGCCGATCTGGGTTCAGGACGTTGCGAACACAGAACACGCGGCCCGCCCGGTCGGACGAGCGCTGCGGCGCTATCGTGATTTCAAGGCGCTCGAGGACAGCGAGAACCGTCCCTACCTACACATCGTCGATGGCGGGGTCTCGGACAACCTCGGCCTACGTGGCATGCTCGAAGCGTTCGAACAATTGGAGGCGAGTCCGACGTTCCAACGCGAGATGCGCTTCTCCGAACTGCGGCATATTGTCGTCATCGCGGTCAATTCCCGCTCGGCCCCCGCCACCGATTGGGATCGAAAAGCCGCGCCGCCGAGTATCGTGTCGCAGTTGATCCAGGCCTCAAGCGTTCCGATCGATCATTTCTCCTTCGAATCCGTGGAACTCTTGAGAGATATCGCAGCGCGGTGGGCGGACCGACGCGAGCTCGCGATTGCGCGGCGCCTCGATGCTGGCCAATCGCGGGCCGAGGCCGAGGCAGCCGTGCCAAGGATTACATTCGATGCGATCGACGTCAGCTTTGACGCGATCGAAGACCCATCGGAGCGGCGTGAATTCATGGAGATGCCGACGACCTTCTTCTTGCCCGAGGAATCCATCGACCGGCTGCGTGAATTGGGCGGCCGGCTTCTGCGCAACTCGCGCCCCTATAAGATTCTGCTCGAGCGTATTGCGGAGCTCGCGAAACGCGACAGCGGATAAGAAATGCAAAGGCTCTTTTGTGCTGTGGGTGTGGGTGCCCCAGCGCCTTCCGCCGGCCGCCATGGCACGCTGGATACAATGAGGAAAGACTACGAGGGGTGCCCTGGGCCGGGATGGCACACACGCGGAGGTGTGCAACCCCCGTCACTGCGCATACGTGGAGTAGGCTTTCCGATAGCAGCGGCGAAATTTTGTACGGTAGAGTAGCCCTGTGCCCTCACTGAAAGCAGCGCTCTCAGCTATCTCTGCCGCTCACACGTTGATAAGACGTGGTTTCGTGAGACGGCATGATGCGAGACGTCTCCCTGCGTGTGGAAGTCTCTGAGAGCCCTTTGCTGGGTGTCTCCTGTGTCCCTCGTTTTCAAGACACTGCAAGTGCTTGTCACACAAGGTGATATTGTCTGGCGTACAAAATTTCGTGGTTACTATCGGGAAGCGGTTCGAGCCGAGCGGCCAGTAGGAGAATTCGCGTCTGCCTCCAGTGCGTTGCTAGAGGGCATCTTCTCAGCCCGCTCAGGACGATATTGGGCCAAGTTGCTTCGGGGTCTTTCTTGGGTTCCTCCTTAAACCCTTTCAACTCTGCCGCGACCATGGCGAATCGTGTCCCCAGCGCCAGTGAAGTCAGTATAAACGTAAGCAAAATTAGCCATGAGTTCCACCGGGATTCTCGGAAAAAGGTTGGGAATTGCTTGACCTTCGCTAACTCTTTTCGGTTGTAATGGACGGCACGCAAGTCCATAACGATCAGTTGCTTATAGCTAAAAGCGGAATCCCTTGCAACTCCAGGGAGTGCCGCGACACCTTCACTTTCTAAGGAACGAGTACGAAATAACTTCACCAAAAGATATGGACTATAGTATGCTCACTGCACACCCTCCATCGCTACTGCACGAGAGGAGAGCTACGATGCTGTCACGCTATAGTCCGGTGATCGAAGCCCAGATGCGTGCATTTTACCAAAGCCTCTCAGAAAAAGACCGACGCCGGTATGCCGCGGTCGAGGTCTGCAAGCTCGACCGCGGTGGCCTCAGTTATATCGCCAACGTACTCGGTTGTGACCGGCATACTATCGCCCAAGGGTTGCAAGAACTCACCGATCCCGACGCGCTCAGGCAAACACGCGTCCGTCAGGAAGGCGGCGGTCGCAAGCCGAGTCACGAGCGCATCCCTGGCTTGGATGCGGCCTTTCTTCAGGTGCTGGCGGATCACACCGCAGGTTCACCGATGCGCGCCAACGTCAAGTGGACCAATCTCACGCACCAAGAGATTGCTGACCGCCTGGCCGAAGACCATGGTATCGCGGTCAGTGTCACGGTCGTCAAGCGGCTGTTGGGGCAACATGATTTTGTGCGCCGCAAAGCGCAGAAGCGTCAGCGGACGGGCGAGTGTGCGCACCGCGATGCGCAGTTTGCCAAGATCGCCCGGCTCAAGGAGGAGTACACCACACGTGGCGCTCCTATCGTGAGCATCGACACCAAAAAAAAGAGTTGATTGGCAATTTGTATCGGCCGGGCACACTCTACACCCAGGCGACCGTGGAAACACTTGATCATGACTTTCCGAGTCTGGCAGAGGGCGTCGTGATTCCCCATGGCATCTATGATCTGCAGCGAAATCATGGCTATGTCAACCTCGGGACGAGCCATGACACCAGTGAATTTGCGTGTGACAGCTTGCGCCAATGGTGGCAGGTCTACGGTCGGTTGGCCTATCCGGCAGCCACGTCCCTGCTCATCTTGTGCGATGGGGGTGGCAGTAATAGTGCACGGACCTACCTCTTCAAAGCGGATCTCGAAAAGTTGGTGCAGGACACGGGCTTGGAGATGCGGATCGCGCACTATCCACCGTACACGTCGAAGTACAATCCGATCGAGCATCGCCTGTTTCCGCACCTGACACGCGCCTGTCAGGGCGTCATTTTCACCAGTGTCGACGTGGTCCAAGAGCTGATGGCAAAAGCGACCACGAAAACCGGTTTAGAGGTGAGCGTCAACATCCTCAACAAAGAGTATGCAACGGGTCGCAAAGTCGCCGCAGATTTCAAAGAGCAGATGGGAGTCATCTTTGATGCCGACCTCCCACAATGGAATTACAGGCTACCTCCCAGAGAGGTCCACATTGGTAAAGTTATTTAATTTTTGATCCTAAGTCGATGCCTTGTCCCACCAGGAAGCGATTCCACTCATCGGACATCACTCCTCCCTCGTGAGCTCTGGCAACCTGGAGGGCCCACTCCATCTCGACCTTGGCCCATTCGATAACATTGGAACTATAGACCTTAAGAAAAAGATTTTCTGAAGATGGATTGACGAGCGGGTGCACATCGGCGACATTCCTCCCAAAGAGACCCCCATCTCGCTGTGGAGGAATATGCCGATGTGGTGCGTACGGTTTACCATCTCTGCCTCCTACCGTAAAGTAGTGGAGAGCCACTTAAAGACCGCCCAGCACCTGGGCCGCTTAGCCAGGTCAAACACCTCCTCGCCATCCTTGCGGTCCTAGATGGCCAGAGCTTTGCCCAGGTCGCTGTAGTCTTGCGCGTGCACGCGAAGACCGTCGCGACCTGGTTCCACGCGTTTTGCTGCTATAGGCTTCAGGCCATGTCACGCCCAAAGCCCACTGGCCGCCCAGCCAAATTGACCCCAACGCAAAAGGCCATCCTTGCTACGTTGATTGGAGGGGCCATCAAGGGGGATGCAGTGGCGCCTGCTGGCGTTCGCCCATGATCCAGCAACTGACCTACGACCGTTTCGGCGTCTTCTACAACGTTTTCTCTATCGCTCAGTTGTTAAAGAACCTAGGCTTTCGCTATCAAAAAGCGGCCTTCGTCTCCGATCATCTCAATGAAGCCAAGCGGCAAGAGTGGCGGACTACGACCTGGCCCCAGATGCTGCGCCTCGCGCCAGCGCGCCACGCTCTGCTCCTGTTTGGGGATGAAGCGAGCTTTCCGCAGTGGGGCACCCTCACTGACACGTGGGCGCGGCGCGGTCAGCAACCGAAGGTCAAGACATCTGGCAAACGCAAAGGCTACAAGGTCTTGGGGCTGATCGAATACTTCACGGGGCGTTTCTTTTATCAAGGGCAGGAAGGCCGCTGGAACTCCGCTGCCTCTATTGCCTTCCTCACCCGGTGCTGGAGCAAACGACGCAACCTATCATCCTGATTCAGGATGGGGCGAAGTATCACACGAGCGCCGAGACCAATACCTTCTTCGCCCAGCAGACGGCACGAGTGCAGGTCTTCCAGCTGGACCTATTCCCCGGACTATAACCCGATTGAGAAACTCTGGAAGAAGATCAAACAGCAGGACACGCACCTCCACTACTTTCCGACTTTTGAGGCCCTGACTGAGAAGGTCGAGCAGGCACTGCTCAAGTTTACCAATATACGGAAGAGATCGTTGCGCTTGACCTACCGACTGAATTGGCCCAGGCTGCTTAAGTGCATTTATCGAACAATCTTTTTCTTAATGCTATAGAAGCCGAGGATTGCAGGATGGTGGCCATATGGCGGATCTCACTTGCAGCTGTTTCTCGCGCCTGCCCAAACCGCATCTCCATGAAAGCCAAGATGTCGTAGCCATAGAGATGGTATAGAGGTTGCCGATGTTGACAGCCACTGTGATGAGTCCCAGAAGGCCGGTTGTATAGTAGAACAGATCACACTTGAGCCAAAACCGCTTGGTTTGGGGGCGGTATTCAACGAAGACACCGACAAGCATCCAGATTGTCAACAGGCAGAGAAAGCTGCGCCAATATAAGCGATCAAGGCGATAACAATGTCGGTTGTGTAACTGTAAGGCATGGAACTACATTCGCTGGGTGCTGATCCACTGATACGACTAATTATGCAAGCGGAGAAGCGCATCCGGTGTTGTTCGAGAGCGAGCACAAAGGCAAGTATGACCCTCGAGTTGCCTAAACCATTGATTCACCTGCCATTTCGCCCCGGCAATGCGCTATTGGCAGGATTTTCAGGCAGTTTTCCCCGCTATCTATTATCAGCGCTCGCAGGCGCCATAATAACGGAGACTTTATATCCCTGACGCGCCGCAGGAGTCAACACCCCAAACCCCGCAATGCAGTCCGAACGTGTTGTGTTGTTTGAGAAAGGCGTTGTCGCAAAAAACCCTGGTTTCTTTTATCGGTAGCAAAGATGCAAATGTTGACCCCCGCTGAAGTCTCAAAAAAGGGAGATTTTTGAGACGCGTTCTTCAGTGACCGGAGACATCCGATTGTGGCAAATGGAGTAGGCAATGTTGATAAGAGGTAGTTATCGACAGGTGGAGAGGCCGAGACGGGAAACCGGGTATGCTATAATGCAGAAAAGGCAGATAGTTCATCTCAACATGTCTAAAAAGGAGGTGTGACACAGATGGCGAAAGAACCCAGGTATATTGATATAAGCAGCATTCCAGAACTTCAAAAGCTGGTGCACGAGGTGCGGCAAACCAACGAGCCAACGATCTTACAACAGGAGCGTGAGGACGTGGCGCTTCTCTCGCCTGTGCCAGCGAAGAAACGCGCAAAGACCAAGGCCAAACCGGTGACCAGTGAGGATGCCCTGTTTCGGCTCATTGGCATTGGCAAAAGCGGTATCCCAGGCGGTGTATCAGGCAAAAAGCACGAGTACCTCTGCTCGCGCCTATCGCCCCCGGTAACGTATGGCCATCCCCTCGCTTCCGCTTCGAGCAACTGCGCGTCTTTGTCGATAGCTCTGCCTATCTGGCGCTCCTGGATACCGATGATGAGCATCACAGAGAAGCCAGAGCTGACCCTTCAGGAGCTTGCACAAGCCCGCTACCGCCAGTTCACCACCAATGTGTTACTCATCGAATCCCATGCCCTCATACTCTCGGTGCTTGGCCGAGACCGGGCAGCCCGGTTTCTCAAAGAGATGGAGGAGAGTAACACCGTGATGATTCGTGCCCGCGCCACAGATGAGGAACGGGCAAAACAGATTCTCTTTCAGTATACCGATAAAGACTTTTCCTTTGCCGATGCCATCAGCTTTGCCGTGATGGAGCGCTTCGCCATTCGCCTTGCGTTCAGCTTTGACCGAGACTTTGCCGAGTACGGCTTCACGGTACTTCCTGTCCTTTAATTGGCGCTCTCCTTTCCCCCATGGTTGCCCATCCCGCCGACCATCCGTTAAGTGTCTGATGAGCAAGACTTTTCTATAAGCACTGTGGTAGTATAATACGGGTTAATTTCATTTAACTCGTATGAAGGAACAAGAAGGAGCCAAGCACCACACTCGCCAACCAGAGCGGGCTCAACCCCAAGAGCCGCCCCGGTATCGCGTCGATCATTACGGCAAGAGCCGCAACTTTGCCGCCTATGAGGGATAAACCATCATCGCCGTGACCCTCTACCGCAAAGGCGCCGCCGAGATTATTGCACGGCTGGCAGAGAAAGACCGCCGCATAGCCGCTCTGGAGAGCCAGCTTACCACCATGGCAGAATCCCAGGTATTCCCTGGCCCTTCCTCTGCCGAGCCAGTGCCAGCCCCAACATGGACACCGCCGCGGCAACTTGCCCTTATCGCCGCCGAGGCCATGCCAACCTATCGCATCACCTCGCCACGCCGCCGGCCTGCACGCCCCAAGCGCCGACCTTAAGCCGCTCCACCTCCTGCTCGGCAAGCAAGAAGCAGATATCCCCTTCCCCCTCTCTAAATGGCTGATTGCCGATAAACCATGGTTATCGCTACTTGAGAGGGTGAGGGGGTTTGTTGGACAAAAGCAATGTGTAGAGCGGGTATTTCGACACCCCAGCGGGTAGTTATTCGACACCAGCGGCAATATGTACTTAACGGGCGTTTTTCGCCATGCACTGCCAGTGCCAAACGTCAGAAGGGCAACACGAGCACGTCTCAATGTCCTCTCTGAGGTCTCGTCGCCGCTGCACGGCCACGGGGCCTATGCCCGTCTCTGTCGACACGCCTCCGACCCATCGCATCGCCCTGGAGCCTGGGGCATCCTGGATTCCTCTGGGGGCGTCTCCTGGGGCTACGCTTCCGTGAGCTGGCAGCAGCGGTTGCAGATCGGCAGGAGCCCGCCCTGGCTCGCCAGCATGCGGCGGAACGCCTGGAAGCGTTCCCCAAACCAGATGTCGAGGAAGGGCGTCTCGTAGACATTGCCCATCGCCAGCGGCTCATCCGTGAAGAGATTGCAGGGATAGACATGGCCGTCGCTGTCGATCGTGGGCTCCACGTAGGCGATGGGACAGTGGGTGCGGCCCAGATTCCAGTCGTAGTCGGTGTAGAGCCGCGGCAGGTCGCGCGCGGGCACCCTTGGCACCACCGCCATGACGAAGTCGTATGCCTTCGCTTTGAACTCCCGTAAGGTCTCGACGATGTCCTGCGCTTCCGCCCCAAACTGCCTGTAGTCCTCCAGAAAGCCCTGCCAGCTCTGGATGCCGTGCACGCCCAAATGCTGCGCGACGAGCGCATTGTAGGCATGCCCTTTGGCGGCGGGCACCCAGATGGGACTGGCCTTAACGACCAGCATGTCGATGAGCCCCTTACCGGCCAGGTCCTCGCAGAGCTTCTGGAGGGCCACGGCCTTGTTGTGGCGGGACATGGTGAAGGAGATCTTGATGAAGGGCGTCGCGCGTCCCGCCTGGGCTCTGGCCTCAACCAGGGCCCGTAAGCCTTCCATGGTCCGGTCGTAGGCCCAGGCCCGCTGGCGCACCTGATTGTGCGTCTCGCGGTCGCCATCCACCGAGACATTGATGGCGTCGATGCCGGAGGCGATGATGTCCTGGGCATACTGGGTGAGGAGTGTGCCATTGGTCACGGGTTTGACAAAGAGGCCATAGGATTTCAGCATCCGGAAGATGTCAATAATCTCCGGGTGCAGAAAGGTTTCGCCCCCCTCCATGTCTACGTAACGCAGTCCGTGGGGCACCAGCTCCCGCACCACCCGCTCGATAACCTGGAGGTCCAGCTGCTGTTGCAGCTTCGGGGTGCCATAGGCAAAATAGGTGCCGGTATCCCCCATTGTGCACACATTTTGCACCGCAGGTTGCAGGCGTAGACGATCCGGAGATCGAGTTTGACCGGATAGAACGTGCCGGGTTGCGGCACGTCCTGGCGTGCCAGCCGCGCGGCGGTCTGGGTATGCGCCTCGCGCCGCCAGATAAAATAAAAGTAGCGGGGGTTGGCCAGCAGCCCCCGGAAGAGACGCCAGTACAGGTTCCGCTTTGCCATTGCCCCCTCCTCCTCTGCAAGCCAGCCCCCTCAGCCACCGCGGCACACCGTGCCGAGAGGCCATGCCCCCATCGCGCGACCGACGGCTACTTCGTGTACTCGAACTTCGGCGCCGCCTTCAGCGCTTCCTTCGTCGCGCCAGGCAGGACGATCTTGCCCTTCTCCTGCTTGAGCCTGCCCACCGGCACCGCGATCTCATGCTCTCCGACGCCGAGGAAGCCGCCGACGCCGACGATCGCGTAGGACAGAGCCTTGTCCGGCGTTACGATCAGATCGTTGATTTCGCCGACCTTGTCGCCAGCGTCGTTGTAGACGCCCTCCCCGAGGATCTGCTTCTTCGCACTCCACCCCGTTGCGACCTCTCGCAGCTCGATCGTCGAGACGCTGATCATGGATCCGGCCGTCTGCGCCACCGCATCGGCCGCACCGGCGGCGATGACGAGACTCGTGAACACTACCAGGACGATCTTTCTCATGGTTCTCCTTCCCCTTTCGTCGATGCTAAGCATTGCTGCGCGGGCCCTCGAACGAAGCACGACGCTCGTCGTCCGAGGCTGGGAACTGGACCTTGGTCCAACCGCCTGCATCGGCTCGCCCCGGTCCATGGAGCATACTATAGGGGATCGGCGGTCTACGTCTATAGGACTTTGGTCCTATAGCAGCCGCAACGAGCCGTCTCGTGCGGTGCAGATGCGCCGACCGACGTCCGCAGCTTCTGATAACTTTGCGCTATGTCACGCATGGAAGGCTATGTCGATAAG
>CAWBUC010000007.1:0-9981 GCA_963791865.1 uncultured Actinomycetota bacterium
GCCGGCCTGGTGACCTCTTCCGTGTCAGCCGGGTCATTTTGGACCGCCACTGAGATCGATCCCGCGGGATGTGGATCCCGGAGTATCCTGAATCGTCCGGTGGTTGACGGGTAAATTGTCACGAAGTTCGTCACGCACTGCGTGGACGTTGCGGCGACCCTCGACCTCCAATCCGCTGATTTCGTCCGGGTGAGCGTTGGGCGGCTGATCGGCCTGCGGCACGTTCCGCAAGTCGATCCGGCGCTTCCTTCCCTGTTGCATTGACGGCGAGGCTGCATGACGTGCGAGAGGTCACGCAAGGAGTTGAAGGCGCCGTTGGATTTCGTCGCGGCGGTCGGCGGGCACAGTGAGGGTGAGATCGTCCAGGACTTCGGCGAGCCGGGCGGCAACGCTGGGTGTACCTCGTCCGGCCTCGATGAGCTCGTCGACGGCAGCGGCGACGTAGTCCTCCCAGGTCACTGCGCGGAGCATCAGACGCGCCTGACCGCCGGGGTCGGTGATGTCACCGATGGTGAGCTGCCGGTCGGGTCCTGCTCCCAGGTTCTGTCGGGACCGATCTCGATGTGGCGGAGCAGGTCATCGTCGTCCACATCGGCCGGGTCGATGTTGTGTCGGAGGACAACATCGCCGTGGCGGACGTATTGGCCGGGCCGGAGCGGCAGCTGGATCGTTCTCTGGTGCTGAACGGCGCTGTCGAAGAGACGTTGTACGTCGACTTGGCGGATGTATCCGTCGTCGCCTGACCACAGGACCTCCACTCCTCCCTCGGCGGGTCCCGACGGCGCGACGGTTTCGCCGGTGCGCTGTTCATACAGCTGGTCGATGACCGCTCGACCGCGGCGGGTGATCTCTTGTACCGTCGGCCCTACCTGCACCGAGCTGAAGGCACTCATCTGCAGATTGCGCGCCACCGCCATGGCGGCGAGGGCGAGCACGATCGTGGCGGTGGGGATGACGACGCTCATCTGCTCGCGTGTCGACGTGCGCAGGGCTGCTGTCATGGCGAAGACGAATACGCCGACGAACAGGCCGAAGGCGTGCCAGACCAGGGGTTCGTCGCGGAACAGGTTGAGTCGCGGGGAGAGTGTCGTCGATGCGAACTGGACGGTGAGGAACAGCAGGGAGAAGACGACGGCGACCAGTGAGATGATTCCACCGCCGACGGCGAAGAGCAGGTTCGACGTGCGGGCGGCGTTGACTTGTGGCCCGGCCTGGATCTCGGCGGCCAGGAAGGCAGCTCCGACTGCTCCGGCGACGTAGGCGAGCTGGACCAAGCCGGCCCGTAGGCGGGGGCGTCGGCGAAGGCTGCGCACGAGCCGCTGCCCTGGGAGGGATCTCGCGACAGGCATGAGGGGTGATGAGTGGCTCACTTCGGCCGGCGCTCCGCGTTCGCCGGCTGCCAAGACCTTGGTGGCGCTGAGGCCGCAACGGTTCGAGCACTCGGTCGTGCAGACCGAAAGGCCGGCCCGACCGGACCGCCGAACCGGGCGCACGCGGTCATCGGAACACGCTATCGCTTCCGCCGCGATGAGCTTGGATCGAGGCTGACACTGATGCGGCTGAAGCCGGTCGGCGTTGCCGCTGACGCGTGCTCACCTTCGGTGGGTGAAGTGGCTGGCACGGATTGCGGCGACGATGAGGAGGTCTGAGGGTCAAAGGGCTCTGCCATCCAGCAGTGCCGGTCGGGCACTTTCAGTGCAAGGTCACCGATCGAGGATGCGACCCAGAGGAGGAGCCGATGACGTCACCTGAGACCGAAATTCCTCGACCTGGCCTGAGTGCCGGCCCGACGAGTGAGTTCAGCCTGTTCTTCCGGGTCAAGCAGGGCGCGGGGGAGTCGTTGCGGGCTGCGCTCCGCAGCCTCCAGGAGACTCCCGGGTACCGGCCTGGGGACTACGGCATGGCGATCGCCACCATCCACGAGGCCAGGTTCGTCTTGTTCGACGACGACACGCGGCTCGCCTTCATTACCAGCTTCGACGGACCTTGGGACTCCTACATGGAGGACTTCTTCACCTCCGGTCCGACGCTTGCGCTGTTCGACGCGATCTTCGGGCAGGTGGAGGGTTACGACGGTCTGCCGGACCTGGCGGCGGTGAAGGCGTTCGTCTTCAGTGCGCAGCAGACTGCGGCTGCTTATGCACGGAATTACGGCGGCACGGTTAAGGAGATTCGGAAGGCCCAGCGTGTGAACGCGGCGTTCCAGCAGGTGCTGGACCATCCGCAGGCCGCGGAGGCGCTGCAGCATCCTGCACTTCAGCCGCTGCTGGAGGAGGCGGCGGACTAGCCGCGCCGAGTAGCGAAGCGTTAGCGAGGAACGACTGTGTCCGATCACATCTCCGGCCCGCGGGCGTTGGCGGATCCCATCGCCGACATCACCGACGTCTACGCCTTTCCCAGTCCGGAGCGGCCCGGGCACCTGGTGCTCGTCGATGAACACCCTTCCTTTCGCCAAGCCCACCGACGCGTTCTCCGACGGCCTCATTTACCGCTTCCGTCTACGGCCGCTCACTGCGAACGCTGCGAGCGATCCGGTGCCATTCGTCGCCGGAGGTCCAGAACTCGTCTTCGACTGCGTCTTCTCGGCTCCGGTGGGTGCTGACGGCGGTCAGCACGTCGAACAGGAGGGCACCTGCACCACCCCATCGGGTGAGACGGTGTCGCTGCGGGTGAACGAGCAGGCTGAGTCGGCGGGGGGCGTACGCGTCTTCGCAGGCCCACGTTGGGATCCGTTCATCATGGACGCACCGGCGGCGTTGAAGACGATCGCGACGGGCAAGCTGGCGTTCACCGATCCTGGCTCGATCTTCCTGGACGGCAAGAATGTCCTCAGCCTGGTCGTGGAGGTCGACTCCGCACTCTTGGACGGTGTCGAGCTGGTCGGCGTGGTCGCGGAGACGCTCACCCGCGGCACGTTCAACGTGCGGATCGAGCGGGTCGGGCGGCCGGAGGTGAAGAACATGATGTTGGCCATGAAGCAGTTTGATCAGGTCAACCGAGATCTTGAGATCCGCGATCTCTACAACATGGAGGATGCCTTCCACCTCGGAGAGGCGTATCGGGGTGCCTATCGAGCGCGGCTGAACGCCAACCTCGCCTTCTGGGACGCGCTTGACGGCCGGACCGACTGGTTCCCGGACGTGAACGGTGACCACCCCTTGACCAGTCTCGTGCTCGCCGACTACCTGGTCGTGGACCTCACCAAGCCGTACGCGGAGCGCGGCTCCTTTCTGGAGATCGAGATCGCGACGCGCCACGGCAGAACACCGGAGACCTGCGGCGGACGGGCGCTCAACGACGATGTGATGGACACGATATTCACGCAGATGATCAACGCCGGAAACGGGCCGGTCATCCGTGACGGTGTCGACCATGCGACCCGGCCCGCCTCGCACACCTTCCCCTACCTGGCGTCGCCGAACCCGGACCCGCCCGAACCCCCCGAGCACGTGTAGTCATGGAGCGTACGTGAGGCCGGCCATGACCGGGGGCCGCGACGTCGACCTGGATCTAGACGACATCCAGAGCGGGGCGCTGCACGAGCGGCCCTCTCCCTACGTCGGTAAGTACTTGCTGCTGCGCATCGATGACCGCGCGGCCGGGCGGGAACTGGTGAAGCGCCTGCTCACGGTTGTCGACCACGGACGTCCGACAGCCGATCTCACGGATGACGCCTGGATCACTGCCGCTTTCACGTATCAGGGTCTGAAGGCGCTCGGTGTACCGCAGCAGTCCCTGGACAGTTTTGTGCCCGAGTTCCAGCAGGGGATGGCGGCGCGTGCCGCCGAGCTGGGCGACGTCGGCGACAGTAGCCCCGACAACTGGGAGTATCCGCTCGGTACCAAGGATGTCCACATCGCGCT
The DNA here is from genome assembly GCA_963791865.1 of uncultured Actinomycetota bacterium. Classification (GTDB taxonomy): domain Bacteria; phylum Actinomycetota; class Actinomycetes; order Propionibacteriales; family Propionibacteriaceae; genus Microlunatus. Next base: position 3,864 of record CAWBUC010000007.1, read on the forward strand.
GGCGGCCCTGTCTCCCGACGCCGCGCGGCTCCAGGCCGTAGTGGACAGGGCGCGCCGCGCCCACCAGGAGCTTTCAGGAGTGGAGTTGATCTGGAGTCAGGACTGCTATCAGCTCCCGACTGGTAGGACGTCCTTCGGTTTCAAGGACGGGATCGGCCAGCCTGCGGTCGAAGGAAGCGGCCTGTCCCCGTCGAACCCGACCGAGAAGCCGCTCAAGGCCGGTGAGATCATCCTGGGCTACCCGGACGAGACGGGTGAGCTGCCGCCGATGCCGACCCCGGACGTGCTCGGTCGAAACGGCACCTACATCGTGTTCCGGAAGCTGCACACGAAGGTGGCTGCCTACCGGCAGTACCTGCGTGCGAAGGCGGCCAGCCGCGCGGAGGAGGCGCTGCTCGGGGCGAAGATGGTCGGCCGCTGGCAGAGCGGCGCTCCGCTTGCGCTGTCTCCCGACCGGGACGATCCCGACCTCGGCGCCGACTCGCATCGCAACAACGATTTCCGCTTCGCCGACGACCTGCGCGGCTTCAAGTGTCCGGCCGGCGCGCACGCCCGACGAGCGAACCCGAGGGACGCCCTTGACGGAGAGGGCAGTGTCAACGTCCGCCTCCACCGGATGATCCGGCGCGGGACAAGTTACGGCCCTCTGCTGCCTGAGGGGGTTATCGACGACGACGGCGTCGACCGGGGCATTATCTTCGTCTTCGCCGGGGCGCATCTCAAGCGGCAGTTCGAGTTCGTCAAGACTCAATGGCTGAACGACGGCATCTTCATCGGTGCGCCGACCGAGAAGGATCCGCTCGTCGGGCCGAATGACGGCTCCGGCAGCTTCACCATTCCCACCAGGCCGATCCGGCGGCGGTTGCAGCAGATGCCGCCGTTCGTCGTCACCCGCGGCGGCGAGTACTGCTTCGCCCCCGGCCGGCGCGCCCTGCGCTGGCTGGCGGAGCTCCAGACATGACACGTGACGATTTCGACGCTGAAGGGCAGGACGACGTGGCGAGGACCTCGACATCTACTGACCGCTGGAAGGCACTTGACTTTGCTCCGCCGCAGTCGGGCACCGCGGAGCCCGACTCGCCAGTACTCGTGGAGTACCTCTCCGGGGATCGTGTTGCGGTCATCACCCTCAACCGCCCGCACGCCGACAATGCGATCACGACCGAGATGGGCGCCCGGCTCACCGAGATTGTGGAGACCATTGCGGTCCGTACCGCCGTGCGTGTCGTCATCCTCACCGGGGCTGGGCAGAGAGCCTTCTCGGTCGGCAGCGACCTGCGTCAGCGCAAGAACATGACCAAGGAGGACTGGCTCCGGCAACGGCAGGCCTTCGACCGGACGCTCTACACGGTCCGGCAGCTGCGGAAGCCGATCTTCGCCGCCGTCAACGGCATCGCCTACGGCGGCGGCTCCGAGCTGGCCCAGAGCACCGACTTCATCATCGCCGCCGACACCGCCACCTTCGGCCAGCCCGAGGCAATGATCGGTCTGGCTGCCGGCGGCGGCTCTCCGGCGCTGCTGCCACGCCTGCTCCCCCCAGGACGGGCGCTGCAGATGCTCATGACAGGGGACCCGATCACCGCCGACGAGGCGCACCGGCTGGGCATGGTCAACGAGATCCACCCCCAAGCCGAACTGATGGACGCGGCGCACCGGATCGCGGACAAGATCGCCAGCAACTCACCGACAGCGGTGCAGGCGGTCAAACAAGCCGTTCGACAGGGCCAAGGGCAGCCGATCGAGCAGGCCATCGCGATCATGATGGAGGCCCACTGGCGATCAGCCGTCCACCCCGACCGCGCCGAAGGCATCGGCGCCTTCAACGAGAACCGCGAACCGACCTTCTTGGATTCCGACTTCTAGCCCTCGAGCACGCGATCGACCACCCACCGGCGAGGAGACTGAAACATGAAAGCGGCAGATGAGTTGGAACGAGCGCGCTCCGCACTGCAGATGATCAACCCGGCCCCCTACAACGCCGAGGCGCCGCCAGAGGCGCTGGCGGGAGACCTGACCCCGTCCGACCTCCACTACGTGCGCAGCAACTTCGCGGTGCCGGCACACGACGGCACCCTCGAGGTCGGCGGCGCCGTGCAGAACCCGACGACCTTCACTCTCCAAGACCTTCGCGGGCTGCCGGCGATCGAGCGTGCCGTCACCCTCGAATGCGCCGGCAATGGGCGTCTGGACATGAGACCTCTGCCAACCGGGGAGCCATGGGGTGACTATGCCGTCTCCACCGCCCAATGGACCGGCGCTCGTCTATCCGATGTGCTCAAGCTGGCGCGGCCGGGAGCCGACGGCGTCGACGTTCGGTTCGAGGGCGCCGACCACGGCTCATACCACCTTCGGCCCGTCCTGGCGGACACCAATAAGGACGACTTGACCTTCGTCCGCGCTCTGCCACTCGCCCACGCGGCCGACCCGGAAGCCGAGATCCTCATCGCCTACGAGATGAACGGCCAACCGCTCGGTGCCGACCACGGAGCGCCGTTCCGGCTCATCGCTCCACATTGGTACGCCGTCGCGTCCGTGAAATGGCTGAAACGCATCGACGTGCTCACCGAGCCCTACTCCGGTGAGTTCCAGACCGGCCACTACATCTACGAGTGGGCCGACCGACCACACGAACCTGTGACCTTCATGCGCGTCCGAGCCCGAATGACTGACCCGGCGCCCGGGTCCACCATCACGGCCGGCACATGCATGATCCGTGGCAAAGCGTGGTCGGGAACCGGACCAGTAACCCGCGTCGACATCAGTTTCACCGGCGCCGGCGACTGGTACCCGGCGCAGCTCGAGCCCCCCAAAGGCCCTTATCAATGGCAGGACTGGACCTTCGAGTGGGCTGCGACCGACGTGGGAAGACACACCATTCGCGTCCGAGCCACCGACGCGGCCGGCAACGTCCAACCCGAGATCCCACCCTGGAACCGACTCGGCTACGGAAACAACGCCATCGAAGTTCCCTACGTTGACGTGACACCAAATTGACGACGGCCGGAGGCCTGGCACGACGCAGGCCTGGTATTCATCACGCGGATTGGAACCGAGATGGATGCGGCCCACGTCCGCCGGCTGGCTCTTCGGGACCGGGGGGAGCTGACAGAAAAGGCCCTCGACGACGCCAGGCCTGCTGTGGCGCTGAGGATAGTAAAGATCATCGTAGAGAAGAGCGCGCATGATCTTCATGCGCAAGATCATCTGGGTATGCAAGGAGGGTGGTTCCTCCCCCTCGAACCACCCTCCTTGCGGTCTTTGTCAGGCCGTTGTTTCCCTTCGACCAAGCAGCCTGTGCGGCATCACTATCACTGGGCGCTCATCGCAACGGTCCCGTGAACAGGGCCGCCTCGTGCTGGCTGAAGTCGAAGTCGAACTCCATACCGGGTCCTTCTGATACTTGGCCGGGATCGGTCGTGCGAATCACGGTCGTGCGGATCTCGACCGCGGTTTTGGTGGGGCGGGGCATCTCGGTGGTCCTCATCCTTGGTTCTGATCGACGCTCGGCGTCCCGTGCATCTGCCTCTATGCATACTCTATCAGAGCTTTATTCGGAGTCCAAACGTACTCTATACGCTTGACTTGGCAGCAGAGTGCTAAGCTCGGATCCCATGGCGCGCCCCTATGGAGACCCTGTGGAGATCGTGACTGCACCGATTCCCGCGCAGTCCCCGTTCATCCCGGCTGACGCGAAGATCGTGGTGGGGGCGGTGGCCCCGGCGTCCCCTGATCCGATCCCGATCGTGCTGCTGCCGGCTTTCGAGTACCGGATGCGGGAGTGGCGGCATCCGAACACCCACGAGATCCACTGGCGGCTGGAGCGGAGAAAGGCCACCCAACAGGGCGAGGACGACGACTAAAGCCACCGAACATAGGTCATCGACAAAGCGGTCCTGCCGGGCCCAAGCCGAGCCGATCCAGGCGCAGCAGGGGTCAGGCGCAGCCAGGCCCAGCACCGGGAGACCCGTCGTTGTCGAGCCGGTCAGAGGCGACCTGGAGGAGAAATTCGCGGCCGGCCAGGGCGGTGCCTCGGCGTCACGGATTCCGCCCCAGCGAAGAGACTTGCGACTGAGGGTGCACTTGGTCTAGGCGGTCGTCTCCGGGTCGAGGTCGTCGGGAATCCTGATCTCTCGAGCTTTGAGAGCCCGGATGAGGAATCGGAGGGCGGCAGCCAAGGTGTGTCGCGGGTCGTCGCCCTCATACAGGGTCCGGCGTGCGGCATACCAAGGTCATCCTGTGTGTCCTGGCGGCCATCCGTTGGTTCGTCCATCTGGGTCAGGTCGAGCCAGACCACGTGCGCCGACCTCAGTGACACCGGCTGAAGGTCTGCCGACAATCCGAGCACGAAGATCATCGTGACGGGCAACACGCCCTGATGCATCGCGCGGTCGCGAGCGAAGCGGAGAGCCGGGAGCACGCGCCCTTCGTCGTCCAGGTCGCGCGCATCGGCGTATGTCGTCCTTGGCTTCTCGACGCCGCCGAGCCGCTCATCAAGCGAGCAGGCCTGATTCACGAACTCGATCACGGCCAGTGCGGCCTCCTCTAGCTCGGGAATCGGGTCGCGGTGAGCTTGGTTGTAGCGACCACACGCGGCGTGGAGGCCAGCGACCGCAGTGATAGCGGCGAACTCGCTGAGGTCGTCGGCAGGTGTCACAGCCAGGCCATGGATAGCTACATGCCGTCAGGCTCAAGGGGGTGCGGCTCCGGCGGCGGAAATGGCCGGATGAAGTTCCGGCAGGATTCCGGCAGACTCTCAGTCAACCACTCCGCATTAGCACCGAAATGGCCCCTGGTTAGGGGTTTTGCTGGTGGGCGATACTGGGTTCGAACCAGTGACCTCTTCCGTGTCAGGGAAGCGCGCTACCGCTGCGCCAATCGCCCAGAGGTGGAGACGGGATTTGAACCCGCGTACACGGATTTGCAGTCCGTTGCCTCGCCTCTCGGCCACTCCACCGTGTAGTTCCGAGCGGACGACGGGATTCGAACCCGCGACCCTCACCTTGGCAAGGTGATGCTCTACCAACTGAGCCACGTCCGCATGATCACCACCCGAACCGGCTGGGATGCGATCTAGAACCATAGCCGAGCGCGGCGCGGGAATCCAACCAACCAAGACCGCTGGGGTGCCGCCAAGCCGGGCATAGGGTGGCGGGATGTCTGACCGCTCCCTGCGGATCTGGGTCAACGGCCGCCTGTACGAGGATCCGGCCGAGGCTACGCTGCCCGCCACCGATCACGGCGTGGTGGTTGGGAACGGGATCTTCGAGTCTCTTCGCGTGACCGACGCCGGCGTGTTTGCCGTCACGCGCCACCTGGACCGGCTGACCCGGTCGGCGCGCGCGCTTGGGCTGCCCGATCCGGATCACGGCGCGGTGCGTGAGGGCATTGCCGCGGTTGTTGCGGGGCGCAGCTATCCCTTCGGCAAGCTGCGCGTCACCTACACGGGCGGACTCGGCCCGCTGAGTTCGAAGGCGGCGTATGGACCGTCAACCCTGGTTGTGGCCGCCGATGCCGCTGATCCACCGACGGAAACGACCGATGTCGTCACCGCCCCGTGGACCCGTAACGAGCGCGGCGCGTTGGCGGGGGTGAAGTCGACGTCGTACGCCGAGAATGTCCGCGCGTTGGCCTACGCCACGGACCGGTCCGCCAGCGAGGCGATCCTGATCAACACTGCAGGCAATGTGTGCGAGGGCACCGGCAGCAACATCTTTCTGGTCTTCGGCTCCGAGGTGGTCACTCCTCCGTTGACGGCGGGACCCCTGGCCGGCATCACCCGGCAGCTCCTGCTCGAGTGGGTGCGACGATCGCCGAGGCCGACGTCCGGGCCGAGGACGCGGTGCGCGCGGATGAGGTCTTCCTCACCTCCTCGCTTCGCGACGTCCAGCCGGTGCGCGCCTGGGACGGCGTCGTACGGGAGGTGCCCGGCCCACACACTGCCCTCGTGGCCAAGATCTTCGCGGAGCGAGCGGCCAACGAGCTCGATCCCTGAACCTGCTGGGCAACCTGAGTCAAATGGGATAGGGTGGTCGTCGCTCCTCGAGGGCGATTGGCGCAGTGGTAGCGCGCTTCGTTCACACCGAAGAGGTCACTGGTTCGAACCGAGTATCGCCCACCC
>CAWBUC010000008.1:0-13640 GCA_963791865.1 uncultured Actinomycetota bacterium
TGCGGGACCCTCTACGACACCGCGGCCAGGGTTCAGGAACTCGCCGATCTGACCGTCCGCGACATCCGCCTGGACCACGCGATGGCCGCGCTGACCGGCAAGGGCCGCAAGACCCGTCACGTCCCGCTCCACGCCAACACGACGGCAATGCTGGCTGACTACCTCGCCGACCGACATCTCGACAGCCCGGGCCACGAGGACCACCCGGTGTTCTTCAACCAGCACCGGACCAAACTCAGCCGCGGCGGCGTCGCGTAGATCCTTCGCAAATACCAGACCCGAGCAGCCGATCCGGCGCTCGTCGACGCCCACCTCAGCCCGCACGTCCTACGACACAGCCGGGCCATGCACCTCTACGACGCAGGCGTTCCGCTGCCCTACATCCGCGACATCCTCGGCCACGTCGACCTGTCCACCACCGAGGTCTACGCGCGGGCCTCCACCGAAGCCAAACGCAAAGCTCTCGAAGCCGTCTACGACGACGTCGTCCCCGCCGACCTGGCCGAATGGAACCAGAACCCCGAGCTACTCGGCTGGCTCGCCAGCCTCTGACCGGTCCCGGGTTATGCGCAGCGTTCGGCCGTCACGACCGCCCCAACCAGCGGCAACCGCCCGCCGCTGCGCATAACCCAGCGCTGCTCATAGGGCGGCATTGCCTCTCCGCTGCTGGCCAACATCGCCTTGTCTGTGTTGGACGAGCACTTCACCACCAAGTGGGATGCCCATCGGACATCCCAGCGGCGAGACGCGCACCGCAAACGTGGCAGGGCCACCTATCGGATCGTTCGCTACGCGGACGACTTCGTCATCATGGTGGCCGGAACCAAAGCGCACGCGGATGCGCTCTGGGACGAGGTTGCCCAGGTGATCGCCCCGTTGGGGCTGCGCCTGTCAGCCGAGAAGTCCCGGGTCTGTCATCTGGACGAGGGGTTCGACTTCCTCGGGTTTCGCATCCAGCGACGCCAACGGAAGGGAACCACCCGCAGTAGCGTCTACACCTACCCATCGAAGAAGGCTCTGCTTTCGATCATGGCCAAAGTGCGGGCGTTGACCAAGAGGGAGCAGCATCACGGCCTGGCTGACCTCCTCGGGCGCCTCAACCCGGTGCTTCGAGGATGGTGTGCGTACTTCCGTCACGGTGTGTCCAAGGCGACCTTCGGGTATCTCGACTCATTTGCTTGGCATCGGGTCACCCAGTGGTTGCTCAAGCGACACAAACGCCTTACCTGGGCGGAGTGCTACCGGCGATTCCTCACCGGAAGGCCGGGGAATCGCCCGGCAGCGGACGGGATCACCATGTTCGACGCGACCACGGTGCCGGTAACCCGATACCGCTGGCGCGCGAGCAATATCCCCACACCATGGGACAGCAACGCAGGGACCTCGGTTCATGCGTAACAGTGGCAGTTCGTGGAGCGCCGGATGCGATGAGAGTCGCACGTCCGGTGCGGAGGGCGGGCCGGGGAAACGGGCCGGGAGCAATCCCAGCACCGCGCCCCGGTCCGACCCCTACATCATCGGAAAGGGCAACGCCTCGGCGATCGGCACCCTGGTCGAACGCACCACCGGCTACACCCTGCTGGTGCCGCTGACCGACGGGTTCAAAGCGGAGCAGGTCGCCCCCGCCACTGGCCGCAAAGATCAAGACTCTGCCCGAGCAGCTGCGCCGGACGCTGACCTGGGACCAAGGCGTGGAGATGAGAGACTGGAAACAGGTCCAGATCGCCACCGACATCGCCATCTACTTCTGCGATCCGCACTCACCCTGGCAGCGGGCCACCAACGAGAACACTGTGAGTCTGGCGGTGGCCTGAAAAGGGCTGAGCCCGGCAGTCTGGTGTCGGCTGCTCGGGGTGACTCCCGAGAATACTGGCCGCCGCATGACGTGCCTTGCGTTTGACCTGTCCCTTGAGCAGCTGACACCAGCCTGGCCCACCGTCTTGGCTTGATCAGGAGCTTGTCCGCCCACGGGCGTGACCCTTCACAGTGTTGCCGCGACAGTGACCGCTTCCCAGGCCGGTGCCATCAGCTGCCCACCTCAACGGAAGGACAACCACAATGGTCATGTTGGCAGAGCACTACGACTTCGTCATCGGAGGCGACCCCGACCGCGACACGATCGACCTCGCCATCGTCGACGCCGGCACCGGTCGGCTGCGCGCCGAGATCAGCGACCGAACCGACGGCCCCGCTTACCTCCGGATGCTGACCTGGGCCATCGCCTCGGCTCCCGGCCGCCGCGTGTGGGCGTTGGAGGGGACCGGCAGCTTCGCCGCCGGCCTGGTCACTGTCTTGGCCGAGGCCGGCGAAGACGTCGTCGAGATCCAGAACAAGAAGAGACCTCGCGGGGCGAAGAGTGACCGGATCGACGCCGTCCACGCGGCGAGGACAGCACTGGCCCAAACCGAACAGGCCACCCCACGTGAGCGTGGTCTGCGTGAGGCACTCCGGCAGGTATTGGTGACCCGACAAGGGGTCTTGATGAGCAGGACCAAGGCGATCAATGAACTCAAGAGCTTGATCGTCGTGGCGCCCGAGCACCTCCGCGCGCAGCTGCGAGGGCAGAACCTGGCCCGACAGCTGGACCGGATCGACCGGCTGTCCAGCCCCACCCAGGCGACTCTCGAGCATCGGTTCACCCTCCGGACTCTGCGCCTCATCGCCGCCCGGATCCGGTTCTTGATGACCCAGGCCGCCGAGCTGGACGTCGAGCTGCTCGTGTTGGTACCTCAGCATCCGGCTGGGCCGGCACTGCTCGCCGAGCCCGGCGTCGGACCTGTTGTTGCCGCACAGCTGTTGGTGAGCTGGTCTCATCGTGGGCGGGTCCGCAACGAAGCCGCCTTCGCCTCGTTGGCCGGCGCCGCCCCGTTGGAGGCCAGCAGTGGTCAACGCACCCGGCACCGGCTGAACCGGACAGGAGATCGCAGCCTGAACCGCGCCCTGCACACCGTCGCCATCACCCGGCTTCGATGTCACGCCGAGTCCCGCGGTTATGAGCAACGCCGAGCCGCCGAAGGCAAGACCCACCGCGATGTCCGCCGAAGCCTCAAAAGGATTCTGGCCCGCCGCTTCTACCGTCTTATTCAAGCCGCCACCAAACCAACGACCATGATCGACAATCTGACTGCGGCCGCTTGACAAACATAGGAGCGTCCAACGGGCTGCTGCGGCAGTACTTCCCCAAGGGCACCGACCTGTCGGTGCACACCGAAGCCCACCTCGACGCCGTCGCCGACGAGCTCAACGACCGACCCCGCAAACGCCTACAGTTCAAGAAGCCGATCGAACTGGTCGGACCACTGCTGTTGCGATGACCGCCAGAATCCGCCGATCCGCTTGCGGTCACGGTCGACGCGCAGCGAGATCGCCTATTCGTCGCCGTACGACGTTCGGCTTACGGGACCCTCTGACCTGACGCTCCGGCGCAGACAACCAAACACCGCCACGACAGACCTTCCGTCATGCACTACGGCGCTGCCATGTCTGGCTCCGATTTCCAACCACCGTGCGGCTCGTCATTGCGCCGCGAGTTCCGCGTAAACAGTTGAGGGGCTCAAGGGCTGCGACGGCGACGGCGCCTGCAGCGCTTCGGCGGTCCGCGCCCGCCGGATCGCTAGGGGTCGGTGGGCGGTTGGAGCTCGGGGTCGGCCAGCAGCGCGAGCTCCCACAGGGCCTTCCGCAGCGCCCGCATTCTTCGAGGACCTAGCTGCGCCTCCCACTCGGTCTCGATCCGTGCTTCCTCCGCCCTGGCGTGCGGCAACCCGCTCTGTCCACGTGCGGTCAGCCGGATCAACCGCGCGCGGCCGTCGGTGGGGTCCGGCACCCGTTCCGCGTAGCCGGCCGACTCCAGGGCGTTCACCAGGCTCAGGGCGGTCTGCTTGGCGATCCGTGCCCGCTGAGCGAGGACCACCAGCCGAGTGCCGCCGGGGTCAATGCCGGCGAGCAGTCGAGCCTGAGCGCGCGTGACGTCGCCGTACCCAGCCTCGGCGACCGCTGCGAAGATCCGGTCCTCGGCAGCGCGGTAACTGATGAACATGAGCAGGCTGGACGGGATCTGGCGGTCCAAGGATGGCCTTCCGGGTAGTACGAATGCAGGACTAGTTGTAGTATCGTTATCGTACTAGATCCGGCTACCGCGGAAGGACACGCCGTGGACGACACCGAGGTTTGGTCGGCTGTGGACCGACGCCGTCACGCGATCGTGGTGCTGGTGAGCGGCCTGAGCCAATCCGAGTGGGACACGCCCTCGTTGTGCGATCGATGGACGGTTCGCGACGTGGCGGCGCACTTGACGATGCCGCTCCTTGGGTTGCCGCAGCTGGTGGGGCTCGCTATCCGGCATCCGGGCGGAAACAACCACGTGATCCGGGAAGGCTCGATCGAACTGGCTCGACGCTACGACACCGACCAGCTGACCGACCGGCTTGCCCAGTTGGTCGGGGTGCACCGTCTGTTCCCGGGCCTGACCTGCCGCGAGTCGCTCATCGACGCCATCGGCCACACCCTCGATATGTGCATCCCACTCGGCCGCCACGTCGACATACCTGCCCTCGAGGTGGCCGAGGCAGCGAATCGCGTGTTGTCCTACCACGGGCGCGGCAAGGCGAAGGTCTTTCGGTCCTTGCCGCTCGCCGGATTCCGGCTCACCGCCACCGACTACACCTGGTCGACCGGCAGCGGCCCAGAAATCACCGGATCCATAACCGACCTGTTCCTCCTGCTCACCGGACGCACGGTCCGGATCGGCGAGCTCCACGGTCCGGGGGCGGCTGAGCTGCGGGGAGCTGTCGCTGCCTGACACCATCTGGACGCCGACCACCTCCCGCGACGCCGGCGAGCTCCTCTCCACCGAGGTGCTGCCCCGCTCGGCCGCAGCGGCGATCAATCGCAAGACCGGTGACCTGCTCATGCAGGACGACCCTTTCCCGACACGAACGGGCAGCTCGACGGCACCTGCGTGATCGACATACCCGAGCTGGATGCCGCGATCGCCCGGGCCGAGCGCCCACCGCCGCCACCTATGGCGAGGTCGAGATCCGTCCGACCGCGACGCGATTCCTCGCCAGCGCCTCGACGCATCGGACGTTCCCCGCCATGTGGTGGACGGCCCCACCGATGCCCAGATGCGGGCGGGCGGAGATCGCCCGCACCTGCTACGGATGCACGGTCGCCCTCCTCGCCCCGACTACCCGCGATCACACGCACGCCGAGAACCCGCTCGAAAACGCCTTTCGAGCGGGCGCTGTGGCCCTGACCGGCGGCGAGCGTCCCAAACAACGCGGAGGCGGTCGGCGCCTTGAACCTCCTCACCCGCCACCATCGCTCGCTCGACCGCCACGCTCATGATGTGCGACGCCATTGACGCGGTTGCCCGGGCCGTCCCACACGGGGATCCCTATGGGGCGACTCGGCAGCGCCGCGGGCTGACCGACAACTGCGTCCGTCCCACTTGAGGGTCCGCTTGCGGCGCAGCGCAGGCTGCCGTCATGGCCGCGCACGAGGTGCGAGGTGATTGTCACTCGAGGATCTGTCGCCATCTGGTAGCACGATTGCACCATGCGCGTGACGATGTACGTGTCCAAACCCGATCGTGACGTTGTCGAGTCCTACCAAGAGTTGAGCCGTCGGGAGGTTGACGCGGTCGAGCACATGCCGGTGACGAGAGTTCTCGCCGCGGGTGGTGGCCCTGAGGAGATGCTGGAGAACAGCTTCTTCGCTCCAGTTTCCGACGCGACGCGAACCGGTGTCGTCCTCGATGACCCCGCAGTACTCCACCCCGCAATCAACCTTTTCGGTGTGCACGAAGAGGGCCACATTGTCACGGGGCTTTCCGGAAGCGAAGTCACTTGGGGTCAGTTCGTGCGAGCCGCGGAGGTCGGGCTGGTCGATGGTGATACGTCACAGCTGATTGTCTTCAGCCGTCGCCATGCGCTGGGCGGAAGCGGATTCGAAGGATGGTTGGAGGTCGCCGAGTGGGCGTTCAACAACCGCGACGCTGTCGTTGCCGAGCTGACGAATATGGGCGTGATACTCGCTAGTGCCGAGGGCACCCGGAGGGCGCTGCTTGTGCTGCCTCGTGCTCGGCGCCGCAGGTTAGCTCAGCAGTGGGCAACGCACGGAATTACTCCTCTTGCCCTGGAGAGGATCGTCATGCGGCGACCGCGATGGGATCCTGAGCGCCTCGGCCCCTACCTCGGCCTCTATCCGACCGAGACCGTGGCGCTGCTTGGGGAGCTTGGGTACGGCAAGCGCGCCGATGGGCTCTACCAGCTTTCACCCGACCCAGAGTTGCGAGCCCGTCGCGCCTGGTGGCTGATCAACGCCCTCAGTTCAAGGATGTACGGAGAGGTGTGCGATCCCGACCCGGAGCCGGAACCAGAGCCCTTCGAGCACGCCGCGGAGTAGCGTCATCCAAATCGGCCACAGCGGTCTTGAAGAATGCCGTCGCCCAACTCCTTCAGTCACCAGACGGATATCGCGACGAGTTGTCTCGCTGAACGGTCCTCTTGCGACGATCGGCCCCCGCCACGCGGCCAGGACGACTTGTCGACACCAGTGAGCCCGTCCGGCGTCGCAACCGGGACCTCAGCGGACGCCGTCCATGTTGCTGCTACCAGTGTCGTTCTCCGAACCTCGCTGGCAGCCGGATGCTCGGGCAAGAGCGGCTCGATCGCCGCATACACGGCGTCTACGACCTCGCGTTCGAGTGCGCGCATGATGGTGGGGACCTCCCCGGTCGTCGGCTATGGATCGCACTCGGTATGAAAACCGAGCCAACCCGCCGACCGGCGGATGGTCACCTATCCGCGCGAGTCCTAAGTTCGCTGCTGGCGTCGTTGACGACTTCCCGGGGTGAGTCCGTGCGCTGGCTGCCCAGTTGACGAGCTCGCGGCAAGGTCCGCGTCATCGGCGCACCCGTCATGGGGAAGGGATCGCAGGCTTGCAGATCGCGTTCGCGCCAACACGCGGCGAGACTCCCGAACTCAGGAGTCGCCCCTCACCGACCGATGCTGACGTGGCCGATGGGCCTGCGTTCCGAAGCGACCCACGGTCGCGACCTGATCAGTCGACGGGCTACTGGTTGAAGAACGTCTTCAGTACACGGGCCATGAGTTCGGGGGCGACGACGTGTCCCTGCCCGTCGAGCGTGTGTCGTTCGGTCTGGGGGGTGGCAGCAGCTATCGCTTTCGCGGCGCGGTCGAAGAAGTCGGTCGGGAGGCCCGCCATCTGGGGCTCGGTGATCGGACCCTCGGTGGTCACCAGGACCGACTGAGTGATGCGGGCAAGTCGGTTCGTGGGGATCTTGTAGTCATTGAGGACCACGGCGTCCTTGACGAGCGTGTGGGCGAGCGCGACGGACGAGGCCCAGTTCGGGTGTTGTTTGCCAGCCGCGATGTCCGCGTCGGGTCCGCCGGTAAGCCTCACGAACAGTTCCAGGAGCTCCTCGTCCCGGCCGGCTTTGTATGCCTCGTGGGTGTCCGCGATGTACTGGTTGAACCTCGGCCGCAGGTCGTCCCCGATCACGTACGGCACATCCCACACCGCGATCTTGTCGATCGCCGAACCTGCCGCTGCTGCCTCCAGCGCGAGGGCGCCGCCAGATGAGGCGCCGTACACGTGAACTGAGCCGCCGGCTGTCGCAATCAGCGCGTCGAGGTCTTCCACCTCGCGCGCCACGGCGTACGGCGGTGTACTGCCGCTGGCGCCCCGGCCGCGTCGTGCGTAATTGTAGACCGTGAAATGGTTGGCAAGGAGTCGGGCCAGCGGCGCGTTCTCAGCGCCGTCGTCTAGGGTGCCGCCGACGAGGATCACCGCCGGGCCAGTGCCTTTCCGGTCGTAGGCGATCCTCGTACCGTCGGCGGACGTCACACGAAGTGTCATCTCGTTCACTGCTTCTCTCCATTTCTCGATGCGTGGTCGTCACCGTCGGAGCATGTCGACCAGGATTGAGTTACGTGGGCTGCCCCCTCCGTCACTTGCACTTCGGGCCGGTTTCGGGAGTTCCGGGCTTGGTACCGGTGATGGCGTTGGCCGAGTGGGCCGGGTTGTCGGAGCTGATTTTGACCAAGTGCTCGCGGCAGCGGCATCTACTTCTTGTTGCGGAAGAGGACCATGGTGATGGGACCGAAGACCGCGACGAGAAGTACGGACGAGACGAGCACCCAGCCGATTTCCCCGGCGGGCACCGAGCCTTGCACCAGGCCGCGTACCACCCGGGGCCCGTCGACGCGCCGTGTGTAGCCGATGACGGTGCCGTCGGCGGAGGTCACAGTGTCCATACTCCTACTGTAGGAGTATTAACACCTATTATGCAAGTACACTCGGGTGCATGAGCAAGAAACGGCTGTTCGACGACCCCTGCGGCATCGCGCGAGCGCTGAACGCGGTCGGCGAGCGGTGGGCGTTGCTCGTCGTGCGAGAGCTGGTCTTCGGCCCGAAGCGCTACTCCGACCTGCACCGCGGGCTGCCGCAGATGAGCCAGAACGTCCTCGCGCAGCGGTTGCGCGAGCTCGAAGCCGACGGCCTGGTGCGGCGAAGGCGCCTGGGACCGCCTGCGCCCGCCGCCGTGTATGAACTCACCGAGCGCGGGCAGGAACTGGAGCCCGTGCTCCGCGCGCTCGCCCACTGGGGCAGCCGCGCACCGCTGCCCGAGGACGGCGCTGCGGAACTGAGCGTCGACGCGCTGCTGTTCGCCCTGCGCGCCACCTTCGATCCGGCACTGGCGGGTGAGCTGTCGCTGCGCTGCCAGCTGGACGTCGCGGGCGATCGGTTCCGCACCACCGTTGCGGGCGGGCGCCTCGAGTTGGACCGCGGTGAGCACGCCGAACCCGATGCGTGGCTGACCGTGCCGGAGGCGGCGACATTGCGCGATCTGGTGTTCGCCGGTGCGGCGCTGCAGGACGCCGTCGAGCGGGCAGACACCGAGGTGGCGGGCGATACCACGCGACTCGCCGCACTGCTGCGCTGCTTTCCCGCAGCCGTGCGGTATCCGGCGCCACAGGATCCCCGGCCGCCGGATCCCGTTTCGCCGGGCCCCGTTTCACCTAGCCCCGAGTCACCGAACGCCGAACACCCGGATCCCGCCGTCAGCGCAGGAAGTCGTCGGGGGTGAGCGGCAGTCCGCGGACCCCGGACACCGGTGGCGAGGTTACGCCAGCCGACAGTTCAGACTCCGCGGGCTCGCGGAACTCATCGCCGAGACGACGACGCACCACTTGGATAGCGACCCGCAGCTCAACGCCTGGCGCTGGTCCACGACCGAGCATGATCGACTTGTTGCAGTAGCCCATGGTTGAGCGCAGCGTCTGAGACGATCACCCCGGATGCTGCTCTGTTCGCAAGCCGGTCCCTCTACGGCGACGGCCGAGGTCAGGGAGTCGAGGAGCTTCGAGCCAGGTCAGATCGGCCCGGAGAGCCGACGTCTTGCGGCGCGTCCGTTGGCGGGGCATCGGACCAGGCTCGCGACGGGTCCGGGCATCTCCACGACCTCCGGGCTGTGAGCATTACGACGAACTAACTCGAACGGCTCGACGGTGATCGCGGTTTTCCGTCTGATCGGCCGTCGCTGGGCGGGCGATCGCGTGGCATCGCCATGTCCGCCGACAGGGCCGCGGCATACGCGAGCACCGTGGCAGACCCGTATCCCATCACCGGCACTGGCACAGCAACAGCGATCGGCGCGAGCAGTTGCACGACGACATAGGCACTGATGGCCGTGTACCCCGCAGTGCGCACCGACTGATCTGACCTGCGGCCGCCCAGGGCCGAAAGCACGAAAGGGACCGTGAGCAGCAGGCAGGCAACGACCGCGAGCACGCCCAATGCTGGTGCCGCATCGCGCGCGAGCCCAACAATTCCTTCGACCTCCGCGACGGGTGCAAGAGCGTCCCGGCGCGTGAACGTCGCGACCGCAATGACCAACACGGCCCCAGCTCCGGCGAGAGCCAACCGAGACGGCGGGCCGACGTCGGTGAACAAAATCAGGACAACGGCACCAACCGCGAACGCGGAACTTTGCGCGGCATCAGGCTGGAGCAGGTGAGCGAGCTGCACGACGAGCGCCAGCGCAACTCCAGCAGGAAGCCGCCCGCTCGAGACCAGGTGAGCGACGACGGCAAGCAGCCACGGCGCGACCAGCATCGAGACGTTGACCGAAAGCGGTCCGACGGCGACCCAGCGATGCACACCGTCGTTGCCGGCCCCGAACAAGGACATGACCAGCACACCGCACAACACCCACCCCGTCACTGCCCGCAGGTTCCACCGGGGACGCCGCAGGAACAACACGGCGGCGAAGCCCAGCAGGAAGAAGCCGGCATTCGCTCCCGCCCGCACGATTTCGACATCGCCAGCCACCATTGCCACGATGCCGATCAGCAACGCAGGCAGCCCCCACCAGTAGTCGCGGGCCGCCGGCATGAGCCGCACAGGTCCACTGAACAGGTCCAGGCGGGCAGCCACCGGCACAGCGTGGCATGCCAGCGAGACCTGTCCTACGCAACCTGCCGCGGTCATGGCCAAAGTCCGATCCAGCGGTTCTCAACGGTTCGGCCGAGCAGGGCCGACCCCAAAGCCGGCGCGAGGTCGCCGACGGAGACGAGCGAGGACATCCAGTTCACCAGCTCTGTCAGCTCTAGCGCCGCTGGAGCAGGTGGTGGTGTCATCCGATGTGCGATGTCGGATGGACGACGGTGCTCATCGAGTTCGATGAGGTTGAGCCCCAGGTCGACCGCCAGGACAACTCCATGCTCATCCTTGGCCGCCTCCCTTCCGCCGACGGTGAGGCCCGTAAGCACGGCCGCCGACACACTCACTGGTTGTCGGATGCGATGGCTCGACCATCGGAGGTCGAACGTGAGGCGCGTCAGCTCGTCGCTGCCGGTGCCGCCTTGCACTTTCCATCCTCGGTCTTCGGCCCACGCCCACGTTGAAGATTGCGCTCGGATGTCAGCGGTGACCGGAGCATTCTCCAGCGCATCCGACAAGAGCGACTCGCGAGCTTCTGCGCCAAGCCGACTGACGGAAACGTCTGAAGCGAGCGGGCGGAGAACGACTGGGCGGGCAGCGCCGCAACGCAGCGCAGGATCAGCTCGGGTCCGTTTGTGTCTGGCATCGGGCACCAGTCGCTCGGTCCGAACCGAGCCATCTGTCGACGCCGCTCGGCGTGCGGATCTCGCTGTGTGACCGCGAGATCGGCAACGAGACCGGCCTTCGCCTTCTCGGCAACATCCAGTGCCACGTCGACCCAGCGCTCGTGCGTAAGCTTCATCGTCTGAAGGTCGGCTGCGGTGTAAGTCGACGGCTGGTCGTCGATCATCTTGTGATCTGATTTGCAGAGCAATATCGCGTTCTCGTAGCGATCGAGGTTCTCGCGGCTCCCCGCCTGAGCGCGCGGCCCATTCGGGCTGTCCGAGATGATGTGCGCTTCGTCGCCTACGATCGACTCGCGATCGACCTCAGATGCCTCGACGACCACCCTGCGCTGGCAATGGGAACATCGGCTACCCGCTCGTCCCCAGAGCAACTTCCTATCGCGGTCAGAGAGCTGCACAGTGCAGTTTGAAGCTCGGCGCGATGATGGCTCTCACGGCGCGCGGGTATCGCCGTGGACAGAAGTCGTGCAGGAGGCGGACAACGCAACGAGGCACGCTCCGCTGCGGGCCGCGCCGCCCCGCGATTCGCCTATTCCTGTAGCGACCGTTCCCGTCACCTCGATGCCTTGCTGCTGGGCCCACGCCACGATCTGTTGGCTCCAGGTGTTGCCCCAGTAGCGGGAGCGCAGTTTCCCGTCGCGACTGAGTTGGCCGAGCTCTGGAATACCGAATGCTTGTGCGATCTCGTCAATCAGTTGGGCAGCGGTCGCGGCGAGGGTCCGGCCGCCAGCCGCCAGGTCGTCGAGTGGCGCAACCGCTTCGGCGGTGACAAGTTCGTCTCGGATCGCAACCCGACTGCGTGTATCCGCCATCCCATGGAACCGACCATGGCCAATCTCGACCGCTCGGCCGTCGACTCGGGGAATGAGCGTCACGCGCAGTATCGCGTTTCCCCCAGCAGCGGCCCGATCCCGAGCGTTTTGAGCGAGTGTGAGCAGCCCTGAGATCGTAGCGACCACGATCGATTCATCGTCGACGATCTGCCCCCGCGCGTCGGGCGCCGCGGCCTCGGAGACCAGCGGGAGGATGTCATGTCATACAGCTGCAACCCGTATGCGCCTGCACCGTCGGTGTGAAGTTCGAGCGATGCGTACCTGGCGGAGGAAACAGCGGGATCCATCGTCCCGTCGGCCAGGAGGCGCCGCCTACCGACGCTTGCGCGTTGATACGTCACGCCAGCCCGGACAATTGCTGTCTGGCTGCCCATGACCGTGCGTTGAAACTCGTTGAACGCTGAGGCTGTCAACACGGTGTCACCTGGCAGGTCGGGCGTGAGAGTGACGAGTAACCACGGCTCTTGGGACCGATCTAGTCGAGCAAGAGCCTGCCGCTCCACGTCAAGGACGCGCTGCGCTTGGGTCTCCACTCCTGCAATTCGGTCCCGATAGGCGGCCGCAACCTCTGGTTCCGAGAGGTAACGAATCGTCGCGCCGTTGCGGCGTGGGTAACGAAGAGCGTCATTAACGAGGACGGCGTGAGGCGCGTTCGTGCTGCGCGGAATGGCGATGAGGAGAAAACCAAGGGGTGGCGGCGGATCTCCGCCCTGTGGGACCGCTGCGTCAGTCGAGCACGTTGGGTCCATGACGCTGATCAGATCGAACACGGGGAGAGGAGCAACCAATGACGCGACGACCTGTCGGATTCGCGATACCTCCGAATCGGTGGACCTCCACACCCGGAGCTGCGGTTGCGCGAGCCTGATCGTCCTCGTCAACGCCAATGACAATGACACCTCCAGCCGTGTTCGCAAGAGCCGCTACATCCCGGCAAGCGCACGACGGTCCGAATCGCCCCGGCCGTACCAGGTGAGCTTGAAGTCGAGGTCGAAAGCCTCCTGAGCGCCGGCCATGATGAGTCCTCGTATGTTGTCAACGGTGACTGCTTCCAGAGCCGCACCGAACAGGGCTTCGAGACGGCGCGAGCGAAGGGCTACCACGACCCATCATCATGCCTGGCCCATCCGACAGACCACCCCAGGACGCGCCTGTCCCCCACAGGGGTCGGCTACTGCGGGCTCCGCACGACGGTCCCGCTACGGTGCCGGTGTCGACTGGAGGGCTTGTGTGATGGACGCTGATCAGGTTCCCGGCGGAACCCACCTGCGTTTGGTGTGGCCGCAGTGGCAGGGCGCCGGCAGTGAGAGCGTCCGCTCGCTGGCTCCGGAATTTCCCTTCGAGGTTGCGCGTCGCGGCTACTCGGTGGGGACCAAGGTTCTCCAGGCGGTGCTGCCTGATCACGACGGCCCCACCGTCGCCGTGCCTGTCGAGATGAGCAACCGCGGCCTCGAGGAACGTGACGGGATCGAGGCGAAGGCTGTCGTCCTCGAGCAGCTACGCGGGGCGGTGGCCATCCTCACCGAGCACGACCCGGACCGCATCACCACCCTCGGTGGTGAGTGCTCGGTGAGCATGGCGCCGTTCTCCCACCTGATCAGCAAGTACGGCGACGATCTGGTGATTCTGTGGATCGACTCTCACCCCGACATGG
>CAWBUC010000009.1:0-62205 GCA_963791865.1 uncultured Actinomycetota bacterium
GAGGGTGCGGGCGAGCAGCGAGGAGGCGAGGGCGGTGGCCAGTAGTGCGCCGTCGACGCGGGTCAAGCGTGAGAGCATGTCCAGCTCCCGAGTTGCGCTCAGCTGAGTTTCAGTTGGCGGACGTGGTTCTTGGTGTCGTAGAAGACGATTGCCGTGGCGCCGTCGCTGCGGACGTAGCCGTGGGGTTGGAGTCCGGGCCTGCTTCCGGTGACGTCGGTCAGGTCCCGGTGGGACCAGGTTGATCCGCCTTCCAGGGCCAGTTCGTGGATGTGGAAGTCGTGACCCTCATAGATCACCGTCGAGGTGCCGTCGGCGCGGTTGTAGGCGTGCACGTGCCCCACGGCAGGCGCCGCACCGGTCATCGCCGTCAGGTCGTTCAGCCCATCGAACTCGCCGCCGGAGTCGTCCGTGAGCTCGTAGAGGTGCTGGTCCTCGCCGCGGTAGACGATGGCGTTCAGCCCGTCGGTGCGCACGTAACAGGCCAGGCCCTGGAGGGCGGCCTTGGGTTTACCGCCGTCGCCGGTCAGGTTCTGACTCGTCCAGCTCCCGTTGTGGGCCAACCGGAACTGGCGGACCTCGCCGTCGCCGCTGATGTAGACCACCGAAGTGGCGCCGTCGCTGCGGGCGAAAGCGCGTAGTTCACCGTCGAAGGCACCGGGAGTGGGGGCGCCGATGCGAGCGGTCAGGTCCCTGTGGTTCCAGGTGCCATCGGCAAGAGCCAGCTCGTGAATGTGGTGTCCCAGACCGCGGTAGACCACCGCGCTCACCCCGTCACCACGGACGTAGGCCTCCAGCGCCCAATCGAGAGAAAACGGTGCGCCGGTCATGGCCGACAGATTGTGGTGCTGCCAACCGTCGGCGACCAGCGTGAGCTCGTGGATCTGGCCGGACCTCGACAGGTACACGACCGCGGACACCCCGTCGGATCGGACGTACGGAACAGGAGTGTGGCCCTCGGCCGGGGCACCGGAGGCGAAGCTCAGCAGGTCGTAGTGCTTCCATCCACCTGGCTCCAAGGCCAGTTCGCGAATTCGGTCGTTGACGCGCGAGTACGACACGACCGAGCTCCTGCCGTCGCTGCGGACGTACGGCCGCGGCAACAGGCTCGGTGGCGAGGAAGCCAACGAGGTCAGGTTCGATCGTGTCCACGTGCGGGACGTTGTCGGCGCGGGTCTGAGCGTGGCCGTCGACATAGGAGTGGACATAAGACAGGTGTACGCAAGGTGCGGCGGGGCCGGCATCGGCGGCAGGCACCCACATTGGCGGCCCGGACTACCCAGCTTGGGCGTGCGTGGTGATGACTGTCTACCCGCGAGTTACGAGCCCAAGCTCGCGGGCACGCTCGACGGCCTGACGGCGGCTGGACACATCCAGCTTGCCGAAGATCTCGGCCACATGGCGGTCCACCGTGCGAGCCGAGAGCACCAGCCGGTCGGCGATCTCCAGGTTGGTCAGGCCGCTGGCGACCAGCGTGATGACCTCCCGCTGGCGAGCAGTGAGTCCGGCGGGATTCGTACGGGAAGTCGGTCGCGGCCCGCGCGGCACGTGCGGCACGCCGAGGCGGCGGAGCCGGGACCGCAGCCGGAGAGCGAGCGGCGCCGCATCCAGTCGGTCCAGAATGACCAGTGCCTGCAGGAGCGCTTCCGGCTCGTCGCCGTCGGCCAGGGCCGCGGCCTGGTGGTAAGGAGCGCCGAGGCGTTCCCAAGCGGCCGCCGCGCCCAGCCAGTCGCCGCGGGCCTGAAGGGCGAACGGGTGGTCGGTGTCCGGCACCTCCACTTCGCGGCCGGCCCGCCGCAACCAGTACGCCAGCTCCGCCTGCACGGCGGAGGTCCTGAGTCGGGCGGCTTCCGCGTGCACCGGCTCGGCGTCGGCGACGATCGCGGCCCAGTCCTCGCGGAGCGCGGCCGCCTCGCACCGCGCGGCGGTGACAGGCCCGATCCGCTGCAGCTCCTCCATCCGCCGGGCCAGCTGGGTCGCCTCCGCCAACAGCGGAGCCGGGTCGGCCGACCCCGTCCGGATCCGAGCCGCGGCGAGGACGGTGAGGGCGACGCAGCGCGCCGTCGGTTGGCCGGTCAGCGCCAACCCTGCCGCGTCAGTCGCCTCGGCCCAGCGCGCCCGAGCCAGCAGGAGCCGCGCCCGGAGACCTTGCACGTAGTAGAGGAAGCCCAGGAACTCGGCGCGTTCGGCCAACCCGAGGACCTCCTCCAGGTACGTGGTCGCCTCGTCGAGCTGGAAATCTTCGACCAGGCGCCACGTGATGTTGACGTACGCGCGGCACGCGTCCTCGACGTCGTCGATGGAGAGGGCCACCTCCGCGGCCTCGAGCAACTGGGCGAAGCCCTGGCGACGGTTGTCCGTCCAGAGGGACACTCCGAGGTTGTTGAGGGCGTGCGACAGCGCGGCGCGGTCGCCGGCTTCGGTGGCCAGGTCGATGGCGCGTTGCGCCAGTCGGGCGCCGTCGTCGCGGCGATGGGCGAGCGCGGCCAACTGAGCCTCGTTGGTGAGCGCCCACGCGAGCAGACCGGGATCGCCCGTCTCGGCCAGGACCGCACTGGTCTGCTCGGCCGCCTGCTCGGCGTCCGCCCGGCGACCCGCGAACCAGAGGACCCGGGACAGCCAGCGCAAGCTCAGTCCGAGTGCGCGTCGGTCGGGAAGCTGGCGACGCAACTCGACCGCGGCGCTCTGGGAGATCACCGCGGCATCTGCTGCGCCGGTGTTGTAGCACTCGATGGCGTGGGCCTCCAACAGCTCGACCTGCTGCACCGCCGGGTAGCGATCGAGGTGGTCCAGCGACCTCTCGAGCTGGGCGACGGCCTCTCGGTGCGCGCCGGCCGTCGTTGCCTCCCGGGCCGCCATCGGCGCGTACCGGACGACGGCGTCTACGTCGCCTGCCTCCGCAGCGTGGTGCACCAGTTGGCCGGCACCCGCCTCGAGCTGCTCCAGGGCGGTGAGCACGCGCTGGTTGAGCTCGACCCGGCGCGCGACCGGCATGGCGTCCACGATGGCTCGGCGGGTCAGCTCGTGCCGGAAGGTCACCTGATCCGGACGGATGGTCAGCAGACCGTGTTCCTCGGCGTCCGTGAGTGCCGGGCCTGGGTCGATCACCAGCGCACCGAGAAGTGGCCGACCGACTGCGGTCGGGACGACCGCGAGCTGCTCCACCACGTCTTGGTACCGGATCGGCAGCCGTCTGAGTCTGCTCAAGACCGCGTCGACCACGGTGGCCGGTACTCGTGAACCCTCGGCCGAGGCCACCAACTCACTCACGAAGTAGGGGTTGCCCGCCGTGAGCGAGAACACCTCGGCGGAGTCCAGGGCACTGCCGAGCAGCATGCCACGGACGCCTGGCTCGGTCAGCCGATGCACGGCCAGCCGGTGCCCCTCGCCCGAGTGGGAGGCGTCACCGAGCAGCTGAGTCAGCGGATGGTTGCGTCCCAGCTCGTCATCGCGGTAGGTCAGCAGGAGGACGGCTGGCAGGGGGCGAATCCGCCGGACCAACAACCGGAGGGTGTCCAGCGTGGCCTCGTCCGCCCAGTGCACGTCCTCGATCACGACGACCGTCGGCTGCTTCCGAACCAGTTCGTCGCGGAGAGCCTCGGCGACGACGGTGCGGTCCCCGGCCACGAGCGCGCCGGCCAGGGGATCGCCGACGATGCGAGCCAGGTCGCGGAACGGGCCCAGCGGTCGCGGCGTACTGAGTGCGTCGCAGAAGCCCACCAGCATCCGGGTCTCCGGCGGCAGCTGGGACCTCAGCGCGCCGACCAGGCTTGTCTTGCCGATTCCGGCCTCACCGTGCACAAGGACGATCGACCCGTTTCCATCCGCCGCCTCGCTCGCCACGCGGGCGAGGGTCTCGAGTTCAGCGTCGCGCTCCAACAGCCGCGCAGCCATGAGCCGAGGCTAGACCTCGCGCCGGGAAAGCTGCGAGTGTCGCACGAGCAGCTTCGAAACAAGCTGCGAGTGTCGGGTGTCTCAGGCGCGGCCGGGCTCTGACGACGAGGAGTCGTGTTGTCCAGCTCGCGCACGCTCCGCGCCTCAAGACTCGGTCTTCCTCCCTCGCTCGCAGACGAAAGCGTGTCTGCTCCCTCGCTCGTCCAGACCGAGCCGGCGCTGCGCTAACGACGCTCGCCGGGCGAGCGCCTGAGACGCACGAGCAGCTTCGAAAAGAGGTCGTAATAATCGGGTCCTACGCTGACGACCGTGGCGCACGAGTTCGACGACCTGCTGGAGGGTAACGCCGAGTACCGCGAGCGGTTCTCCCTGGGCGGTTTCGACGGCATCGCCCACGCTGGTGTGGCCATGGTGACCTGCATGGACTCCCGCATCGAGCCGCTGGAGATGATCGGCCTCCGGGTGGGCGACGCCAAGATCATGCGCACCCCGGGCGGTCGGGTCACCCACGACGCCCTCGTCGGCTGCATCCTCGGCGCGCACCTGCTCGGAGTCGAACGGATCCTCGTTGTCCCCCACACTCGGTGTGCGATGGCCAGCGGCGAGGACGCAGACATCGTCGCGCGGGTGGCGGCGACGACGGGTGAGGATCTCGGCGACCTGGCCATCGGAGCCTCCCCGGACCAGGAGGCTCGGCTGCGGGAGGACGTCGACCTGCTGGCCTCGCACCCGCATCTGGCGGGACGGGTGATCGTCGGCGGCTTCCTGTACGACGTGGACACCGGCGAGCTGGCCGAAGTCGTTTCGCTGGTCGCGTAGCCAGACCCGTGGCGACAGACCCGGGCGCCCTGGCTTGACCCGGGAATAGCCCCCTCGATTCGCCGAACTGCCTTAAATCGCGGCGTGTCGCGACGCTGGCCGGATCGAGCGTTGGATTTCCGGGGGATTAGGCGTCGATCGCCGCGGCGTCCAGGGCGTACGCGCCCTCGACGATGAACTCCTTGCGGGGCGCCACGTCGTTACCCATGAGCATCTCGAAGATCTGTTCGGCCCCCCGGCCGTCGTCAACCGTCATCCGCCGCAGGGTCCGGTGCCGCGGGCTCATGGTGGTGTCGGCCAGCTGGTCAGCGTCCATCTCCCCCAGGCCCTTGTAGCGCTGCGGCTCCTTGAAGGTGATGCCCTTCTTCGTCAGCTCGGCGGCCTGGCGCTGGTATTCCGCGTCCGAGTAGGTGTAGATGTAGCGCTCCTGGCCCTTCTTGGGGTTGGTCAGCTCGAAGCGGTGCAGCGGCGGTACGGCGGTGAACACGCGACCGGCGTCGACCAGCTCCCGCATGTAGCGAAAGAACAGGGTGGCCAGCAGGCAGCGGATATGGGCGCCGTCGGAGTCGGCGTCGGCCATGAAGATGACCTTGCCGTAGCGGGCGGCCTCCAGGTCGAAGGTGCGTCCCGATCCGGCCCCGACCACCTGGATGATGGCCGCGCATTCGGCGTTCTTGAGCATGTCGCCGATCGAGGCGCGCTGCACGTTGAGGATCTTGCCGCGGATCGGCAGCAGGGCCTGGAACTCCGAATCCCGGGCCAGCTTGGCGGTGCCCATCGCGGAGTCACCCTCGACGATGAACAGTTCGGACCGCTCCGGATCGCCGCTGCGGCAGTCGGCCAGCTTGGGCGGCAGGGAGGACGACTCCAAGGCGGTCTTGCGCCGCTGCGCCTCCCGGTGCTGGCGGGCGGCCACCCGGGCTCGGGCGGCGTTCACGACCTTTTCGAGCAGGGGCCGGCTCTGGGCCCGTACGGCGCCCTTCGTGGAGGTCAAGAAGGCGGTCAGTTCCCGTTCGGTGGCCTTGGTCACCAGCCGGGAAACCGCCGGGGTGCCGAGTACCTCCTTGGTCTGGCCCTCGAACTGCGGCTCGGCCAGTCGCACGGTGACCACCGCGGTCAGACCCTCGGTGATGTCGTCCTTGGTGATCTCCTCCCCAGCCTTGAGCAGCCTGGTGTTCTGGAGTCCGGCCACGAAGGCCCGGCTCATTCCCCGCTCGAACCCGGCGACGTGGGTGCCGCCCTTCGGGGTGGCGATGATGTTGACGTAGGACTGGGTCCTGGTCTCGTAGCCGGTGCCCCAGCGCACGGCGATGTCGATGTCGAGTTGGCGTTCGACGTCGGTCGGCGTCATGTGCCCGTCGTCGTCCAGCATCGGTACGGTTTCGACGAACTGGTCGGTGCCCTGCAACCGTACGACGTCGGTCAGCGCGTCGTCCGGCGCCAGGAACTCGCAGAACTCGGTGATGCCGCCGGCGTGCCGGAAGCGCTCCGTGGTCACCTCGGTGGTCCGGGCGTCGACGGCCTCCAGGGCCAGCCCGGGCACGAGGAAGCTGGTCTGCCGCGCCCGGTCGTACAGGTCGGTCAGCGACAGCTGCGCTTCCTTCAGGAAGATCTGGCGGTCCGGCCAGTAGCGGACGCGGGTGCCGCTGACCCCCCGTTTGACCCGGCCGATCTTGCGCAGCGCGTTGTCCGCAGTGAACCTGGCCGTCGGGCCGGCGCCGTCGAAGGTGCCGGCCATTCCGCGTCGAAAGGACATGGCCCAGGTGGCGCCGTCCCGGTCGACCTCGACGTCCAGTCGGGAGGCGAGGGCGTTGACCACGGAGCAGCCGACGCCGTGCAGCCCACCCGTGGCGTTGTAGGAGCCGGCACCGAACTTGCCGCCCGCATGCAGCTTGGTGAAGACGACCTCGACGCCGGAGAGTCCGGTGCGCGGCTCCTTGTCGACCGGGATGCCACGGCCGTGGTCGTCGACCGAGATACTGCCGTCGCCGTTCAGCGTGATCAAGATCTCACTGCCGAATCCGCCCAGCGCCTCGTCGACGGAATTGTCGATGATCTCCCACAGGCAGTGCATCAGGCCGCGGGTGTCGGTCGACCCGATGTACATCGCCGGGCGCTTACGAACCGCCTCCAAACCCTCCAGGACTAGGAGATGTCTTGCCTCGTAGTCGCGGCTCTCGGCCACCGCCTTGTTGGTCGAATGGGCGCCGGGGCTGGGGGTGGTAACGGAGATGCTCGGCACTCGCCGAGAGTATCGCGGCGAGCCGACTCCTCCTCGTACGTCGCACTTGTTACACAAGAGTCATGTATCCGGTACGCCGAAAAGGAACAATCGAGGCCTGCTTGGATGTTGACTAGGTGCATCGGTTTGGGTAGTTGGACTCCGAATGCAGAATCGTCAGGCACGACAAGACAGCGAACCTCTGCCGGAAGAGAGGGCCATCATGAGCACCACAGTCGTCGAAGGCGCGGCGTTGAACGCGTCCGATCGTTGCGATCGTTGCGGCGCGCAGGCCTACGTCCGGGTGAGGATGGCCAGCGGCTTCGAGCTGCTCTTCTGCGCTCACCACGGCAAGGAGCACGCGGACAAGCTCAAGCAGGTCGCCCTTGAGATCCACGACGAGTCGGAGAGCATCAGCTGATCGATCAAGCAGATGTCTAAGACCCCGACCGGCTGGTTGGGGTCTTCTCGGTTCCGGGGCCGGCGACCGTTGGTGTTGATTCTGGTTGTGCTGGTCGTTGTCCTCGTCGTGCTGACGCTGGCCTCGGCCCTCTCCCCCCGCGTCGTCCGGCCGGACCGCGGGCCCGGGCCGGTCCGCGGCGTACGCCTGACCGAGTTCCAGCCGGGTGAGGGTATCCAGACCTGCCCTCAGGTGGGTACCGACCTCCCCGTCGTACGGCTCGTCGAGCAGGTCGACGTCGAACGGATGGTGGTCTGTCTGGGGCCCGGGCGGCGAGCGGGCACCCTGCCGCTGGAGCCGTACGTCCTCGAGGCCACGGACCCTGACGGCGAGCGATTGCTGGACGCCTGGGCCGCCGTCTGGTCGCTGCCGGACGCTTCTCCGCCCGGGTGGCGGAGAAGCGGCGGCTGTCCGGCCATCGGCGTCTCCGTCCCGCCCTCGGCGATCACGGTCGCCGGAGTGACGATGCGTCCCGTACCCCCATTCGGGCCCTGCCTACCGCTCGAGCCCGCCCTCACCGCCTTGACCGACATCGGCCAGGCCGCCCGCCCTGCCCCCTGACTCCACCCCAAAACCCCACGTCGCTCGAGATCCTCCTGTCTGCTCGGGATGCATGTCGAGCAGACAGGAGCATCTCGAGCGAGGTGATGCGGACGGGCCTGATCTGGCGCTGTGGATAGCGCGAGACGTCGTCCACAGATCCGCAGAGACCAGTTCTCTTCGGGCGTTCACGGTGCTGAAGTGCCGTACGTGGACGACGTCATTCTCACTCGCGACCTGACCCGACAAGGCCTCGATCCCAACGAGGTGGCGCAGCTCACCGCGGGTGGCGACCTGATTCGCGTCCGGCGCGGCGCCTATGTCCGTCCCGACGAACGGTCGGCGGAACCGTCACCACCCGACGAGTACGAGAGCCTCGCCGTACAACATCGCCAGCTAATCATCGGGACAGTCGCCCAGTTGCATCCCCGGGCGGTCGTCAGTCATGGCTCGGCGGCTGTGCTACACGGCCTCCCAGTCTTTGCCGGCGCAATCGACCGGGCACACATCAGTCGAGATCGCAGCGGTGGAGGCGCGCGTCGGTCATTCGTCCACGTCCACGGTTCCCCGCTGTCCGAGCGCGAGGTGACCGTGATCGAGGGAGTCGCCGTTACCTCGATGGCGCGGACCGTCGCCGACCTAGCACGCACCTTGCCGCTCGATCAAGCGGTTGCAGTCGGTGACCGCGCGCTGCGCATGGGACTTGATCCGGCCGAGCTGGCTGACGTACTGGATCGAGCCGCTCGGTGGGCGGGAGTCCGGAAGGCGCGACGGGTCTCAGCCTTCCTCGACCCACGCAGTGAGAGTGTCGGTGAGTCGTTCAGCCGTGTCCGCTGCCACGAGCTGGGCCTCCCCGCACCCGAGCCGCAGTTCGACGTGATCAACGATCTTGATCAGTTCGTCGCGCGTACGGACTTCGCCTGGCCGGAGCTCCGCACACTCGGGGAATTCGACGGCATGCTGAAGTATCAGCGCCTGCGGCGAAAGGACGAGACCGTCGAGGATGCGGTCATTCGGGAGAAACTACGCGAGGATGCTCTTCGGGACCTTGGCTGGCAAGTGGTCCGGTGGATCTGGGCGGAACTGTTCCGACCGCGCATCATCGCCGACCGGCTGGACCGTGCCTTCGCCCGAGGCCGCCGATGAGTCCAGCCCTGGCCGCCACAACAGCAACGTCGCTCGAGATTCTCCCGTCTGCTCGGGATGCATCTCGAGCAGCTGGGAGGATCCCGAGCGACGTTAAGGTTCGAAGGGTGGGTTGGCCCGAGGGCGGGGTGCGTCAGTCGAGGTAGTCGCGCAGCACCTGGGAGCGGGAGGGGTGGCGGAGCTTGCTCATCGTCTTGGACTCGATCTGCCTTATGCGCTCACGGGTCACCCCGTAGACCTTGCCGATCTCGTCCAGCGTCTTGGGCTGACCGTCGGTGAGACCGAAGCGCATCGACACCACGCCGGCCTCGCGCTCGCTCAACGTGTCGAGCACGTCGTGCAGTTGCTCCTGCAGCAGGGTGAAGCTGACCGCATCGGCGGGTACGACGGCCTCGGAGTCCTCGATCAGGTCGCCGAACTCGGAGTCGCCGTCCTCGCCGAGCGGGGTGTGCAGCGAGATCGGCTCCCGGCCGTACTTCTGGACCTCGACGACCTTCTCCGGGGTCATGTCCAGCTCGCGGGCCAGCTCTTCCGGGGTGGGCTCGCGGCCCAGGTCCTGCAGCATCTGCCGTTGCACCCGGGCCAGCTTGTTGATCACCTCGACCATGTGGACGGGAATCCGGATGGTGCGGGCCTGGTCGGCCATGGCGCGGGTGATGGCCTGCCGGATCCACCACGTCGCGTACGTGGAGAACTTGTAGCCCTTGGTGTAGTCGAACTTCTCGACCGCGCGGATCAGACCCAGGTTGCCCTCCTGGATGAGATCCAGGAACAGCATGCCGCGCCCGGTGTAGCGCTTGGCCAGGCTGACCACCAGCCGCAGGTTCGCCTCCAGCAGGTGATTCTTGGCCCGGCGGCCGTCCTCGGCGATCCAGTCGAAGTCGTCGACCTCGACCGCCTTCACCTTGAGCCCGTCGTCGTTGAGCTTCTCGTCGGCAAACAGCCCGGCCTCGATCCGCTTGGCGAGCTCGACCTCCTGCTCGGCGTTAAGCAGCGCGACCTTGCCGATCTGCTTGAGGTAGTCCTTCACCGGGTCGGCGGTCGCACCGGCCGCCATCACCTGCTGCTCGGGCTCGTCTGCGTCGTCGGCCTCGGACAGGGTGAATCCCTCGTCCTCGACCAGCTCCTTCTCCAGCTTGGTTTCCTCGGCCGGCTCGAAGGTGGACTCGTCGACGTCGTCCAGGGTGCGCTTCTTGCCGCCGACCGTGAGCACCACTTCGTCGCCGTCGACCTCGACGAGCAGATCAGTCGTCAGGTCAGGGGTCAGCTCGGCGGCCAACTCGCTGGTGAGTTCACTGGCCAGCTCCGGGGTCAGATCGCCGGCCAGCTCCGGGTGCGGCCCGTCCAGGTCGTCGGTGACGGCATCGGGGTCCGCCGGGACCTCAGCCGTCTCGACTCCATTGAGCACCGGCGGTCCTTCGGTTGCCTTCCTGGCCGAGCCCTTCGAGCCCGACTTCGCGGCGGCTGCCGGCGCCCTCTTGGCTGCCGCTTTGGCCGGGGCCTTCTTGGCGGGCGACTTGACCGGAGCCTCCACATCGGAGCTGACGTCGGAACTCACGTCGGAGCTCTCCACCGCCTTCAGGGCCGCCTTCTTCGTGGTCGTCTTGCCGGCCGCAGCCTTGCCGGAGGCCGACCTGTCGGCCGGTGCCGATATCTGACCTGCCCTGCCTGTCGCTGCGTCGAGGACGGGTGGCGACGTACGAACCTTGGGAGGGGATGTCACAAAGTACCTCTCGGCTGCGTTCCAACTTCAGGGCAGGCAGCGCCAATCGGATGTCAATAGGTGCTCCGTCGTCATTCTGACACGGAACGCCAAACGAAACGTGATCACGCCACGACCTGGGCGGTGGGATCGGCGAAATGACCCTTCGACAGGGTCAGGGCACGGGTGGTTCAGAGAGTCTCGGCCTTGACGGCCAGCACCGGGCAGGAAGCATCCAGCAGCACGCGCTGAGCGTTGCTCCCGAGCAGCAGCTTCCCGACGGGCGACCGGCGCCGCAGGCCGATCACGATGAACACGGCATCGACGGAGTCGGCGGCGCTGATCAGCTCTTCGGCCGGATCCAATGCGTCCGGCGCCTGCTTGACCTCGTACGGAATTCCGAACGCGTCGAGTTCGGCGGTGAGCTCGTCGACCTCTGCGTCCGGCGAGGTGTGGACCACGATGAGGCGGGCGTGCCGGAGACGGGCCTCGGCCACGGCCCGCTGCAACGCGGCCCTGCCCTCGGGCTTCGCGGAGTAGCCGACCACGATGACGGAGCCGACGTCGCTGAGGCTCTTCTCTGCGGTGATGGTTTCGGTCATCCCTGCACCCCCAATCAACTCGCGGACCCGGTCAACTGGCCCACAGGTGAACGGGCTCGTTGCTGTGCATCCGGTCCAGATAGGCCAACAGCATCCCGCGGATCGCCTCGTCACGGCTCTCGCCCGCAGCCTGCCGCCGCGCCACGTCCGCAGTCTGCCACGTCGCCCCGTTGGCCGCACGCAGGCAGCGGTGCTCGATGATCCCGAGCAGCCGCGACGACTCGGCCTCGTCGACGTCCCAGCTCTGCAGTCCCTTCGCCGCCATCGGCAACAACTTGCGGACGACGAGTTCGGCGACCTTCACCTGGCCGATCCGCGGCCAGTACACCTCCGCGTTGATCCCGTACCGGATGCCGGCCGCGAAGTTCTCGGTCGCGGCCTGGAAGGACATCTGCGACCAGATCGGGCGATCCTCATCGGCCAGGAACCGGACCAGCCCGGCGAAGAAGGCAGCGTTGGCCATCGTGTCCGCGACCGTCGGTCCGGCGGGCAGCACCCGGTTCTCGACCCGCAGGTGCGGGACGCCGCCGCTGACGTCGTAGACCGGGCGGTTCCAGCGGTACACCGTGCCGTTGTGCAGCTTGAGCTCCTCCAGGCTGGGCACTCCACCGGCGTCGAGGACCGTCACCGGATCCTCCTCGCTGCAGATGGGCAGGAGCGCCGGGTAGTAGCGGGTGTTCTCCTCGAACAGGTCGAAGATCGAGGTGATCCACCGCTCCCCGAACCAGACCCGCGGCCGCACCCCTTGGGCCTTGAGTTCCTCGCTGCGCGTCTCGGTGCTCTGCTCGAACAACGGAATCCGGGACTCCGACATCAGTTCCCGACCGAAGAGGTACGGGGAGTTGGCACCAACGGCAACCTGCACGCCGGCGATCGCCTGGGCCGCGTTCCAGTAGCCGGCGAAGTCCTCCGGGCTGACCTGCAGGTGCACCTGGGTGGAGGTGCAGGCGGCCTCCGGCATGATCGTGTCGGAGATCATGTCGAGCCGCTCGACCCCGTCGATGATGATTTCCAGGTCTTCACCCCGCGCGGCGAAGATCTGCTGATCCAGCAGCGAGTAGCGCGGGTTCTCGCTCACGCTGTCCGACGTCACGTGCTCAGGCCTCAGAGTGGGCAGAATCCCGACCATCGCCAGCTGGGCCCCGATTTCCTTGGCCCGGTCGTCGGCGGCGTTCAATGCGTCGCGCACGGACTTCTCGAATGAGGCAAAGCCCCCTTGGCCCAGGCGCCTCGGCGCGACGTTGATCTCGATGTTGAATCGGCCGAGCTCGGTCTGGAAGGCCGGATCGGCGATGGCGGCCAGCACCTCGGCGTTGCGCAGAGCCGGCTGACCATCCCAATCGACCAGGTTGAGCTCGATCTCCAGGCCGGTCATCGGACGCTCGAAGTCGAACCGGGACTCCGTCAACATGCGCGCCAGGACGTCGAGGCACCGGCGAACCTTCTCCCGGTACCGGGTCCGGTCCTCGCGGGTGAACTGCCGCTCGTCGACCTCAGCTCCCATGCGCCTATCCTGGCCCATCGCCAGCGGTTCGAACATAGACTGCGACCTCGTGCCGGATCTCAAACCGCCAATGGCCGACCGCCGCCCGATCGCCCGGGTGCACCACGGCGACCGTTTTGACGATCCGTACGAGTGGCTGCGGGCCAAGGACGACCCGCAGGTGCTCGCCTATCTGGAGGCCGAGAACGCCTACACCGAGGACCAGACGGGCCACCTGAACGGCCTCCGCGAAGCGATCTTCGGTGAGATCAAGGCGCGGACCAAGGAGACCGACCTCACCGTTCCGGAGCGCTCGACCCACACCGGGGGGGACGCGTTCTGGTACTACGTCCGCACCCGCGAAGGATCGGAGTACCCGATCTACTGCCGCGCCCCGGCCGAGACGGCCTCGCCGCCCGACCCGGAGCAGCCGATCTCCGGCGAGCAGGTGCTGCTGGACGCAAACACACTTGCGACCGGACATGAGTTCTTCGCCCTCGGGGCCTACGCGGTCTCCCCCGACGGTCGGCGGCTTGCCTACTCCACCGACACCAGTGGCGACGAGCGCTTCACCCTCAAGGTCAAAGACCTGGTCACCGGTGAACTGCTCGCCGACGAGATGCCCGACACCGCGTATGGGACCGCCTGGGCCGGCAACGAGCACCTCTTCTACACGCGTCCGGACGAAGCCTGGCGGCCGTACGTCGTGCTCCGGCACCGCCTGGGCAGCGACCCGGCCGACGACGCCAGCGTGTTCACCGAAGTCGACGAACGGTTCTGGGTCGGCGTGGACAACAGCCGCGACGACGCCTGGGTGGTGATCACCAGTGGCAGCCGGCTGACCTCGGAGTGCTGGCTGCTCGACGCCCGCAGGCCCGAGGCCGAGCCCCGGCTCGTCGCCCCTCGACGGCAGGGTGTCGAGTACGAGATCGAGCCCGCCGGCGACCGACTGTTGATCCTGCACAACGCCGGCGCCGAGGACTTCGAACTGGCCGAGGCACCGCTCACCTCATCGAGCCCGGCCGAATGGACCCCGGTCCTGCCGCACCAGCCCGGCATCCGGCTGCTCGGCGTCAGCGCGTACGCCTCGCACGCCGTCGTGTCGTTGCGCCGAGACGGTCTGACCGGGCTGCACGTCATTCCCCGGTCCACCGACGGCAGCCTGGGCACGGGAGCCGACATCGCGTTCGACGAGCCGCTGTTCACGGTCGACTCACCGGGTGGACCCGACTACGACACCGCGGCTATACGCGTCAGCTACGGCTCCCTGCTTACCCCCGCCTCCGTCTACGACTACCGCCTGGACACGGGCGAGTTGATCTTGCTGAAGCGGACTCCGGTGCTCGACGATCCCGTCCACGGGCCGTACGTCCCCGAACGCTACGTGCAGGAACGGACCTGGGCGACCGCCGACGACGGCACCGAGATCCCGATCTCGGTGGTCCGCCGCGCCGACGTGCCACTGGACGGAGTCGGCGCCTGCGCTGCTGTACGGCTACGGGTCGTACGAGATCTCGATGGATCCCATGTTCGCCGTCTCCCGGCTGTCCCTGCTGGACCGGGGCATCGTCTACGCGATAGCCCACGTCCGCGGCGGCGGCGAGCTGGGCCGGCGCTGGTACGAGGACGGCAAGACCACCACCAAGAAGAACACCTTCACCGACTTCGTGGCCTGCGCTCAACACCTGGTGGCCGCGAACTACACCTCCACCGAGCGGCTCGCGGCCCGCGGCGGCAGCGCCGGCGGTCTGCTGATGGGCGCGGTGGCCAACCTGGCGCCGGAGCAGTTCCGGGCCATCCACGCCTCCGTCCCGTTCGTCGACGCCCTGACCACGATCCTCGATCCCGATCTGCCGCTCACGGTGATCGAGTGGGAGGAGTGGGGCGACCCGCTGCACGATCCGGAGATCTACGCCTACATGAAGAGCTACAGCCCGTACGAGAACGTGCGCGCCACGAGCTACCCCGCCATCCTCGCGACCACCAGCCTCAACGACACCCGCGTCTACTACGTCGAACCCGCCAAGTGGGTGGCCGCCCTGCGGCAGGTGGCCGGCAACGGACCCGATCGGCCCATCCTGCTCAAGACGGAGATGTCGGCCGGACACGGCGGGGTCAGCGGCCGGTACGCGAGCTGGCGGGAAACGGCCTTCGAATACGCGTGGATCGTCGACCAGATCACGCGGAACCACATCAAACGCAGCGAAGCGTGAGCGCCGTGCCGACCAGCTCGCCTCGTTCGAGCAGCCGGCCGATGAGGGCGGCCTGCCGGCTGGCCGTCTGCCACGCCGGATCGGCTCCGTGCCGTCGCTCCAGTTCCGCGTCGACGGCGTCCACGCGCTCCTGCCATAGGCTCGGGCCGCCCGCGTAGTCACCCGTGGTGGCGCTGTCGAACACCTCCAGCTGAGCGCCGGCCAGCAGACTCCGGAGTCGCTCAGCGGTCGGGAAGTTGTTTCCGACCGGCTGCTCCGACAAATTCTCCGACGCGGCGACGAAGACCAGCAGGCCGAGGCGTCCGGCCGCATCCAGCAGCCGTCGCAGCTCGCGCAGCAGGCGAGACTGGTCCTGCACGGTGCACACCACCCCGAGGCACCACACGGCGTCGAACGCGGAAGATCGAAACGGCAGCGCCGAGGACGCCTGCACCACGGGCAACCCGAACAGCTCCCGCGCGGCTTGGCACGCTCCGTACTCCGGATCGCTGAGCACCGGAGCCACACCGGTCTCGTCGGCGGCGAAGGCAGCCGGGCCGCCAACTCCGGCGCCGCAGTCCAACATCCGTGACCCGACGCGCACGTCCAGCCGCTCCAGGAACCAGCGCAGCATCGCCGGACTCCCGCTCCCCCGGCAGCCCGCGGGCACGTGGTACTCCGGTCCCAGATCCCGGGCGACTTCTGCCGTCCACGTGGCGACGGTGTCGAATTCGGCCGTCAGCGGATCAGCAGGAGGATCGCTCACTGAGAGCCGTCCCTGATCCGGGCACCGATCTCGGCCTGCACCGATGCGGCGAAGGCGGTGCCTCGAGCCGAGGCCATCCCCGACAGGTTTACCCCCGCCGCGCCGGCCGCCAGCAGCGCCCGGGCCTCCGCCACGGCCGCGTCGATGCCCGCGGCCACCGGATCAGCTGCATCGAGGACCGCTCGTACGATGGATGGTTCGAGCTCGAGACCGGGCAGCGCGGCCAGCACCGCCGCCGAGCGGTCGTCGGTGAACACGGCCACCGATCCCAGCACCGGGATGGTGAGACCGGCGGCCCGCGCAGCCGCGACGAAGTCGCCGACCGACGCCGGCGAGCGGACGTGGTTCAGCACGGCCAGCTGCGCCCCTGCCTGCTGCTTCACCACCAGCCGTGGGGCGCGGAGGTCCTTGGGCGGGGCGGTGGGCGTCTCGGCGACCGCGACCGGCAAGCCCATCGTTGCCGCCAGAGCGGCGAGCCGCGTGCCGTCGAGGTCGAAGACCTGGGTGATGTCGGGTCGCACGTCGAAGGCCCGCCCGTCGCCGGTCACGCACAAGACCGTGGCCAGCCCGTCGTGGCGAAGGCCGGCGAGCTCGGTCTCCAAGACGGCGCGGTTCCGGTCCCGACAGGCCAACGTGACCCAGGGCCTGGCTCCGGCGTCGGCGATCATCCGAGCCAGCAGGACCGGTGGGAAGTCCCGTCGGTCTTGGTGATCACCTACCAGGACGGCGTCACAGGTCGGTGCCAGGACCCGGGCCGTGGCCGCAAGGGTGGCCGCGTCGGCCGGAGGCACGCTGAGGTCGGTGAGCACGAGCGGCGCCGCGATCGGCGGGGGGTTGGACGGAGGTCCGCTCCACGAAACGGCGGACACCCCGTCCGCCGCGAACACGCAGCGGAAGGGTCCCATTTCGCACGCGAGGTCGGGACGCACACCGCCGCACGGTCCGAAGACCATCTTCTTCGGGCAGTCGGTGTGCACCGCTCCACAGTCCCACGAGCAGTCCGCGCATCCAGTGACCCGTACGGCTCCGAATCCACAGCAAGTCCAGGGGCACAGTCCGGGGGTCAGGTCTCAGGGTTTCTTCAGGGCTCCGGCGGAATCCTGATGTGCCCCTGGCGCGTTAGGACTTCTGTAGTGGCAACGAAAGGGGCCCGTCGTGGTGGTAAGCACAACTCGTACGCGAGTTTCAGAAGGCATAGATGGCAAGGACGCGGTCGGCCTCTACCTGGAGGGTATCGCGAAGACTCCACTGCTGACCGCGGAGGAAGAGGTCGAGCTGGCCAAGAGCATCGAGATCGGGCTGTACGCCGAGCAGGTCCTCTCCGGTCAGGTGACGTCGGCGATGCGCGGCAAGCGGGCCAAGCGTCCCACCACGGCGGAGCTGGAGTTCCTGGTCGACGAAGGTCAGCGGGCCATGCAGCGCTTCATCACCGCCAACCTGCGGTTGGTGGTCTCCGTGGCCCGCAAGTACGGCCGCTCGCAGATGCCGCTGCTCGACCTGGTCCAGGAGGGCAACACCGGCCTCATCCGAGCGGTGGAGAAGTTCGACTACACCAAGGGCTTCAAGTTCTCCACGTACGGCACCTGGTGGGTCCGGCAGTCGATCAGTCGGGGCATCGCCCAGCAGGGCCGGATCGTCCGGCTGCCGGTGCACGTGGCCGAGCAGGTCAACCAGGTCGGCGCCGTGCGCCGCACCCTGGAGCGCCGGCTGGGTCGTGATCCGGAGATCGCCGAGATCGCGGACGAGATGGGGCTGGAGCCCGAGCGGGTGCTGGACCTGATGCGGTACGGCCGCGATCACGTCAGCCTGGACGCCCCGGTCGAGGAGGGTGGCGATACCGCCCTCGGCGATCTCATCGCTCGCGAGCCGATGCCGGGTCCGGACGAGGTCTACCTTGACGCCGAGGAGCACGCCCGACTGGAGGCCCTGCTCGACCAGCTGGACGAGCGGTCCGCCGACGTGGTGCGCCGACGCTACGGCCTCATCGACGGCCGACAGGCCAAGCTGGCCGACATCGGTGCCGTCTGGGGCATCACCGCCGAGCGCGTCCGCCAGATCGAGCGGCACGCCATCGCCAAGCTGCGCGGCAAGTCGGTACTGGCCGCCTGAGCGCAAGACCTACCCAACGAGGGCCCGGCAGACCCGTTCTGCCGGGCTTTCGCGTTGTCTGGCAGCCGAACGTTATCCAGCTCGAGCGGCGAGACACGCCGAGCGGAGCCGCATTTCGGGCGTGTCTTCCAGCCCAGGCTGCGAAACGTACGCCTGAGGGGCTGAGCCGATTTGGCCACCGCGATCAGCGCCTCGTGCGTAGCGGGCGGATGAGTCCCTCTTGGGCGACGTTCGAGATCAACTGGTCACCCTGATAGAGGCGGGCGGTGGACAGGCCGAGGGCGTCGGAGGCCGACGGGGACACCTGGTCGTAGAGCAGCCACTCGTCGGCCCGGAACGGCCGGTGGAACCACATGGCGTGGTCGATGGAAGCGGCCTGGACGTTCAGGCCGATCAGAACCCCGTGGGGGACGGTGGCGGCCGACAGCAGGGTGAGATCGCTGGCGTACGCCAGCGCGGCCTGGTGGAAGCGCCGATCCTCCGGCAGTAGGCCGCCGATCTTGATCCAGACTCGGGCCCGGGCGGGATGGCGTGAATCCTCGAGCGCTCCGCCCGCCCGTGAGTCGCCGACGTAGCGGACGTCGAGAGCGCCCCATTCGCGTTCCCACATTGTCGACGGGCGGCCCGAGGCCTTCGCCATGACCTCCCCGAGAGTGGGACAGTCCTCCGGCGCCGGCACGTCGGCCGGCAGCGGATCGGCGTGGTCGAAGCCGTCCTCGCGCTCGTGGAACGAGCTGGAGAGGTAAAAGATGACGTCGCCGCCCTGCCGCGCCACGGCGCGCCGGGACGAGAACGAGCCGCCGTCGCGAACCGACTCCACGTCGTAGACGATCGGCAGGTCGGTGCGACCGGGCCGGAGGAAGTACGCGTGGCAGGAGTGCAGGCTCCGCTCGACGCTGACCGTGTGCGAGGCGGCCATCAGGGCCTGAGCCAGCACCTGCCCACCAAACACCCGCTGTAGAGCGGTGTCGGGCTGGCGGGCCCGGAACAACCCGACTTCGATCTCTTCCAGTTCCAAGAGATCGAGCAGATCCGTCACCGATTGCGGCACGGCGCGAGCCTATCCACGGGCGCGTCCTGAGCCTGTCGACGGGCCGAAGTGATTGCGCGCGAATCGACGCCCGGCTGCCTACAGCTACTGAACGCGGAAAACCCGTACTTCACGTGGCGTGCATGCCCCGTGAAGTAGCGGAATACCAGGTAAACCTGGAATTCGGCGAGCCCGAACCCCAGGCCTACTCCTCGGTCTTCTCCCGCTCGGCCAGGAAGCGCTCGAACTCGGCGCCGATCTCCTCCGCGCTCGGCACGGAGCGCGACTCGTCGGCCTGGAGGGCGTCGTACTGCGCCTCCAGCGAAGCCACCAGCTCCTGGACCTCGCTGGACGTCGACATCTCCTCGGCGATGTCCTTGAGATTCGACACCGACGCCTGTTCCAGATCGGCCAACGGCACGGTGATCCCCGTCGCCTGGCTCAGCGTCCGGGTGAGCGCCAGCGACGCTTCCGGAAAGGTGGCCTGCGCCAGGTAGTGCGGTACGTGCACGGCGAAGCCCATCGCCTTGCGGTCGAGCTGGCCGAGCCGGAACTCCAGCAGACCGGTGAAGCTCGCGGGCACCTCGACCCGGTCGATCCAGCTCCGGTAGCCCTGCACGAGTTCGGGGTCGGTGGCGTGCGCGGTCAGGGTCATCGGCCGGGTGTGCGGTACCGCCATCGGGATGCCGTGGAGGCTGACGGTCAGCCGTACGCCCAACTGGTCGATGAGTCCGACAACCGCGGCCGCGAGCCGCTCCCACTGCACGTCCGGCTCCGGACCCGTCAAGAGGAGGAACACCTCACCGTGCTCATCGGTCATCCGGTAGAGCCGCAGCTGGACGTCGGCGTAGGACTTCCACTGGTTCGTGTCGAAGACCATGGCCGGGCGCCGACTGCGGTAGTCATGGAGTTGATCGTGATCGAACTCCGCCAACACCTCGTGGTCGAGCTGGGTCAGCAGATGGGCGGCGAACAGCCGGCCGGCCTGCCCCGCGTCGACGAATCCATCCATCTGATGGACGAGCACGGGTCGGTGCTCCTTGAGCTTGGCCAGCACCTCTTCGTTCACGGTGTACAGCTGGCGCGGATCCATCACCCCTCAAATCTACCGTCGTCATGCGTGCTGGGCCTGAACACCGCACGCTGGGTCCGCTCGGAGCGCCGTAAGACCGGGTGTGCAACCACGTTTCCCGCCGTACGACGGCTTGCGCCGGTCGCAGC
This sequence comes from uncultured Actinomycetota bacterium, assembly GCA_963791865.1. Classification (GTDB taxonomy): domain Bacteria; phylum Actinomycetota; class Actinomycetes; order Propionibacteriales; family Propionibacteriaceae; genus Microlunatus. The sequence goes on from CAWBUC010000009.1 coordinate 20,183, forward strand.
GGTCGACAGAACACAGCGGTCAAAGCGAACGGCGAGCCTCGGCGATGGCGGCTAGCACCCGCTTCTCCGAGACGGGGAGCCTGGTGCGCAGAGACTGCGCGAACAGGCTGACCCGCAGCTCCTCGAGCTGCCACCCGATCTCCGCCACCGACTCCGGCAGCGGCCCCGGTGGCACCAGATCGACCAGTGCGGCGTAGGCGTCCTCGCAGCGGGAGATGACCTCGAAACCGGGACGATCACGGGCCGGGGCGCTGAGGAGGGTGTCGATGCGCAGGCCGGCCGCCTGCAGGTAACGCGGCAGCTCAACCAGGTGCGGGTAGGCAGTGGCCGACAAGAACCCGCGGAACACCAGGTTGCCGAGTTGCTCCGTGAGGTCCTCCGCGGCGGCTGGATCACGCCGGGCGACCTCGCTCACCCGGCCGGCGGCGGCCCCGTGCCGTTCGAGGATCTCCGCGGCCAGCGACGTCACGGTCCGCATCAGATCGGCCGCGTCGACGCGGACCGCGTCACACAACTGGCGGTACGACGCCTCGTCGCGGACCGGGCCGATCGGCGAGCGCCGGATCAGTTCACCGATCGTCGCCAGCCGTGCGTCGGCCAGCAGCGCCGGTACCGACGCGTACGGACTTGCCGCGAGAGTCAGCTTGTCCGCGTTGGGCAGGTGGGCGATCACCCAGCGGGTCGGATCGGGAGTGCCGAGCAAGACCAGCCGGCGGAGTCCCAGCCGGTGCAGCCGCCGCTGCAAGTCCCGCGTGTCGACCACCGCGAGACCGACGCTGACCTGCTCGTCGACCAGCGCGGGGTACCCCACGACGACGTGCTCGTCCTGCCGCAGCTCCACCTGCTCGGCGATGGTGCCGAACTGCCACGACGTGGCCCCGGCGTGCGTGTGCTCCGCCGCGGCCCTCGACAACCTCACCCGCACTGCGCCGGCCAGTTCGGTCTGGATCTGGGCCAGGTCCTTGCCCTCCGTGCGCACCGACGTTGTGGTCGGAGATGTACTTGGTTCGTCGACGACCAGGAAGGTCATCCGCAGGTGCGGTGGGACCGCGTCGGCGTTCCAGGCCGCGTCGTTGACGATCTCGCCCGTCAGTGCCCGCAAGGCGCGCCCCAGACCTCCCGGGAGCGTCTCGTGATCGGATCCTGCATGCTCCGCCAGCCAGTTCAGCGCGCGGGTTGCGTACTCCGGCGCGGGCACGAACCGCCGGCGCACCGCCTTGGGCAGGGACCGGATCAACTCCGTCGCGAGTTCGAGGCGCAGCCCCGGCACCTGCCAACTGAACGGTGCCGGATCGAGCTGGTTGAGCGCGGCCAACGGAATCGACACACTGACGCCGTCCCGCGGCGCGCCGGGCTCGAACCGGTACGTGAGCGGGAAGGTGTGCGGCCCATAGCGCCACCCGTCGGGGAAGGCGTCGATGTCGGCGACGTCGCGCTCGGGTGCGACCAGATCGTCGAGGGTCAGCGCGAGCAGGTCGGGCTGTTCGGTCCGGGTCCGCTTCCACCACACGTCGAAGTGCCCACCGGAAGTGACCTCGGCCGGGATGCGGGCGTCGTAGAAGTCGAAGATCGCTTGGTCGTCGACGACGAGATCGCGGCGCCGGGTTCGCTCCTGCAGCTCCTCGGCCTCGGCCCGGGTGGCCGCGTTCGCAGCGAAGAAGGCATGCCGGGTGCGCCAGAGCCCCTCGACGAGCGCCGAGCGCAGAAAGATCTCCCGCGCCTGCGTCGGATTGATCTTGCCGTAGCCCACCCGTCGGCCGGAGACGATCGGAACGCCGAACAAGGTCACGGTCTCGTAGGCCATGACGGCCGCCGAGCGTGCCGACCAGTGTGGTTCGGAGTAGCTGTGCTTGACCAGATGCTTGCCGACCTGCTCGACCTGTTCGGCGCTGATGCCGGCCACTGTCCGGGCCCACAGGCGGGTGGTCTCCACGATCTCGGCGGCCATCACCAACGGCGGTGCCGACGCGGCGACGCTCGAGCCCGGATTGATGGCGAAGCGGGTGCCGCGGGCGCCGAGGTACTCCCGCGAGGCCCGGCCGCGTCGACTCTTCGTCGTAGCAGTTCGCTCGACCACGTCAGCCAGCCCGACGTTGGACAGCAGACCGCTCAGCACCGCGCGGTGCACCTGGTCGATCGGCGCGGCGGATCGATTGCGTCCCAACCCCAGGTCGCGAGTGATGTCGCGCAACTGCGCGTGCAGGTCCTGCCATTCCCGGATCCTCAAGAAGTGCAGGAACTCGTCTCGGCACAGCCGCCGGAAGGCGTTCCCCGACAGCTCCTTCTGGGCCGTCTTGAGGTAGTCCCACAGCCGCAGCAGGGCCGCGAAGTCACCCTCGGCCGGATCGCTCCCTGCGCTTGTCGAGGGGCCAGGAGGGTCGCCCCCTGAGCTTGTCGAAGGGTCGTTGCTTGCGCTCCAAAAGCGGCGGTGCAGGGCATCGGCTTTCTCCCGCTGCTCGGCGGGTCGCTCACGCGGATCCTGGATCGAGAGTCCCGAGACGATGATCAACACCTCTCGCAGGCAGCCGTGCGTCTCCCCGGCGAGCAGCATCCGGCCCAGCCGAGGATCGACCGGCAGCTGCGCCAAGCGGCGCCCCATCGCCGTCAAGCGGGGCCCGGAACGCCGATCGGAGCCGGCCGAGAACGCGCCAAGTTCTTCGAGCAGCCGCCGCCCGTCGGTGATGGCCGTGCGGTCCGGGGCATCGACGAACGGGAAGGACTCGATCGGCCCGAGCTCGGCCGCCACCATCTGCAGGAGTACCGAAGCCAGGTTGGTCCGCAGGATCTCGGGCTCGGTGAACTCCGGCCGGGAGGTGAGATCCTCCTCGTCGTACAGCCGGATGCAGACCCCCGGCGCCACCCGTCCGCAGCGCCCGGCCCGCTGGTCGGCCGAGGCGCGGGAGATCGGCTCGATCGGCAATCGCTGCACCTTCGTCCGGGCCGAGTACCGCGAGATCCGGGCCAGGCCGGTGTCGATCACGTACCGGATGCCCGGCACGGTCAGCGACGTCTCGGCCACGTTGGTGGCCAGCACGATCCGCCGCCCGGAGTGGCCACTGAACACCCGGTGCTGCTCCGCCGCGGACAACCGGGCGTAGAGCGGGAGGACCTCGGTGGAGCGGAGCTGCATCCCGGTGATGGCCTGAGCAGCGTCGCGGATCTCCCGCTCGCCCGACAGGAAGATCAAGATGTCGCCCGAACCGAGTTCGGACAGCTCGGCGACGGCGGCGGAGATGCCGGCGACCTGGTCCACCACCCCTTCCACCAACAATGGCCGGTACCGAACCTCGACCGGGTAGCTCCGGCCCGACACCTCGACGATGGGAGCCGGGCGTCCGGAGGCGTCGGCGAAGTGCGCGGCGAACCGCTCCGTGTCGATGGTGGCGGAGGTGATGATGATCTTCAGATCGGGTCGCCGGCTGCTCAGCTGCCGCAGGTAACCGAGCAGGAAGTCGATGTTGAGGCTCCGCTCGTGCGCCTCGTCGACGATGATCGTGTCGTAGCGGCGAAGATCGCGGTCGGTGCCGATCTCGGCCAGCAGCACCCCGTCGGTCATGACCTTCACCCGGGTGTCACGGCCCGCCACTTTGGTGAACCGGACCTGGTAGCCGACCAGATCGCCCAGGGGCACGGTTAGCTCCGCCGCCAACCGTTCGGCCACGCTGCGCGCGGCGATCCGCCGCGGTTGCGTGTGACCGATCGCCCGCCGGCCCAGCTGTAGGCAGATCTTCGGCAGCTGCGTCGTCTTTCCCGATCCGGTCTCACCGGCCACGATGACCACCGGGTGACCCGCGATGGCGTCGGCGATCTCGGCCCGCCACGCGCTGATCGGCAGCTCCGGATCGAACTCGATCCGAGGCTCGACGGTGCTCGGCGCTTCGGTCATGGAGTGCGGCTCACTGCGGCTCACTGCGGCTCAGAGGTCGGCTGCCGCACCGCCGCTTTGGCCGTCGAAGGTGGTGCGCCCGTTGAGCTTGCGGGCCAGTTCGTCGTCCACCGAATCGGCCGTCTCCGCCATGATCCGGACCGCCTGGTGCAGGTGCGCGGGCACGAACGGACGCGCCTGGACTGAGGTGATGACGAAGACACGATCGCGTACGAGCTGGAACTTCACCCAGCGGGCCTCGATGTTGAGATCGTTCAAGACCTCGGTGGCCCGCGATCGCCCGGCCACGTCGTGCACCACGGGAGCGAATAGCACGATCTCCTGGGCGTCGGGGGTCGTGCGGAGGAACAACATGGCCGATCCGACCCGGATCGCGACGTCGTCGTCGGTGTCCCGGAGCGGGGCGTGGCCGAAGATCGCCCTCAGCTCCGCGTCGACCAGAGCGTTGAGATGCGACCGGCCCGACGGCACGACGGCGGTGACATCGTCGGCGTCCAGGATCGGGGCCGGCGCCTCGGTCGGCGGTGCCGTCTGGAGCACCTCGCCCAGCTGGTCGGGCGCGAGGAAGACCGGATGTTGCACCCCGTACACGTCGCGCAGGGCGGCCACGGCCAACGCAGCCAGCTGCTCGGCATCATCCTGGGGGCGCTCCACAGCGAAGTCGGCGCTCCCACCGGCGTCGGCACTGGGCGAAAGCCACCCCAGCTCCTCCATCGCCGTCAACTGCTCCGGCCGCAACTGGAAGTCAGAGTTGAGTGTGGCGTTACTGGCCGCCTCGGCGCGGATCACATGCGTCGCCGGGCTGCTGAAGCGCACGAACGGGACGCCCTCAGGATTCACGGCGGCCGTCCCAATCGTCAGATCGGCGGACTCGTCGATCATCGAGATCACCTCGGCCAGGCGCGACTGGAACTCTGCCCAGGACCTGGCGGTGCTGCGGTCGACGTCGAAGTCGTCGATGTCGGCCACGCTCGCCTCCTCCCACACAGCACGAGGGCCCTCGCCGCCGGACGCTCTCCGTCTCCGAACCTAGCAGTGCCCTTTACGTGAGCAGAGCGGTGAGGGCAACGATGACGGGGACGGACAGGATGGTCGAACAGAAGATCGTGTCCCGGGCCAGGATCACGCCGCTGTGGTAGCGCACCGCAATGGTGAACACGTTCTGAGCCGTGGGCAACGCGGCGATGACGGTGACCGCGAAGACCGCCTGATCGGGCAATCCGAGGGCGTACCGGGCGACGAAAAAGGCTACGAGTGGCTGCACCACCAGCTTGAGCGCCACGATGGTCGCGACCTGGCTCGGCGGCTCTCCCGCGCCGGGTAGCGGACCGAGTCGGAGTGACACTCCGTACGCCAGCAGCATGGCGGGCACGGCCATTCCCGCGATGAGGTTCAACGGCTCGTTCACCAGCGGGGGCAGCGGGAGCGCCACGATGGATAGCAGCAGACCGAGCAGTGAGCCGATGAGCAGCGGATTGCGAACCACGCGGCTGAGCACGAACAGGATCCGCCGCCGCCTGGAGGCCGAATCGTCGGTCCGCGCCGTGGTGAGGTCCAACACCAGCAGGCCGAGGGGCTGCAGCACGATCAGCTGGGTCAGCAGCATCGGGGCGACCAGGGAGGCGTCCCCCAGGACGTACGCCGCGATGGGCAGACCAAGGTTCCCGGCGTTCACGTACGCGGCGGCGAACGTGCCGATCACCGTCTCGCTCGGACTCCGCCGCCACACCAGGCGCGCGAGCGCAATGTAGCCGACGGCGGCCACCACCACGCTGGCCACCGAGGCGACCAGGTTGGCCGAGAAGATCCGGGAGACGTCGGTCCGGCTGAGGACGGTGATCATGAGGGCCGGACTGGCCACGAAGAACGAAATGCGGACCAGCATGCGCTGGCTGCGGGCGTCCAGCAGCTTGATGTGCGCCAGCAGGAACCCGACGGCGATCACCGCTCCGATGGTGACGAAGCCGGTGGCAACCCCCTGCACGCCCGCCCTTCCGACCTCGACACCGATGAGGTTGTGATCCTATGGGTGGGTCACGAGCGGATGAGCGGGAGAGGCTGGATGCCGAGATGGCGATGACGCGGCCGTTCGCCTCCCCGCCGTCTCTGCGTCCCCGGACGTCGGTACTGGCCGTGGGCACCGGTGTCGTCCTCGGGCTGATCGGGCTGGGCGTGGTGATCTTGTTGGTGATCAACGCCAGTCCCGTGCCGGTGGTGATCTCGGCTCTCGCCGCCGCGGTGACCTTTCCCTTGCTGATTGCGCTGTGTTTCTGGCTCGACCGCTACGAACCTGAGCCGGGGCGCTACCGGGTGGCCGCGCTGGCCTGGGGCGGCACGGCTGCGGTGTTGATCGGCGCCGGCCTGTCCTATCTGTTGGCCTTTCTCGTGAGCGACTCCGAGGTCGTCGCGGCCGTGGTCTGGGCGCCAGTGACGGAGGAGTTCGGCAAGGGCCTGTTCTTGATCTTGCTCGTGGTGCTGCGACCCGGGCAGCTGCACGGTCCGCTCGACGGGGCGATCTATGCGGCGCTGGTCGGGATCGGGTTCTCCTTCGTCGAGGACACGCTGTACTACTCGGTGAGCTACGTGGGCGGCGGCACCGAAAGCCTTGCGGTGCTGGTGGTGTTGCGGGGGGTGCTCGGGGCGTTCTCCCACTCGCTTTACGCGGCGATGTTCGGCATCGGCCTCGGCATCGCCGTCCAGGCCCGGTCATCGGTGGTCCGCGTGGTGGCCCCGCTGCTCGGTTTTGTGGTCGCGGTGGCGCTGCACGCGCTCTGGAACGCCAGCGTGACGTTCTACAACCAACTCGGCTACCTGGTGGCGTACGTGTTCGTCATGCTGCCGGTCCTCGGCCTGGCGGTCGGATTGGGTGTCTGGACCCGGCAGCGCGAACGGCTGATGATCCGCACGTCACTCGCCGAGTGCGTCACTTTCGGCTTCGTGAACACGGCCGAGATCGAGCTCGCCGCCAGCCTGCCGAGTCGCAGCGCCGCCCGCCGGCACGCGCGCCGCGTCGGCGGTCGCCCGGCCGTGCAGGCGATGAAGGCGTTCCAGCAGACCCTGATCGAGATGGCGTTCCTGCACGGCCAGGTGCGACGCGGTCAGGTCCCCCCGGACGCGGCCGCTCGAATGGCCGAGCTCAACGGTCGGGCCGCGGCACTGCGGCCCTACGTCGTGCCGCCGCCGGTCGGGATCAGCGCTCGGTCAGCTCCCGAGGTACGGCGATGACGTCCACCAGAGCTCCGTTGCGCCACACCGTGATCTCCACCCTGCGCCCGATGGCGTCCGCAAGCATCCGCTTCTGCAGGGCGGTGCTCGAGGCCACCGATTCGCCGGCGACGGCGACCAGGACGTCGCCCGTACGGAGCCCGGCCGCATCGGCCGGGCTGCCGGAGACGACCTGCGCGACGCGGAGCCCGTCGCGGCGGCCCAGACGTTCGGCCAGCGTGGGAGGCAGCGGAGCCTGGCTGCCCGCGATACCGAGCCAGGCCCGCCGGACCCGGCCGGCGGTCATGAGCGCACTGATGATCCGCTGCGTGGTGACGTTGATCGGAACCGCAAGGCCGACACCGATGCCGGCGACTGCGGTGTTCACGCCCACCATCCGGCCCGCGCTGTCGGCGAGCACGCCGCCGCTGTTGCCCGGATTCAGGGCGGCGTCGGTCTGGATCACCTCGTCGACCACTCGGCCGCCGCGGGTCGGCAAGGACCGGCCGAGCGCGGAGACGATGCCGGCTGTCACGCTGCCGGCCAGCCCGAGCGGATTGCCGAGGGCGACGACGAGTTGGCCGACCCGCAGACGGCTGGCATCGCCCAAGCGGACGGGTGCGGGTACCGGTCTCCGAGCCCGGAGCACGGCCAGGTCGGAGAGGGGATCCCGGCCCACAACGTCGGCACCGGTCTCGGTGCCGTCGGCGAAAGCCGCGTCTACCTGCTGGACGCCCTCCACGACGTGGGCGCTGGTCAACAGGTAACCGTCCTCGGTCAATACGCTCGCACTACCGGCTCCCTCGCCCCGCCGATGCCGCACGCGCAGACTGGCGACACTGGGCAAAACGGCCTCGGCCACGGTGATAACGGCGTTGGAGTAGGCGTCGAGAGCCTCGCGGTCCACTTCGGTCATGCTTTCAGGATATTGCTGTAAGTCTGTAATCGGTCACACCTATTCGGATGTCTCCCGTGGTGTCTAGTGTCGTGTCGTGACGGCGGCTGGGCGGTGGCGGCATGGTTGACGCGGACGACGTTCGCCGCCTGGCTATCGCCCTCCCGGAGGTCGTGGAGATCGACAGCGACGGGTTCGACTTCCGGGTCGCGAACCGCGGCTTCGTCTGGTCCTATCCAGAGCGCGTGCCCGCCAACGGATGGGTGATCCGAACCGACATCGCGGTGCTCTACGTCGGCGACGAGGGCGAGAAGCAGGCGCTGCTGCTCGGTGAGCCGGAGATCTTCTTCATGGTTCCGGAATGGGATCGGCACCCTGTGGTCCTCGTACGGTTGATCCAGATCGACGAGCCACGCCTGGTCGAGTTGGTCACCGACGCCTGGCGGATGCGGGCGCCGAGGGAGGTGGCCGACCAGCTGCCACCAGCGTGAGCAATCCCCGGACGTCAGGCCGCCGGGACTCAGAAGCGACCGGCGGGTAGGTCTGGCGGGAGTCGGATGGATCGGGCGAATCGAAGCTTGGAGCTCCCCGAGTGACCGCCGCCAGTACGCGAACAGAGCGACCACGGTCACGACGAAGCAGGCTGCAGCTACGGCCCAGGCGGCACCGATACTCACGGGAGAGAGCACGATCCACCCTGTACTCGGCCCCGAGGGCGGCACCGGCGAGCCGAAGCTCCTCCGGCGACCACCGCTCGAGACTCGAGTCCTCTCCGGGCATCGGGCTCTCGAGGGCTCAGCTGCAGCCGCTGGTGCTGCCGCAGCCCTCGCAGACGTAGCAGCTGCCGCTGGGCCGCATCTTGGTGCCACAGGTGAAGCAGAGCGGTGCGTCGATGCTGGTCCCGGTGATCGACTCGAACAACTCCGAGGTGGTGTGGGCCCCCTTGGGTGCCGGAGCTATGGCCGCCGGAGCCTCGACCTCGGCATCGGCCGACAGCTGATCGGTTGATAGGTCGTCACCGGCGTCGTTCTTCAGCGAATCGGCCTCGCTGAGTTCCTCATCCTCTGGGAGGTAGGAGCCGGTCTGCACTTGCCGCGCCCGCTCGGTCGCGGTGTAGATGCCGAGCTCCGCCCGCTCGTCGAAGGAGAGGTAGTCCAGCGCCAGGCGGCGGAAGATGTAGTCCATGATCGACTGCGACATCCGGATGTCCGGGTCGTCGGTCAGACCGGCCGGCTCGAACTTCATGTTGGTGAACTTGGCCACGTAGGTTTCCAGCGGCACCCCGTACTGCAGGCTGATCGAAATCGCCATCGAGAAGGCGTCCATCACCCCGGCCAGGGTCGAACCCTGCTTGCCTAGCTTCAGGAACACCTCGCCCAGACCATCATCGGGATACGAGCCGGCCGTCATGTACCCCTCAGCCCCACCGACCGAGAACGACGTCGTGCGGCTCGGACGGGATTTCGGCAGCCGCTTCCTGATCGGCCGGTCCAGGACTCGCGGTGCCTCGGTGACCACGGCCTCAGCCTTGGACTCCTCCTTCTTGCCGGCCCCTCCACCATCAGACAGCGGCTGCCCCACCTTGCAGTTGTCGCGATAGACCGCGAGCGCCTTGAGGCCGAGCTTCCAGCCCTGCAGGTACACGTCGGCGATCTCCTCCACGGTGGCCGTCTCCGGCAGGTTCACCGTTTTGGAAATGGCGCCGGACAAGAACGGCTGCGCCGCCGCCATCATCCGGACGTGACCCATCGGCTTGATGGCCCGCTCCCCCATCGCCGTGTCGAACACTTCGTAGTGCTCCGGCCGCAGACCCGGTGCGTCGATGACGTGACCGTGCTCGGCGATGTACTCCACGATGGCCTCGCTGGTCTCGTTCGAGTAGCCGAGCTGGTTCAGCGCCCGCGGGATGGTCTGGTTGACGATCTGCATCGAGCCACCACCGACCAGCTTCTTGAACTTGACCAGCGAGAAGTCAGGCTCGATCCCGGTCGTGTCGCAGTCCATCATGAAGCCGATGGTGTTGTGGCTGACGAACCCGGATGCCACATAAGTGACGTTGTCCGGAACGGACAAGTCGAACGTCGGCTGCACCCCGCCATCGGCGTTGTTTGAGACCCGCTCGAAGAGATAACCCAGGGCGTGAACCAGCCGGCTGTCGTGATTGCTGGCGAGGATCGACTGAACAGTCTGCCGTGGGACGCCACCGTGCTTGCCGAGCGACGCAATGACGACTGAACGGAATTCCGATCCAATCGGAGCGATCTCATCCCAGGTCGTCCGTGGCAGGAATACCCAATCTCGGTTGCCGGCCTGCGGTGATTCCAGTTCGACGATCAGCTCATTCTTCCGGCGGCCCATGAAGCCGACGAATTCGTCGAACCGAAGGGCATGATCGATGTTCCGTAGCCGAACCTGATAGATCGGACCGCCCCAGCCGCTCACCGTCTGCCGCGTCGTCGTGACCAAACCCACCGTCAGCATCAGGCTGCGCAATTCCGCTGCGAAGCTCGACGAGGCCGTCGACACCGAAGGAACCCCGGCCAGCACGGCGCCGTCTGCCTCAAAAAGTCCCCGCAGGAAGCCCCGGTAGACCGCCGAGTCATTTGTCTCGAGCACCGCGGAGGGGACACGCGGCGTCCAGCCCTTGACCACGTGGGCGGCCAACGGCAACACCTTCGCGAACCCGGCCGCACGCCACCAGCGCGCCAGCCGAATCGACGACAACGTCACCTCCTGGTACCCCTGCTGAGCCGTGACAGTCGGCTCAAGGTGGAACAACTCCTTGGAGAGCACTCGCAGTCGGTCCACGACGTCGAGATCTGTATCGGCGACGCAAAGGCGGATGCCTTTGGCGTGCAGGCTCCCGTCGCCCATGAAGTATCCGACCAACTCGGCCAGCTCCGCCGTTACAACATCTGGCACGTCGAGCCCATGATCGCCGCCGTAATACGCCTGGTCGAGCACGGGCAAAGGAACCAACCGTGGCTCACCGACCAGAGTGCCTACCTGGATCGGCACCAAGTCGTCTGGTGCGATGTCGGCTAGTCGCTTCCACACCCAGGCCCCGGACTCCGGCTCGACTACCTTGATCCGGTGAGTGAGGGTGCCCTGGATGGTGTAGCCACCCTCAGTGATGATCTTGCGCGTTGGCTCCTCGCCGTTGACGAAGAATTTCGTGGCCGCGCGCGGACCCTCATCGGTCGACACCGTTGCATCAAGGTCCTGCCAGCGCTCGCCCCAGACGTCCCCGAGCTCGCCGAGCCGGGTGAGACCTCGATCGGTCGTCACGAGCGTGTCGGCCGTCAGGCAACCGGTCGGTGCGAGCACGCTGGCCTGGGCATTTCGGTAGCCGTTCGCCTCGCCGATCTTGATCACCCCATCCCACGCTGCAGTGGCCCGCTTCTGCACGTCAGCGTCGAGCGAACCCACCGTACGGAGCGAGTCGTTGGCCGCCTGATGCTTCCGCATCACCCGCTTGTGGGCCGCCGCGTTGCGGGCGTACCCCGCGTAAGGGCCGACAATTCCGGCCAGTTCGGCCGAGCGGCGGTACGAGACGCCGGTCATCAGCGAGGTGATCGCCGCGGCGAACGCCCGGCCGCCGTCGGAGTCGTATCCGTGACCGGTGGCCATGAGCAAGGCGCCCAGGTTGGCGTACCCGATTCCCAGCTGACGATAGTCCCGCGTTGTCGTAGAGATCGATTCCGTGGGGAAGTCGGCGAAGCAAATCGAGATGTCCATCGCCGTGATGATCAACTCGACAGCCTTCTCGAACAGCTCGGCATCGAAAGTGTCGTCGTCCCGCAGGAACTTGAGCAGGTTGAGACTGGCCAAATTGCAGGATGAGTTGTCGAGCGACATGTACTCACTGCACGGATTCGACGCCGTGATCCGGCCGGTCTCAGGGTTGGTATGCCAGTCGTTGATCGTGTCGTCGTACTGGATGCCCGGGTCGGCGCACTCCCAGGCGGCCTTGGCCATCTTGGCGAACAGATCGGCAGCGTTGACCGTCTCCACCACGCGCCCGTCGGTGCGGGCCTTGAGCCCGAAGTCGGCGCGGTCCTCGACCGCCCGCATGAACTCGTCGGTCACCCGGACCGAGTTGTTGGCGTTCTGGTACTGCACACTCGTAATGTCGCGGCCCCCGAGATCCATGTCGAAGCCGGCGTCGCGGAGGGCGCGGATCTTGTTTTCTTCGCGCGCCTTGGTCTCGATGAATTCCTCGATGTCGGGATGATCAACGTCGAGCACCACCATCTTCGCCGCCCGTCGCGTGGCTCCACCCGACTTGATCGTGCCGGCGCTCGCGTCCGCACCGCGCATGAACGACACCGGACCTGATGCCGTCCCCCCGGAGCTGAGCAGCTCCTTCGACGACCGAATCCGCGACAAGTTCAGGCCCGCCCCCGAGCCGCCCTTGAAGATGAAGCCTTCTTCCCGGTACCAGTTCAAGATCGAGTCCATCGAGTCGTCGACCGACAAGATGAAACACGCTGAAACCTGCTGGGGTGACTTCGTACCGACGTTGAACCACACCGGGGAGTTGAACGAGAAGTACTGGTGCAGCAGCATCCAGGTCAGCTCGTGCTCGAAGATCTCCGCCGAGTCGCCGTCGGCGAAGTAGCCGTGGTCCTCGCCGGCCTGACGGTAGGTCTTCACCACACGGTCGATGAGCTGCTTGAGACTGTGCTCCCGGACCGGCGTGCCGAGGGCTCCCCGGAAGTACTTGGTGGTGACGATCGTCGAGGCGTTGACGCTCCAGAACGACGGGAACTCGGTGCCGGTCTGCTCGAAGACCACCTCCCCGGTCTTCCAGTTGTTCTGGACGACGTCCCGCCGCTCCCAGGTCACCTCGTCGTACGGGTGCACACCCGGAGTGGTGAACACGCGCTCGATGGTGAGGGAGGCCGCACGGCCCCGGCTCTTCCTGCTTTCCGGGCGACCGTTGGCGGAACGGGTGGTTTCGGTCATCGATTCCTCTTTCGATCAAGCCTGACTGGGGCGTCTGGGCGTCAGTTTGTGCGGGGTGAACTTGCTGAGGTGGGTGTCGTCGCGCCGATCCGGGATCAGCGGTTCGATGCCGGTGGGCTCCGACTCGACCCGGAGCAGGGCGATCTCGGTTTCGAAGTCGTCCACCGAGGTGAACTGGCGGTAGACGCTCGCGAACCGCAGGTAGGCCACCTGATCCAGCTCGCGAAGAGGTCCGAGGATAGCCACGCCGACCTCGTCGGCCGGGATCTCCGGCTGACCCGTGGCCCGCAGCGTGTCCTCCACGACCTGACCCAGCCGGGCGAGTTGGTCCTCACCGACCGGGCGGCCCTTGCACGCCTTGCGGACCCCGCTCACGACCTTGTCGCGATGGAACGGCTCCACCACCCCGCTGCGCTTCACCACGACGACCTGCATCTGCTCCGTGGTGGTGAAACGGCGCTCGCAGGTGGGGCACTGGCGACGCCGGCGGATGCTGCTGCCGTCGTCGGCCACCCGGGAATCCAGCACCTTGGAGTCGGTGTGACGGCAGTACGGGCAATGCATCTCGACTCCTCTCGCTGGCGGCGCTTCGATCGAACTCGGGACGGATCTGGGCAGAACCGTTGGGACAAGCTGTGGACCGTTGTGTGGACCGTGTTGTGGACTGCTGTGGGTGAACAACCACAACCTGTGGATGAATCACACGCCTGTAACTACTAGATCTAGGTACCGTACGACCAACATCCAGTATGCGCAAGGGGTCTGACAGAACGGCGCGTCACCATCGAGAGGCGCGCTGAGGGCTCGCCGGACCAACGCCGCGGAGGGCAGGCGACGACGCTTCGAACCAGCTCAGATGAGATTGCGAACGAGGGTATAGGCGACGGCGAAGACCGCGGCGATGACCAACCAGGCGTTCGGACGGATGGCGCCGAGCCAGGCGGCGGCCCTGGGCGGCAGGCGCAAGCGTGGCCCGCCAGCGACTTCGACCAGCCAGACGACACCCAGGACCGTCAGGAGTCCGAGCCCGACGAAGACCACCGGGTTGAACCAGAACGCTCCGACGAAGTCCCCGTGGAGGACGGCGCTCCCAAGGCGGGTGCCACCGCAGAAGGGGCAGTCCCAACCTGTCAGCGTCCGGAACGGACACCCAAGACCGAAACCGGTGGTCGCGTAGAGCGCGCTGAGCCCGACGCCGAAAGCGCCGAAACCGGCCAACCAGCCCAGCCCATGACCCGCGCGGAACGCCGATCGCTGCGCCGGGGTCGAGGCAGCGGCGGTGGCCATCCGCCCATTGTGCCCGCAACCCAGGCCGCAGATCCTCTGCGGCGGCGCGCGGAGCCCAGGAATGGATCTGCTCTGCTCTACAGTGACCGCCTGAGCTTTTAGGAGGGCGAGCATGACCGATCCGCAGAACCCGTCCGGGCCGCCTCGGGAACAACCCGGCGGCGATCAGTCGGCGCCGATCTACGGCGACGTGCCGAGGTACGGCTACCAGCAGCCTGGGACTCCCGAGCAGGGCTTCTCGACGTCGGCGCCGCAGGAGTCGTACCAGCCGCCCTACCAGCAGTCCTATCAGCAGCAGTCGTATCCGCCGCCGGATCAGCAGCCGTATCCCGGTCAACAGCCGCATCCCGGCCAGCCCTACGCCGGCCAGCCCTACGCCGGCCAGCCCTACGCCGGCCAGCCCTACGCCGGAGAGCCCGATCCCGGGCAGCCCTACGCCGGCCAGCCGTACGCTCAGGCGTACCCGGGAGCCGGCTATCCGGTGCCGGTGTATCCGTACGCCCCGTGGCTTCGGCGAGTCGGTGCCTACCTCATCGATTTCTTGCCCTCGCTGATCGCGACGATTCCGTTCTATATCGGCTACTTCATCTGGTTGACCAGCATGATGCAGCAGACGGACCTTCCCCCGGGGGTCGTCCCGGACCTCACCGCCGGCTTCGGCTGGATGGCGGTCGGCGGCGTCCTGCTGCTGGCGGCCCTCGGTTGGCAGATCTACAACCGGTGGATCGTGGCCGGTCGGACCGGGCAGTCGCTCGGCAAACGGGTCCTCAAGATCAAACTCGTCGCCGAGGCCACCGGGCAGCCGATCGGCGCGCTCAATGCCTTTTTGCGCGATCTCGTGCACATCCTCGACGGCATCGCCTACATCGGCTACCTCTGGCCGCTCTGGGACGACAAGCGCCAGACCTTCGCGGACAAACTGATGAAGACGGTGGTCCCCGATGTGCCTGGGTCGACACCGGCAACCGGTACCGGGGCGTAGAGCAGCAGTTGCGGGTCAGCGCTGTACCTGGATCAGCCCGGAGGGAGCGTAACCGTCGCCGGTGACCCGCATGGCCGTGAGCCCGACCACGACCAACGCGGCGGTCGCAATGGCCAGGCCGGTGGCGATGATCAGTGCGATGCCGCGCTCGGTGAGCCGCCACTGCGTCGCCTCGCACGGCCGCACGACCGCGCAGCCGTGCGCAAGGACCGGCGCATCGAAGGCCAGATCCGGACCCGCAACAGGGCGTGGCGGCCGAGCCCGGGGGCGGGATGCGCGTCCACTCCCCCGCCCAGCCCGCCGGGGCCGCGTCCGCGTGCCCGGGGCTCTGGCGATGCGCGACGACACGACAGCGGTTTCCTCGTTCGCAATGACACTCATGCTTGCTCCTTCACGTTCGAGCTGGTGAGATCGAACGAGTGTTCGATAGAACGTGTGTTTGATTTATACCGCAGATCGCCGGCATTTGCCAAGACTCCTTCGCACAACTGTTCGACTTCTCTGAATTCAGAAGCTCACCAGAGCCCACTGACAGTCGCGCAAGCGCAGATCGCTAGGGCAGGTGCCACCCTTCAAGCAACTGTCGGCTTGGACCATCGATGAATCGTTTCAGCGATGTCTCATCCCAACAGTTGCGTGGGCGACACCGGACGCTCGACGAACCAGCAGGCGCGAGCACACTCAATTCGTCGCGACACGGTCGAACAGATGTTTGATTCTGTCTGAGCGTGGCTCTATTGTTCGGGTTATGGCAGACAGCACCGGCAAGAAGAGCCGCCCGACGCCCACCGCCACGCGCGAAAAGACCGCAGGGACGGCCACCAGTAAGCCACCGGCCAACAAGAGAGGCCGGCCCACACAATCCGATGTCGTCCGGCAACTCGAGGCCACTCTCGAGGCGACGGGGTCGCTGAGCACCCTGCCCGACGGACCGACCGCTGCCGACGGCCTAACCCTTCGGCAGCGACGGATCCTGCAGGTGATCAAGGAAACCGTCGACCGCCGCGGCTATCCACCGAGCATCCGGGAGATGGGTGACGCGGTCGGGCTGGCGTCGTCCTCGAGCGTGGCTCATCAGCTGAAGGTCTTGGAGGCCAAGGGCCACCTGCGGCGCGACCCCAACCGCCCGCGGGCGCTCGAGGTGCTCATGCCCAGCGGGTCCGACGAGTCCTCGGGGTCGATCTCGGCCGAGGTCGACGAAACCGGCATTGGCGACAGCTACCCGGCTCCGGTCCACGTCCCCGTCCTCGGCCGGATCGCGGCGGGCGGACCCATCTTGGCCGAGGAGATGATCGAGGACGTCTTCGCCCTACCCCGACAGCTGGTCGGCGAGGGCACGATGTTTCTGCTCGAGGTCCGCGGCGATTCGATGATCGAGGCGGCCATCTGCGACCGCGACTGGGTGGTGGTCCGCCAGCAGCCGACGGCGATCAACGGCGACATCGTGGCCGCGCTGCTCGACAACGAAGCGACCGTCAAGACGTTCAAACGCACCGACGACCAGGTCTGGCTGCTTCCGCACAACGCGGCGTACGACCCGATCGACGGCAACCACGCCACCATCCTCGGGAAGGTGGTCGCGGTCCTGCGCCGGGTCTGAGGGGCACGAGCTGGATGGACCCTTCGACAGGCTCAGGGCACGAGCTGGATGCGCCCTTCGACAGGCCCAGCGCACTCACAACATGCTGGGTTCGGAGATGATCATCTGGTTGGTGAACCGGGCGACGGCGCGGAGTTTGTTGGCGACGTCCAGCGCCGCCACCTTGTAGGCCTCGGACAGCGTGGGATAGTTCAAGACGGTGTCGACAAGATAGTCGACCGTTCCGCCGCACCCCATGATCGCCTGCCCGATGTGCACCAACTCGGTGGCGTTGGTGCCGAAGACGTGCACGCCGAGGATCTCGCGGGTCTCCGAGTGCACGATCAGCTTCAACATCCCGTACGAGTCACCGGTGATCTGCCCGCGGGCCAGCTCCCGGTAGCGCGAGATGCCGACCTCGAACGGGATCGACTCCGAGGTGAGCTCCGCCTCGACCTTCCCGCAGTAGGAGATCTCCGGAATGGTGTAGATCCCGATCGGCTGCAGGGCCTGGAGTTCCCGTGCGGGCTCGCCGAAGGCGTGCGAGGCTGCGAGGCGCCCCTGGTCCATCGAGGTCGCGGCCAACGCCGGGAAGCCGATCACGTCGCCGACCGCGTAGATGTGGGGCACGCTCGTGGCGTAGTTCTTGTCCACCAGAAGCCGGCCGCGTTTATCCGGGGACAGTCCGGCCAGGTCGAGATTCAACCTGTCGGTGTTGCCCTGCCGCCCGGCGCTGTACATCACGGCTCCAGCGGCGACCCTCTTGCCCGAGACGAGGGTCGTGATGGTGCCGTGGCCGGCGCTCGCCACGCTGGCGACCTCCTCGCCGAACCGGAACGACATCGCGTGATCACGAAGGTGGAACTTGAGCGACTCGACGATCTCGGGATCACAGAAGTCCAGCATCTGCGGCCGCTTCTCCACCAGGGTGACGCGGGTGCCCAGAGCGGCGAACATCGAGGCGTACTCGACGCCGATCACCCCGGCGCCCACCACGACGAGAGAGTCGGGCACCTTCTCCAACTCCAGGATCTGGTCGGAGTCCAGGACGCGCTGTCCGTCGAACTCGACGTTGCTCGGCCGGGCCGGAATGGTGCCGGTGGCGATGACGATCTTGTGCGCGGTCAGGGTCCGGTGCACCTGTTGACCCTCGATGTCGATCGACAGCGTGTGCGGGTCGATGAAGGACGCCATGCCGGGAATGAGCTCGATGTGGTTGCGGAGCAGTTGGGAGCGGATGACCTCGGTCTCGCGGCCGACCACGTGCTGCAGCCGGGCCAGCAAATCGGAGATGGTGATCTCTTCCTTGACCCGGTAACTGGCGCCGTAGAGATCGCGCATCTGCATCCCGGTCAGGTACAAGACGGCCTCGCGCAGCGTCTTGGACGGGATAGTGCCGGTGTTGACGCAGACTCCGCCGACCATTGACTTGCTGTCCACCACGCACACCTTGTGGCCGAGCTTGGCGGCCATGATCGCCGCCTTCTGACCGCCGGGCCCCGAGCCGATCACGGCCAGATCAAAATCGTACGTATGCTCCATGGCGCAACTCTCGCACGCGATTGTTACTCCCGCTAGCGCGTGGTCGCAGAAGCGCCGGGGCGCTAATCCTGGCCGGAGAGGCGCCGAAGGGCGCCGATGACCACGTCGCGGTCGGTCGTCGGCCACATCTTCGGCATCGACGCCCGGAGGAAGCTGCCGTACCGGGCGGTCAGCAGCCGGGGGTCCAGCACCGCCACCACTCCGCGATCGGTGACCCGGCGGATCAGCCGGCCCGATCCCTGGGCCAACAGCAGCGCGGCGTGGCTGGCCGCCACCGCCATGAATCCGTTGCCGCCCGCCTCGGCCACCGCCCGCTGCCGCGCCAGGATCAGCGGTTCGTCCGGTCGGGGGAACGGGATCCGGTCGATGATCACCAACGAACACGTCGCGCCGGGGACGTCGACGCCCTGCCACAGCGACAGGGTCCCGAACAGGCTGGCCGACTCCTCGGCCACGAATCGTCGGGTGAGTTCGGGGAGCTGGGCGTCGCCCTGGCACAGCACGGTGAGCTTGGTCAGCTGCTTGCGCACGAACACGGCGGCGGCCTCGGCCGCCCGCCGCGACGAGAAGAGGCCCAGCGTGCGACCGCCCGCGGCCCAGACCAGCTCCGCGATCTCGGCCAGCGCCTGTTCCGACACCCCGTCGCGACCGGGCGGGGCCAGCGCCCGCGCGGTGTAGAGGATGCCCTGGTTCGGGTAGTCGAAGGGCGAGCCCACATCGAGCCCACGCCAGGCAATCGTGCCGTCGTCCTTGTCCGTGCCCGGGGTCTGCGCGTCCTGAGCATGTCGAAGGGCTGCGCTCCGTCCTTCGCGCCCTCCGTCACGCCCTCCGTCACGCCCTCCGTCGCGCCCTCCGTCGCGCCCTCCCTCGCGCCCTGAGCCTGTCGAAGGGTGACCCGTTCCTCGGCTCGTAGCCCGAGGGACGCCGCCACCCCGTCGAAGTCGCCACCCAGCTTCAGCGTCGCGGAGGTGAGGATGGCCGTCCGCTCAGCGAAGACCCGAGACCGCAACAGACCGGCGACCGACAGCGGCGCCACCCGCGCCTCGCGCCCGAAACGGTCCCGGTCAGCCACCCAGATGACATCGTGGGCCGACAGCGCCACCAGCCGTTCCGCGATGTCGAACAGCTCCTTGACGGCGGCACCCGCCTGACGGCGTTCCGGATCGGTCTTCTCCTCCGGCCCGGCCAGCTCCGAAACCACGCGGCGAGTGATGGCCACAATCTGCCGGCAGGCCGTGATCAACCCGCTGTCGGGATCCTCGACCCGTTCCAACGCCGTCTCGTCCAGGGCGCTCCGCAGCACGTCGGCCGACTCCAGGAACTCCAGCGCCAGCTCATCGGAGAGATAGTTCAGCACTCTCTGGCCACGCGCTCGATCGCCTGCGGGCTCAACTCGGCCGACGCCGCGCCCGTAACTCGAGCGACGAGTTCGTGCGCCTCGTCGATGATCACCGCGTCGTGCTCGGGCAGGGCGGTGCCGCCGTGCATGGCGTCGATGGCCAGCAGGGCATGGTTCGTGACGATGAGGTCGGACGCTCGGGCGTGCTCCCGAGACTTCTCGACGAAGCAGTTCGCGCCTTGTGGGCAGTGCTGCACGCCGAGACACTCCCGGACTGGAATGGAGACCTGCTGCCAGCCCGCGTTCGGTGTGACTCGGTGCCCCGTCCCGGTCGGCCAGGCCGTCGGATTCGAGCTCGTGCTCGGCCCACTCCCGCAGTGCGAGGACCTCGGCCCCCAAGGCTGATTCGGGACCGCCCGGCGTTGTGGCCTCGCCGAGAAGGTCGGCGGCGGGGATGAGGGCACCCTGGTCGGCGTTGACACGATCGCGCACCTTCAGCATGCAGGCGTAGTTGGTACGCCCCTTCAAGACGGCTGTGACCGGTCGCTCACCGCACACCTGCTCGACGGCGGCCAGGGCGGCCGGAATGTCCGCGTTGGCGAGCTGGGCCTGCAGCGCCAGAGTCGCCGTCGCGACGACGATGCGTGTGCCGGGCTGCGCCGCCAGGGCCACCAGGGCGGGCGCCAGGTATCCCAGCGACTTCCCGGTGCCCGTGCCGGCCTGTACCAACAGATGCTCACCCGACTCGAGCGCAGCGCCGACGGCGCCAGCCATCTCGATCTGGCCCAGCCGGTCGTGGCCGCCGACCTGTTCGACAGCGGCGCCCAGGACGGCCTCGACCGCGTCCGTGGGCGCACGGTCGGCGGATCGGTCGGCGGATTGGTG
The DNA here is from genome assembly GCA_963791865.1 of uncultured Actinomycetota bacterium. Taxonomy (GTDB): domain Bacteria; phylum Actinomycetota; class Actinomycetes; order Propionibacteriales; family Propionibacteriaceae; genus Microlunatus. The sequence continues at coordinate 40,750 of CAWBUC010000009.1, forward strand.
GGCTCCGTCACCGCAGAACCTTAACGGCGCGAGCCGACACTCAGCCTGAGCCCGGCCAACTCGTACGGGGATAACTCGCCGGCCAACTCCGGATGCACGCGCGCGACCACGAGTGTCCCGTCCTCGGTGTGCTCGCTGCTCACGAACTCACCGGACTGGTGGATGCGATTGATCAGATCGCCCCGCTCGTACGGGATGAGGGCGCGCAGCTCCCGCTCGGGACGCGGCAGGCGGCCCTCGATCCGGGTCCGCAGGTCGTCGATGCCTTCGCCCGTGCGCGCGGAGACGACCACCGCATCGGGATACTCGGTCCGCAGCACGGTGCACGTCTCCGCCGGCGCCCGGTCGGCCTTGTTGATCACGATCAGTTCACCCACGTCGGCGGCACCGATGTCGGCCAACACCGAACGGACGGCCGCAATCTGGCCCTGCGGATCCGCATCGGCGCCGTCCACCACGTGGATCAGCAGATCGGCGCTGGTGGACTCCTCCAACGTGGAGGCGAAAGCCTCGACGAGATCGTGCGGCAGGTGCCGAACGAAGCCGACGGTGTCGGTGAGAGTGTAGACGCGACCGTCGGCCGTCTCCGCCCGCCGAGTCGTGGGATCCAACGTGGCAAACAAGGCGTCCTCGACCAGCACGCCCGCACCGGTGAGCCGGTTGAGCAGACTGGACTTGCCGGCGTTGGTGTAGCCGACGATCGCTACCGAGGGGATCCGGTTCCGCCGACGCTCGGCCCGCTTGGTCTCCCGCGTGCTGTCCATTTCCCGCAGTGACGCGCGGAGCCGGGCGATCCGGCTGGAGATCCGGCGCCGGTCGGTCTCCAGCTTGGTCTCGCCGGGACCACGGCCACCAATGCCGGCACCCCCACTCGCCCGACCACCGGCCTGCCGGGAGAGGTTGCCGCCCCAACCGCGTAGCCGCTGCTTCAGATACTGGAGCTGGGCCAGCTCGACCTGGGCCTTGCCCTCGGCACTCCGAGCATGTGCAGCGAAGATGTCGAGGATCAACGCCGTCCGGTCGATGACCTTGACCTTGACGCGGTCCTCAAGGTTCCGCAACTGGGCCGGACCGAGCTCCCCGTCACAGATCACCGTGTCGGCACCGGTGGCCACCACGACCTCGCGCAGTTCCTCGACCTTGCCGCGGCCGATGTAGGTGGCCGGATCGGGTCGGTTGCGACGCTGGATCAGCCCCTCCAGCACCTGCGAGCCGGCCGTCTCGGCCAGCAGCTTGAGCTCGGCGATCGAATTCTCGGCGTCGACCTCGCTGCCGGCGGTCCAGACGCTGACCAGCACCACCCGCTCGAGCAGCAGTTGGCGGTACTCGACCTCGGTGATGTCGGTGAGTTCGGTCGACATCCCCGCGACACGGCGGAGCGAGATGCGCTCCTCTAGCTCAGTTGCTCGCCGTCGTGAGGGTTCGGATCGGGTGGGGATGTCGTCGTCGTCGAATCGTCAGATTCGGCAAAGTCATCGTGACGTCAGAATCTCACGACGAACCAAAACTGAGCGAACATATTTCGTTCGCGGTTTCTCTGCCTGCCGGCACGTTCCCAGCCCAAGCCGGAGGGCGCGCCCGGATCAGCAATATTCCGGCGTGTCTTCCAGCTCGAGATGGGAAACGTACGCGCCGACCTGGAAGTTCCTCTCGGCGGAAGGACGGCCTCAGAAGAGTGTGTAGCCGCCGTCGATCACCAGCACCTCGCCGGTGACGAAGCCGGAGGCGGCGGAGGCGAGGTAGACGACGCTGGGCCCGAGCTCGGCGGGGAGGGCGTAGCGCTGCATCGGCGCATCCTCGATCCAATGCCGGCGGAACTGCGGTTCGTCGACCGGCGCCATCTCGGTCTTGATGTAGCCGGGAGCCAGGGCGTTGACCCGTACGCCATACGGAGCCCACTCGGCCGCCAGGGACTTGGTCAACTGATGCACGGCGGCCTTGGACGCGTTGTAGCCGGGTTGCCACTGCGGGCGGTTGACGATCTGACCGGAGATCGAACCGATGTTGACGATCGCGCCGCTCTGCTGGGCCACCATCTGCCGGCCGAAGGCCTGGGCGCAGTTCCACACGCCGTCCACGTTGACGTCCATCACGGCCCGCCACTCCTCGGAGGTTACCTCCAGCGCGGGACGATGGATGCAGAAGCCGGCGTTGTTGACCAGCACGTCGACGCGACCGTGGTGTCGTGCGATCGCCTCGACCGCCGCCTCGACCTCCGCCGGTCGGGTCACGTCGGCGACTACCGCCTCGGACCGGACTCCGAGCGCTGCGAGCTCCGCCGTCACGGGCTCGGCCAGTTCGGCGCGGCGGACCAGCAGCACGACATCGCTGCCCGCCTCGGCCAGGGCGCCGGCCAGGGCCCGGCCGATACCCCGGTTGGCCCCGGTGACGACCGAGACCTTGCCCGCCAGCGAAAACGTCTCCAGTACACCCACCAGCACTCCTCAGGGAATCGTCATCACTCCGCGGGCGACGACCACCGCCGGCCCGGTCAAATACGCCTGCTCGCCGAGCTCCACCTCGACGGTCCCGCCCGACACGTCCACGCGATACCGGAGTAGCTCGGCGCCCGCCGGCGGCTCCGCCGGAACCGGGAGCCGGGAATGAGCGGCCGCCGCGGCCGCCACGGTTCCGGTTCCGCAGGAGCGGGTTTCGCCGGAGCCTCGTTCGTAGACCCGCATGGCCACGTGCCGGTCGCCAAGGACCTGGACGAACTCGGCGTTCACCCCCTCGGGGAAGGCCTCGTTCGGGTAGGCCGGTGCCGCCGACAGATCCACGGCGGCCAGGTGGTCGGTGAAGCTGACGGCGTGCGGATTGCCGACATCGACCGCGACGGCGTCGTAGTGGTGATCGTCGACGGTCACGATCGGCACGGGCTCGGGCGAGACGACAACCGGGCCCATGGCCACCCGCATTCGTCCGTCCGGCAGCAACTCCACCTCCCGCAGGCCGGCCCGGGTCGCGATGGGGACGACCGGCCCGTACGCGAGACCCTCGTCGACCAGATGGCGGGCGAAGAGCCGGATGCCGTTGCCGCACATCTCGGCAATCGAGCCGTCGCTGTTGTGGTAGTCCATGAACCAGAGGTCGCCGTCGCCGTCCCAGCCCTCGACGTGCTTCGCCAAAACCGCGCGGAGCAGGCCGTCGGCGCCGATCCCGGCCCGGCGATCACAGATGCTTTTACCTGGTGCGGACTGACCGGCTGCATGTTCTCCCGGTCGACGACGAGCACGAAGTCGTTCTCCGTGCCGTGTCCCTTGGCGAACGACCATCCCCGCACGCTTGTCATCCTTCCATGCGCCAGTCCGGCTCCCTTCGTCGCCGCACCTCGCGTGAGTGCACGTCGACGGTGCCTGCGCGACAGGGCGCTACCGACCTCGCCGCGACACAGATCGGGGCGGTCGAAGCGGAGCCAGCTGATTCGCGGATCCTTTCGGAACCAGGCATCCTGCCGACGGGCGAACCGTCGCGTGGCCTGCACCGTACGGAGGCGAGCCTCCTCCTCGCCGATCTCCCCGGCCAGGAACGTCAGCACCTGCCGGTAACCGAGGGCCCGCGAGGCGGTCCGCCCGGAGCGGAGACCTCGTTCGGCCAGACGTTCGACCTCCGCGACGAAACCCTCCCGCCACATCCATGCCACCCGCTGCTCGATCCGCGCGTCGAGTGTGGTGCGGTCGACGTCCAGACCGACCTGAAGCACCTCAGGCAGGGCGTAGACCGGATCCGGCAGCTCGGCGGAGAACGGCCGGCCGGTGAGTTGGACGACCTCCAAGGCCCGGATGATGCGGCGCCCGTTGTTCGGCAGGATTCGGGCCGCGGCGGCAGGATCGACAGCGGCCAGCCGGTCGTACAGCGGTGCCGGACCGAGGGCGTCCAGATCGGTTTCCAACTGGCTTCGGACCGCTGGATCGGTACCCGGAAAGTCGAAGCGGTCGATGATCGCCCGAACGTACAGCGCGGACCCGCCGACAACGATCGGGACCGCGCCTCGTGCGGAGATCTCGGCGATGCTCTGCCGGGCCATCGACTGGAACTCAGCCACGCTGGCCGTCTGCTGGATCTCCAGGATGTCGACCAAGTGATGCCGAACGGCCGCCCGCTCGGCCGCCGACGGCTTCGCCGTACCGATGTCCATGCCACGGTAGACCGCCATCGAGTCGGCGCTGACGATCTCGGCCGGCCGGCCGGTCGCCTGCAAACGCTCCGCCAGCGCCACGGCGAGAGCCGACTTGCCGACCGCAGTCGGCCCGACCACGACGGCGATCACGCCGACAGTCTGTCCATACTGGATTGACGACGATACGGAGGTACATCCCCGATGGGCATCTTCGACCGGGCCAGAGACCCGAAAGCGACGAACGACCGGGCACCACGGGAGACGCCGGGACAACCAACCTCGGAGGCCCTTCAGCAAGCTCAGGGCGGAACGTCACCGGCTCAGGGCACGGAGTCAGCCCCCGCGGCCCTTCCAGAGGCTCAGCGCACCCAGTTACCTGCCCGAGACGTCAGCTAGGCGCCCGCAACCGGTGGTGCCGAGGAATCTTCGCCGACTTTACTGTGCTCGCGGAGGATGTAGTCCTCGATGGCCTCGACGTCGTTGCGGGCCCGGCGCACGACAGTGAGCAGGTCACTCATGGTGGAGACCTCCTCGACCTGCTCCTTGATGAACCACTGCATGAACTGATCGGAGGCGAAGTCGGTTTCCTCGCGGGCGATCTTGGTCAGCTCGTTGATCTGGGCGGTGACCCGCTTCTCCTGATCCAGCGCCAGCTCAATCGGTGCGACGATGTCACCGAACGAGACCTTCGGCGCGGCGACGCCCGGTGTGATCACCGGCGCATCGGAGTCGATGAGGTACTGGACCATCATCATCGCGTGATCTCGCTCCTCCAGGGCCTGGGTGTAGAAGAACCTCGCCATTTGCGGCATGGTGAGCGCGTCGTAGTACACCGCGCAGGCCACGTACTGCTGGTGGGCGGCGAACTCGTGTTCGATCTGGATGTTGAGCTGGTCGACGAACCGCTCAGCTGGCATACCGATCCCTCTCTTACGCGCTGGTGGAACAGGCGGCTACCGGCGTGAGCGGAGCAGGAGCCCCGATCGACGGCATGCCGAGGCCGACAATCGGTCGCCCCTCGACAAACCCAGGATTCAGCATGCCGGGCCGCCCAGGCGTCGCCACCGCGGGTACGGCGCAGGCTGAGCAGGCCGTGGTCGGCGTTGAGGTGGTGCGGTGCGGCGTAGCTGATCGTCGTCTCGGCCAGGTCGCCTGGGCGCGGACGCAATCCGGGATCGTCGGGCACGGCGACGTGCACGAGCCGGTTGTCCCGGGCCCGGCCGGACATCCGGGCGGTCGCGGCGTCCTTGCGGCCCTCACCGTCGGCGAAGAGCACCTCGACCGTCCGCCCCACCTGGGCAAGGTTCTCCCGCCACGCGAGGTCACCGACCAGCTCGACCAGCCGCTCGTAGCGCTCCTGGACGACGGCCTTCGGCACCTGGTCCGGCATGGTTGCGGCGGGCGTGCCGGCCCGGACGGAGTACTGGAAGGTGAAGGCGGCCGCGAAGCGAGAGGCGGCCATGACCGCGAGAGTCGCGGCGAAGTCCTCCTCGGTCTCCCCGGGAAAGCCCACGATGACGTCGGTCGTGATCGCCGCTTCGGGCATGGCCCGCCGTACGTTCTCAATGATCTCCAGGTACCGGGCGCTGCGGTACGAGCGCCGCATCCGGCGCAGCACGGCGTCCGACCCGGACTGCAGCGGCATATGCAGCTGGGGCATGACATTGGGCGTCTCGGCCATCGCCGCGATCACGTCGTCGGTGAAGTCGCGCGGATGGGGGGAGGTGAAGCGGACCCGTTCCAACCCGTCGATCTGACCGCAGGCCCGCAGCAGCTTGGCGAAGGCCCGCTGGTCGCCGAACTCCGATCCGTACGCGTTCACGTTCTGGCCGAGGAGGGTGATCTCCTGCACCCCGTCGGCCACCAGCATCTCGATCTCAGCCAGGATCTCGCCCGGTCGGCGGTCGGTCTCCCGCCCGCGCAGCGAGGGCACGATGCAGAACGTGCAGGTGTTGTTGCAGCCGACGCTGATCGAGACCCAGGCGGCGTACGCGGAGTCCCGGCGGGTCGGCAGCGTCGAGGGGAACTGCTCCAGCGCCTCGGCGATCTCGACCTGCGCCTGCTCGGAGATCCTGGCTCGCTCCAGAAGCAGCGGCAGCGTGCCGATGTTGTGCGTCCCGAAGACCACGTCGACCCACGGCGCCCGGCGGACGATCTCGCCCCGATCCTTCTGGGCCAGGCAGCCGCCGACGGCAATCTGCATACCCGGGCGCTGCTTTTTGGCCGGCAGTAGCTGCCCGAGGTTCCCGTAGAGCCGGTTGTCGGCGTTCTCCCGCACGGCGCAGGTGTTGAAGACGACGACATCAGGGGCGTCGTCGTCGGCGCGGGAGTAGCCGGCCTCCTCCAGCAGTCCCGCCAGCCGCTCGGAGTCGTGCACGTTCATCTGGCACCCATGGGTCCGGATCTGGTAGGTGCGCACTCCCTTACCTTAAGGCTGCTCGCGCGTCTCAAACGCTTCTGACCGACGCCTCCTCCTCGCTCGTCGACGCCGCAGTCTCCACGCGGCCTCGGGACTGCGAGCCGCGGCGTCGACTCCTCGTCGTCAGTCGCCGGCCGCGTTTGAGACCCCGACGCTCGCAGCCTGGTCGTGCTCCCTCGCTCGCCGAATGGGTGAGGCCTGCTCCGCTAGAGTGCCGAAGCGTGACCAATCTTGTCTGTCAGCCCGCGCAGGCCGCGGTCACGAGCTGCGTCTCCTGTTCGCGCCCTGAGCCTGTCGAAGGGCCAATGTCGCTTACCCCCGAGAGGCTCCGCTTGTGACCAATCCCACCGGCGAGCAGTACGAGATCACTTCTGGAGACCAGCGCGCGGTGGTGACCGAACTCGGCGCGGCGCTGCGGGTCTACGCGGTCGGAGGTCGCGATGTGTTGCTGGGCTTCGGTGAGGACGAGGTCATCAAGGGCGGACGCGGTCAACAGCTGATCCCCTGGCCGAACCGGATCCGCGACGGACGCTACGAGTTCGGCGGCGTCACTCAGCAGTTGGCCCTGACCGAGCCCGCTCGGCACAACGCGAGTCACGGCCTCGCACGACATGTGCCGTGGACGCTGGGGGAGCACGCGAACGACTCGGTTACCTTGACGGTCACCCTCTACCCGCAGCCCGGCTGGCCGGGGATCTTGCGGGCGAGCCTGCGCTACGGCTTGGATGACGATGGCCTGAGCGTCACGCTCACGGCCTCGAACATCGGTTCGACCGACGTTCCGTTCGGCTACGGTGCGCACCCCTACCTGACGGCCGGGGAGCAGACGGTGGATGAACTGACGATATCGGTGCCCGCCGCCTCCTACCTGACGGTCGACGATCGGCTGCTCCCGCGGTCGGTGGAGCCAGTCGAGGGAACCACCTACGACCTCCGGGAACCCGCCCCGATCGGGAAGCGGACGCTCGACACGGCATTCACCGACGTGACGGTCGACGACGGCCGGTGGGTCGCACGCCTAAAGCATGGCGACCGCTTTGCCGAGCTGTGGGCCGAGTCCGGGTTCGGGTGGCTGCAGATCTACACCGGTGCGGACCAGCGCGACATCGGAGTGGCGGTCGAGCCCATGACCTGCGGACCCGATGCCTTCAACGCCGGCCCGACGCACGACGGCATGCTCACTCTCGGACCCGGTGATGAGTTCAGCGGTCGCTGGGGAATTCGCGGTCACTAGGCGTTTTAGCCCGATCATCAAGGTCCCGTAACCTAATCTCAACACTCACTTCCCACCGATATCTCGCGTAGTCGTCTATGGTCGGGCCATGACCGACGGTCAGCACATCGACCTCACCGACCCCACCGCCGGCGAGTCGGTCGCGCCCGAGGAAGTCGGAGAACCGCTCGTCGTCCTGACCGACGTCGACAAATACTTCGGCGATCTGCACGTTCTGCAGAACATCAATCTTGCTGTGCGCAAGGGGGAGGTGGTCGTCGTGCTCGGCCCGTCGGGGTCCGGGAAGTCCACGCTCTGCCGGGCCATCAACCGGCTCGAGACCATCAAATCTGGCTCAATCAAGATCGACGGGGAGGAGTTGCCGGAGGAGGGCAAGGCTCTCGCCCATCTCCGCGCCGACGTCGGGATGGTCTTCCAGTCCTTCAACCTGTTCGCGCACAAGACGATCTTGGAGAACGTCACGCTGGGCCCGATCAAGGTCCGGAAGAAGTCGGCTGCCGAGGCCAAGAAGCGCGGAATGGAGCTACTCACACGTGTCGGCGTCGAATCGCAGGCGGAGAAGTATCCGGCTCAGCTGTCGGGTGGTCAGCAGCAGCGGGTGGCGATCGCCCGGGCGCTGGCCATGGATCCGAAAGTGATCTTGTTCGACGAGCCCACGTCGGCCCTGGACCCGGAGATGGTCAACGAAGTGCTGGACGTGATGGTCACCCTGGCGAAACAGGGCATGACGATGGTCGTGGTCACTCACGAGATGGGGTTTGCGCGGAAGGCCGCCAATCGCGTGGTGTTCATGTCCGAGGGTCAGATCGTGGAGGAGAACGACCCGGAGACGTTCTTCACGGCCCCGAGAGCCCGCGCGCCAAAGATTTCCTGAGCAAGATCCTTACCCATTAACTCTCCAGCAGGCGCAAGTGGAGGGCACATGAAGGTAGGTACGAAACTGCTGGCCGCTGGCGGCCAGCGCAGCGCTGTGCGTGTCGTTGGCCGCGTGTGGCGGCGGTAGCAGCAGCGCCGGCGGCGAGGCCGGTGGCGGCGGCAAGGTCGTCGTCGGGGTGAAGTTCGACCAGCCCGGGCTCGGCCTGAAGGAGGGCAGCGACAACACCGGCTTCGATGTCGAGGTCGCCCGCTACGTGGCCAAGGAGCTCGGCTACACCGAGGTCGAGTTCAAGGAGTCCCCCTCGGCCCAGCGCGAGACGCTGCTCCAGAGCGACCAGGTGAAGATGATCTTCGCCACGTACTCGATCACCGACGACCGGAAGAAGAAGGTCTCCTTCGGCGGCCCCTACTTCATCGCCGGGCAGGACCTGCTGGTCAAGGCCGACAACGCCGACATCACCGGCCCGGATTCGCTGAACGGCAAGAAGCTCTGCTCGGTCACCGGCTCGACCTCGGCCAAGAAGGTCAAGGACCAGTTCGCCAACACGGTGCAGCTGCAGGAGTACGACGGATACTCCAAGTGCGTCGAGGCGCTCAACACCGGCACCATCGACGCCGTGACGACGGACAACGTGATCCTGGCCGGTTTCGCCGCTCAGGACCAGTACAAGGGCAAGCTGAAGGTCGTCGGCAAGCCGTTCTCCGAGGAGCGCTACGGCGTCGGCATCAAGATGGGCGACACCGAGCTCTGCGGCAAGATCAACGCCGCGATCGAGAAGATGCAGACCGACGGCTCGTGGCAGAAGGCGCTGGACGCCACGGTCGGGCCGTCCGGCTTCAAGGTTGACACCTCGACGAACCCGCCGAAGCCCGACGCCTGCGCCTGACGTGACGAAGTGACGCGGCGGCGCGTGATGATGCGCGTCGCCCCGTCCGGTCTGTGGCTGAGTTCTCTGACAGGCCGAGAGGAGGCGCGGATGCTCGAAGGACTGCAAAGTCTGCTGAGCGGAGTACGACGTCATCGCCGCGTTCTGGATGACGATCAAGCTGACGTTCTTCTCGGCCATCGGGTCGCTCGTGATCGGCACCGTGGTAGCGGTCCTGCGGGTGTCGCCGGTCTCGGTGTTGCGGAGCTTCGGCACGGCGTACGTCACGCTGATCCGCAACACCCCGCTCACGCTGATTGTGTTCTTCTGCGCGTTCGGCATCTCGAACACGCTCGGGGTCGTCCTGGACGGCGAGAGACTCCCCCACCTTCATCGTCGACAACAACTTCCGCTGGGCCGTGGTGGCTCTCGCCGTCTACCACGCGGCGTTCGTCGCCGAAGCACTGCGCAGCGGCATCAACACCGTTCCGCAGGGTCAAGCCGAAGCCGCCCGCGCGATCGGGCTCAGCTTCTTTCCGACCATCACCACCATCGTGTTGCCGCAGGCCTTCCGCGGCGCCATCGCCCCCTTGGGCAACACCTTGATCGCCTTGACCAAGAACACCACGGTCGCCGCCACGATCGGCGTCGCCGAGGCGGCACTGCTGATGCGGCAGATGTTCGAGTTCGACATATCACTGCTGTTCCCCATCTTCTTCATCATGGCCGCCGGCTTCGTGATCCTCACCCTTCCGCTCGGTCTGTTGTTCACCTCGCTGTCCCGGCGCCTGGTGGTGCAGCGATGAGCGCCGGCGCGAGCGTCCTGTTCGACGCCCCGGGTCCCAAGTCGCGCGTCCGGCACGCGATCATCGCCGTAGTCGGCGCCGTGATCATCGCCGCCGTACTGTTCTTCGTCCTCCGCGGCATGGCACAGACCGGCCAACTCGAGGCCGCGAAGTGGACGCCGTTCTTGGATCCGGAGTCCTGGACCTCGTACCTGCTACCGGGGCTGCGTGGGACCCTGCAGGCCGCCGCGGCGAGCGTGGTTCTCGCCCTCGTGTTCGGGATCGCCTTCGGCATGGGGCGGCTCAGCCACCTGGCCCCGATCCGGATCCTTTGCGGGGTGTACGTCGAGTTCTTCCGCGCCGTGCCGGTGCTCATGATGATGTTCTTCGCCTACTTCTTCGGGCTCTTCATCCTCAAGATCTCGGGCGACGGGCTGCCCTTCTTCGGCGTGTTGGTCGGGCTCACCTTCTACAACTCGAGCGTCATCGCCGAGCTGGTCCGCTCCGGCGTTGGCTCGCTGCCCAAGGGCCAGCGCGAGGCGGGGTGGGCGATCGGGATGACGCAGAACCAGACGCTGTTCTCCGTCCTGCTCCCGCAGGCCATCACCGCGATGCTGCCGTCGATCATCAGCCAGCTGGTCGTCGTCCTCAAGGACTCGGCCCTGGGCTACAACATCGTCTACCTCGAGCTGCTGCGCGAGGGCGGGAACCTGGCCACGTTCCGCGGCAACCTGATCCCGACGCTCATCGTGCTCGCCGTCATGTACATCCTGATGAACTACGCGCTGACCCGGGTCGCGAGTGCGGTGGAGCAGCGGATGCGGCGGACGCGGGGCAGTGCGGCCGTGGTCGCCCCTGACGCGCTGGGCGGCGGTGGCGTCGTGGCGATCGGAGACCGGGCCCGGTGGCCTGGACGCGCTCCCGCGCGGCGACGAAGACACTGATTACGCGCCGCAGCGCAGGCGCTGACCCGCTCAACCGCCCGAACGGCACGGCGGGCCGCGCGTCGGGGGTTGATCCGGCGTTTTGATGTACCGGTGCGGCGACGGACTAGACCAGAACTATTCTGGGGCCAGTAGGCATCCCCTGTTGCGTGGGAACCATCGATTGAAGTAGCGGGTTGCCCGCGCAAATCCTCAACAGTCAGCCTGGAATGTCGCCTTCGCCTAGTTCGTTCTCGTACCGGTCAAGCAGGTCCGGGGGCAACCGGAGAGCAAGCGCTTTTCCTGCCAGTTCCAGCTGTATGAGGCCTAATCAACGTCGGAGACAATCTATCGACGTCGCAGTTCTCCACAAGCTTGGACATGAGCACCGCTAATCGCCTCAGTCAATCGTGTCGCCTGGCCGCATAGTGTCCGCGCGCACAAATGGCAGCGGCGCCAACCGCTTGCGGTCCCTTGCGGCCGATGCCGGTCGCTCCGCTGCGTCGCTCGGCTGCGGCCGCCGGGGCGCTGCCGCTCGTCGGCGCCCGGTCAGCGGGCGGTCTCGGTGGCCCGGGACTCCCGGACCACCGTCACCTTGATCTGGCCGGGGTAGGTCAGCTCCTCCTCGATCTGCTTCGCCAGGTCGCGGGCCAGCACCTGGGCCTCGATGTCGTCGACCACGTCCGGGGCGACCATCACCCGGATCTCACGGCCGGCCTGCATGGCGAACACCTTGTCAACGCCCTCGCGGGCGGCGGCGATCTTCTCCAGGCTCTCCAGCCGTTGCACGTAGGCCTCGATGCTCTCGCGCCGGGCTCCGGGGCGGCTGCCGCTGATGGCGTCCGCGGCCTGGGTGAGCACGGCCTCGACCGTCCGGACCTCCACCTCGTTGTGGTGGGCCTCGATAGCGTGGACGACGTCGGGATGCTCCCCGTACTTGCGGGCCAGCTCGGCGCCGACGATGGCGTGGGAACCCTCGACCTCGTGGGTGAGCGCCTTACCGATGTCGTGCAGGAACGCCGACCGCTTGCACTGGGCGACGTCCAGACCCAGCTCGGCGGCCATCAAGGCCGGCGATGTGGGCCGACTCGATCAGGTGCTTGAGCACGTTCTGCCCGTACGAGGTGCGGTAGCGGAGCGTGCCCAGGATGGGCAGCAGCGCCGGATGCAGGTCGGAGATGCCGACGTCGGCCAGCGCGTCCTCGGCGGAGCGGAGGCACTGCTGCTCGATCTGGCTCTTGCTGCGCTCGTGCACCTCCTCGATCCGAGCCGGGTGGATCCGGCCGTCGCGAACCAGCTCGGTCAGGGTCAGCCGGGCCGTCTCCCGTCGGACCGGGTCGAAACAGGAGAGCAGCACCGACTCCGGGGTGTCGTCGATCATCACGTTGACCCCGGTCACCTGCTCGAAGGCGCGGATGTTGCGTCCCTCGCGGCCGATGATGCGGCCCTTCATGTCGTCGCCCGGCAGGTGGACGGCCGAGACCACGGACTCCGACGTCTGCTCCGACGCCAGCCGCTGGATGGCGCCGACCACGATCATCTGCGCGCGCGAGTCGGCCTCCCGCGTCGCCTGGCGCTCGATGTCGCGCGCCAACAGCACCGATTGCCGCTTGGCGTCGTGTTCCACGACGGCCACCAACTCGGCCTTGGCCTGCTCACGGGTCAGCCCGGCTGCTCGTTCCAGGGCCTGATGCTGCTCGATCTCGGCTTCGGCCAGCGCCTTGCGCTGATTCTTGAGGTTCGGCCTTCATCTCGTCGAGGTGCTGGGCCTTGTCCTCCAGCACCCGGGTGTCGGCGTCGAGTCGCTCTTCGCGGTCCGCGAGGCGCAGTTCGCGGCGCTCGATCTCGAACCGTTGCTCGCGGAGCTCGGCCCGGCGCAGGCGCGCCTCCTCGTCCATCTCGCGTCGCGTCGCCTCGGCGGCGGTGAGCAACTCCTCGGCCTTAGTCTGTGCCTCGGCGCGGGCCCGCCTCGGCCTCCGCGAGGATGGCCGCAGCCTCTTGCTCCGCCGTACGGATCGCCGCCACCTCGGCGGAGGTCCGGGTCGTTCGTTGCGGGCCTCCGGCCAGCGTGGCGACCGAAGGCGCAGGCCGGCGCAGCCGGCGAACGGAGATGAAGCCGATGACTGCGACGACGAGAATCAGAACGAAGAGGCCCGCGAGCATCAAGGTCTCGAACAACCCGATCTCCATGCTGAGCTCCTGTCTGCGCGCCGAAACGCGCACTCAAGAGACCTCCCAGCGGAATGACTTACTCTATTGAGCCGTCAACCGGTCAGCCCAGTGGAAACGACGAGAATTGTCGGGTTCAGTGGATCTTGTCGGTTAGTCAATTCTTCAATTCATCTCGGGCGGATACCTGAAATGTTTCATATCGGATGAGTTGCTGGAAGACCTCGTGATGGCAGGGTATGGCTGAGCGCACTTCGGGTCAAGCATGAAACGGGGTGTGCGTGGTTCGGCGCCAGCTCAGGCCGAGCGGCAACTCGTCCAGGACAGCGCCGATCACCCCCGACCCGAAGCCCCGGCGGGCCAGGGCACCGGCCAGCCGGCGGTAGCGGACCTGGGCGTCGAGGCGACCCATCGACCGCAGCTTCTTCTCCACCAGCTGCCGAGCGGCCGCCAGCTCCTCGACCGAGGTCACGGGTTCCAGGGCCTCCTCGATTTCGCCACGATCCACACCCTTGGCCGACAGCTCTCGCCGGAGGGCGCTGCGGGACAGGAACCGCCGCCCCTGCCGAGACTCGACCCAGTCGCGCGCGAACTGGGCATCATCGATCAGCCCCAACTCGACGAACCGATCCAGAACCTCTTCGGCGGCCTCGGCGGGCACCCGCTTCGCGTTCAGGGCTTGTGCCAGTTCCTGCCGGGTCCGGGCCCTGGCGGCCAGCTTCCCGAGCACGAGCTGCCGGGCGACCTCGCTTGGATCTGCCTCAGGATCGGACTCGGGATCTGCCACCCGGGGATCGGACACGGTGCTCAGAACTCCACCTCGCCCGTCACGGGGTCGATCCCGGCAGGAACGTCGAGTTGAGGACCAATTCCCAACCGCTCCTTGATTTTCTTCTCCAGCTCATTGGCCAGATCCGGGTTTGCCCGCAAATAGGATCGGGCATTCTCCCGACCCTGTCCGAGTTGATCGGCGTCGTAGGTGAACCAGGCCCCGGCCTTGCGGACGATACCGGCATCGACACCGAGGTCGATCAGGCTGCCCTCTCGGCTGATGCCCTGACCGTAAAGGATGTCGAATTCAGCCTGCTTGAACGGCGGCGCCACCTTGTTCTTGACCACTTTGACGCGGGTCCGGTTGCCGACCATTTCCTGGCCGTCCTTCAGCGTCTCGATCCTGCGGACGTCGAGCCGGATCGAGGAGTAGAACTTCAGCGCCCGGCCGCCGGTGGTGGTCTCAGGACTCCGAACATCACCCCTATTTTTTCGCGCAGTTGATTGATGAAGATCGCGGTGGTGCCGGCCCCACTCAACGCACCGGTCATCTTGCGCAGCGCCTGGCTCATCAGCCGGGCCTGCAGGCCGACGTGGCTGTCCCCCATCTCACCCTCGATCTCTGCGCGTGGGGTGAGGGCGGCCACCGAGTCGATGACGATCAACGCCAAGGCCCCGGAGCGGACCAGCATGTCGGCGATCTCCAGCGCCTGCTCGCCGTTGTCCGGCTGGCTGACCAACAGCGAGTCGGTGTCGACCCCGAGGCGCTCCGCGTACTCCGGGTCGAGCGCGTGTTCGGCGTCGATGAAGGCGCAGATGCCACCGCCCGCCTGTGCGTTGGCGATGGCGTGCAGAGCGACGGTGGTCTTGCCGCTGGACTCCGGACCGTAGATCTCCACGACGCGGCCTCGGGGCAGGCCACCGATACCCAGTGCCAGGTCGAGAGCTATCGAGCCGGTCGGGATCACCTCGATCGGCGCTCGGACCTCGTCGCCCAACCGCATGATGGAGCCCTTGCCGTACTGCTTGTCGATCTGAGCCAGCGCGGTCTCGAGCGCCTTCTCCCGATCCGAGGTCGTCATGGATTTCCTTCCCTCACCCATTGGGGTGTTGTTTGCTCTCAAGCCTGTTGTCACGACTCTAAGGACGAGCCCTGACGGTGGTCGGCAGAGCGCTGTCGCTGTGGACAACAAAACAGCTTCAGCGATGCTCAGTGGATAACTTAGGCGAACAGGTGTTCGAACGACCAGTCGACACGCAGTGCCCCGAGTCTCAAGTTCCGTTGCGGTGAGCGTCGTCCAGGGACGTGCATCGCAAGGCCGACCAGGAAGGGATACCGGGTCGTAACGTGACCTCTGGAGTTCGCAGCAAGGTGCGTGCCTGGGCGGACCTCACCGCAATGAGACTGGGGACTCGGGGCACGAACTCAGTTCGATCTGCCGTTCTCCCGAGCGAACGCACCCGGTGGCCGACCCACAGCAGCCGCGAAGGCGCGGGTGAGATGCGCCTGATCGGCGAAGCCCAGCTCGGTCGCGACTCCCGCCCAGTCCGGATCGGTTTCCTGCGCCCCATGACTTGCCGCACTCTGCAGCCTGCGTCGGTCGATGACCCATTTCGGAGAGGCGCCGACGTAAGAACTGAACAGCCGCTGGAGCTGCCGGACGCTCAGCCCGGCCAGCTCGGCGACCTGGACGACCCGGATGATGTCCGGCCTTGCCATGATGTCCTCGACGACTTGTGCCAATCGGGCCGCCACCGGGTCCGGTGCGGGAAGATCCGCAGCGAGGAACTCCGCAAGCAGAGCGACCCGGACCTCGACGTCGTCGGTAGCCGCCACTCGTTCGGCCAGCGCCGACGTGTCACGGCCGAGGATGTCGGCGATCGGCTGGTGCGCATCGGTCAGTGTCGCGACCGACACTTTGAGAAAGGGACGGAAGCAGGCCGGCCGGAAACGAGCGCCGACGGCGAAGCCGCATCCCGTCAGGCGACGGTCGTACCGGGTGCTGACCAGCCCGGTCACGTCGGCCTCGGTGTTGGTGATCGACAGGTTCACGCACGGCGAGGGAAGGACCTGCGCTACGTACGGCTCGGACAGATCCCAGGTGACCGTCCAGAAGTTCGAGACAAAGGCGCCCAGCCGGCCCCGCGCCGGATGGCTCCGGTAGTCGAAGAAGCGGGCTGAATCGGCCGGCTTGAGGATGCCGGGCTCAAGGTCGGCGTCTCCCACGAGGACCGAGGGTAGCCAGTTCGGGCTCTGCTCGCCCTGCTCTGTCGTTTTCCGCCAGGTGGCGGACGGCGCAGCGGCAGAGCCGAAATCTCGCTGCGCGAGCCGCCACCTGGTGGAAAACGACATCGCGCTGCCGGGCACGACCTGTCGCGATTCTTCAAGACCCCCGCGGGCCGAACTCCGGACAATGGTGCGATGACAGTCAACGAGCAGACGACGAAACAGCAGCTGAACGCGGCCGCCGCCGCCACGACGACCATGCTCCGCACGATCCCGAGCACCAACTGGTCCGCGCCCACACCCTGCCTCGACTGGGATCTCGGCACGCTGGCCCAGCACGTCGTGGGCACCACCACCGGCATGATCACGATCGGGCGTCGGGAGCCGTTGGACCCGAAGAACCCCTGGGGTGGGCCAACCGTCGACCAGTCGAACTGGGCTGACGTGCTGGCCGGCAACATCGAAGAACTGGCCCAGGCCTGGAGTGAGGAGGAGGCCTGGGAGGGCACGGTGCACGTCGGCCAAGAGACCCCGTCGGCCGTCATCGGCGACATGGCGTACGCGGAGATCCTCTTGCACGGCTGGGACATCGCCCGGGCCACCGGAGCGACTCTTGAGGTGTCGCCCGAGATCGGTGCCGCTTTACTCCGAACCGTGGGGGAGACCGCAGAACTCGGTCGGCAAATGGGTGCCTACGGCGATCCGGTGGCGGTCGACGCGGACGCCAGCGACTTCGACACCGCGCTTGGACTCGCAGGTCGCGACCCGTCCTGGCGGCGGTGATCGCTAGCGGTCCCGATCAGGCAACTCCAGCTCCCGCCAAACCGCCCGCCAGACCTGTTTGGCTTGGGTGCCGTCACCGAGGGCCTCCCGGACGGTCTGGCCGTTGAGGCCGGCCACGTGGTGCTCGGCCGCCCACACCTGCGCGTACCCGCGGCCGAGTTGTGCCTCCAGGCGTTGCCAGAGCTCAGTCTCCTTCACGTCCGGCCGCCTCCGGATTCTCCGGAACACAGCGGCAGGGGCCTGTCCGCGGCCGATGACGCCACTGGCGGGCGGGACCGCCGCCGGGACAGGAGGCCCTGGGAAACGGCCACCCCGAGCAGGACCACCGCGGCACCGACCGGCTGGAACCACTCCAGCCGCTCCTGGAGCACCGCGACGCCGAGCAGGGTCGCGAACACCGGCACGACGTAGGTCACCATCGACGCAGTGCTGGCCCCGACCAGCCGGATGTTGCGCATGTTGATCACGAACGCCAGACCGGTCCCGAGCGCACCGAGCGCGACCACCGAGCCGACCACCGGCCAACTGAAGGCGGCCGGGCTGGGCAGCCCGCCGCTCAGGATCGGCGCGGCCACGACCAGCACCGCCGTCGCCACCAACAATTGGCAGACCGACATCACGACACCGGATTCGGGTCGCGGCGCGATGAACTTCTTGGTGTACGGGATGGCGACGCCGTAGCAGGCGGCCGCACCCAGACACATCAATTGACCGCTGAGCGAGGCGCCGCCGACTCCGCGCCAGATCCCAAGGATGATCAACGCCCCGGTCAGCCCCAGCATCAGACCGACCACCCGCCGCGTGCTCAGCGTCTCCGTACGGAAGACCGCCACCGCCATCGGCAGCACGATCAGGGGCGTGGTGGCGTTCCAGATCCCGGCCAGGACCGAGGAGATCTGGGTCTCCCCGTAAGAGAAGAGAGTGAAGGGGACGGCGATGCCGATGACGCCCACGACGGCGTTGTGGGCCCAGAGAGTCCGATCCCGGGGGAAATGGTCGCGCATGACCGCCAGGACGACCAGGAGCACGAGCGCCCCACTGAGGACCCGCCCCAAGGCGACGTAGGTGGGCGGCAGCGCCGAAACACCGACCTTGATGAACAGAAAACTCGAACCCCAGATCACCCCCAGGCCGACCAACCCAGGCAGCCAACGGGACACCGGCACGGCGAGCGCAGGGTTGGAGATCGCTGGGGCGGTCGTGGTCACCGGCGTCACGGTACCCCGGAGCTCGGACAGTCACGGCTGGATTTCCATGCCGATCTTGCGCCTCCGCCGAACCCGCTGCTTGTGACGTTCGCCGCCATGTGACGGATGGCGAGGCGTTCTGACCGCCGTAGCGCTGCGCCAGCCATCACATGGCGGGAAACGACATAGCCGAGGACCGAACGCGAGCAGGAAGACCCGGCCCTGCGAGCGTCGGTAAGCGGAGCGCCGGCTCGGTCTGGACGAGGAGCCTGGCGAGGCGCCTTTCCTCGTCAGGCGACGAGGAAGACCGACCCCTCTGGCGCGGAGCGAGCGCGAGCACGGAAGACACTGTCGGAGCCGCCGGGCAAGATGGTCGGGTGGCCAGGACGACCACGCAAGGACATGACATCACGTAATGATCAGGCGGCCGATCCGCTCGCCCAGTTCACTCCTGCGACCGCGACGTGGTTCCGGGAGGTCTTCGCCAACCCCACCGCGGCCCAGGCCGGCGCCTGGAACGCGATCTCGGCGGGCCAGAACGCACTGGTCATCGCGCCGACCGGCTCCGGCAAGACACTGGCCGCCTTCTTGTGGGCGCTGGACGGGCTGACCAGGGCCGAGCGCCCGCCGGTCAAGCAGCGCTGCCGCGTCTTGTACGTGTCGCCACTCAAGGCCCTGGCCGTCGACGTCGAACGCAACCTGCGGGCACCGCTGGCGGGGATCACCCGGACAGCGCTGCGACTCGGGCAGGCGCCGCCCAGCGTGACCGTGGGTGTCCGCTCCGGCGACACCTCCGCGGCGGATCGCCGCAAGCTCGTCACCCAGCCGCCGGACATCTTGATCACCACTCCCGAGTCGCTGTTCTTGATCTTGACCTCGGCGGCCCGGGACACGCTCCGCAACGTGGCGACGGTGATCGTGGACGAGGTCCACGCGGTCGCCGGCACCAAGCGCGGCGCGCACCTCGCCTTGACCCTGGAGCGGCTGGACGCGCTGGTGGCCGAGACGGGTGGCGGACCGATCCAGCGGGTTGGCCTGTCGGCAACCGTGCGCCCGCCGGAACGCGTGGCCGCCTTCCTGGGCGGGCCCCATCCCGTCACCGTCGTCGCTCCGCCCGCAGCCAAGTCCTGGGACCTGTCGATCGTCGTGCCGGTCGAGGACATGAGCGATCTGGGCGCAACCGCGTCGGTCCCGCAGCCGGGTCTCGAGGAGGCCTTGGACGCCGACGGCCGCGAGCCCAGACGACCCTCGATCTGGCCGCACGTGGAGAACCAGATCCTCGATCTGATCACCCGGCATCGCTCGACCATCGTGTTCGCCAACTCGCGGCGACTGGCCGAACGGCTGACCGCGCACCTCAATGAGCTGCAGGCCGAGCGGGACGAAGAGACTGCTGAAGAGCATCCGCCGCCCGCCGAGATCATGGCCCAATCCGGCGCCAGCCGCGGGCTCGACGGCTCGGGACAGCCCAGTCGTGGCCCGCGCCCACCACGGCTCGGTGAGCAAGGAGCAGCGGGCCCAGATCGAGTCCGACCTCAAGTCCGGCCAGCTGCCCTGCGTGGTGGCCACCTCCTCATTGGAACTGGGCATCGACATGGGCGCGGTCGACGTGGTCGTCCAGGTCGAGGCACCGCCGTCGGTGGCGAGCGGCCTCCAGCGGGTCGGCCGAGCCGGGCACCAGGTCGGCGCAACCTCGCGGGGGGTGTTCTTTCCCAACCACCGTGGCGACCTGATCGAGTCGGCGGTGGTCGTGGAGCGGATGCGTGCCGGCGCGATCGAGGAGGTGGCCGAGCTCCGCAATCCCCTGGACGTGCTCGCCCAGCAGATCGTGGCCATCGTCGCCACCGAGGAACAGAAGGCCGACGACGTCTACGCGCTGGTCCGACGCGCGTACGGCTATCGCGAGCTCCCGCACAGCGCCTTCGAAGCCGTCCTCGACATGCTGAGCGGGCGCTACCCCGTGGAAGACTTCGCCGAGCTGCGCCCACGGCTGGTGTGGCAGCGCGACACCGGAGTGCTGACCGCCCGACCGGGGGCGCAGCGACTGGCGGTCACCTCCGGTGGCACCATCCCGGACCGCGGTCTGTTCGGGGTGTTCCTGGTCGGGGAGGGGAACGCCTCTGGCCGACACGCTCCCGGACGCCGGGTCGGCGAACTCGACGAGGAGATGGTCTACGAGACCCGCGTCGGTGACGTCTTCACCCTCGGCACCACCAGTTGGCGGGTCGAGCAGATCACCCACGATCAGGTGCTGGTCTCCCCCGCTCCCGGCAGCCCCGGCCGACTGCCGTTCTGGAAGGGCGACTCGCCGGCGCGACCAGTGGAACTGGGAGTGGCATTCGGGGCCTTCGTCCGTGAGATCGGCTCGCTGCCGCCCGAGCAGGCGTACGAGCGGCTCTGCGACAGCGGGCTGGACGAGTTCGCCCGCGCGCAACCTGGTCAGCTATCTAGGCGAGCAGCAGCAGGCCACGGGGTCGTTGCCGACCGACACGACGGTGGTCTTCGAGCGGTTCCGTGACGAGCTGGGCGACTGGCGGGTGTGCGTGCACTGCCCGCTCGGTTCGGGCGTGCTGACCCCGTGGGCGCTGGCCGTGGAGCGGAGGCCCGGGAGCGGTACGGCCTGGAGGTGCAGGCGACGGCAACCAACGACGGGATGGTGCTGCGGGTGCCCGACACCGAGTCCGAGCCGCCGGGCGCGGATCTGGTCGTGCTCGACGCCGAGCGGCTGGAGGAGATCGTCACCGACGAGGTCGGCGGCTCGGCGCTGTTCGCGGCCCGTTTTCGCGAGTGCGCGGCCCGGGCCCTGCTGCTGCCCGGCGCGACCCGAAGTCGCGATCGCCGTTGTGGCAGCAACGGATGCGCTCGGCCCAGCTGCTGACCGTGGCCGCGCGGTATCCCGGAGTTCCCGATCGTCCTGGAGACGATGCGGGAGTGCCTGAACGACGTCTTCGACCTCGACGGTCTGCTGCGGGTCCAGCGGGCCTTGGCCGCCCGCTCTATGCGGCTGGTCGAGGTCGAGACCAAAGAACCGTCGCCGTTCGCGAAGTCGCTCCTCTTCGGGTACGTCGGGTGCGTTCGTCTACGAGGGCGACGTCCCGC
>CAWBUC010000010.1:0-89219 GCA_963791865.1 uncultured Actinomycetota bacterium
CCTATCTGCTCACGCTCGAGGGGGAGAGTCACACCGCCTTCCTGAAGAGCGCGTGCTCGACCGCGGCTATCGCGGCTTACCTGGTGGACACCCGCCGGCCCGCCGTACGGGTCTGCGCCGACGAGCCGCAGCCTCAACCGGTCTAGGCGACTCGGGGACTCGACACCGCGGCGATCGGCTGGGCCGCGGGGACGCCCGAGCCGTCCCGCCGGCGATCCGGCTCCGGCAGATCGACCGGGGCGCCGCTCGGAGCCGCCGCCCAGGCCGGTTCGGGGCCCGCCCAGGCGAGCATGAGCACGTCCTCGCCCTTGAGGAAGCGGTGGCAGCGGACGCCCCCGGTGGCCCGGCCCTTGCCGGGAAACTCCGCCAACCAGGTGACCTTCGCCGAGCCAGAGTCGGTACCGGGAAGGGCGCGGGACGTGCCCGAGACGGTGACCACGACCCCCTGGGCGTCGGCATTCGCGTTGACGGCGCCGAAGAACACGACGCTGGCTCCTATACCCAACCGGATACCAGCCATCCCGCCTCCCGAGCGCCCCTGCGGCCGCACGGCCGCGGCCGGGAACCGCAGCAGCTGGGCGTCGTTGCTGATGAAGATCAACTCGGCGTCGTCACCGGTCAGTTCGACCGCACCCACCACGCGATCACCGGCGTCCAGCCGGATGACCTCCCAGGACTCCTTGCCCAGCACCTCCGGATTTACCCGCTTCACGACTCCCTGAGCCGTGCCGAGCGCCAGACCGGCCGACGACGGATCCAGAGTCGTGAGCGTCACCGCCCGCTCGTCGGACTCCAGGGTCACGAGCTCGCTCACGTGGGTGCCGCCCTGCAGGTTGGTGGCCGTAGCGGTGGTCGGTACGGTCGGCAGATCCAGGGCGTTGATCTTGATCAACCGGCCGGCGCTGGTGATCAGGCCGAGGTCCGCACGGGCCGTGGTCACGACCGAAGAGACGATGACGTCGTGGTTGGCGCGCTCGCCGCTGAACGGCAGCGGATCGGCGTGGTCGGTGCGGGCGAGCAGGCCCGCCGAGGACATCAGCACCCAGCAGGGATCGTCGGCCACCTCCAGCGGGGCGCCGGCCGCAACGGCCGCGACGCCGCTGGAGGCCAACAAGATGGTGCGCCGCGGCGTGCCGTGCTGCTGCGCCACTTCGGCCAGCTCTACCCCGACCACGGTCCGCAGCTGTTCGGGATCCTCCAGGATCTGCGTCAGTTCCGCGATCGTCGCGGTCAGTTGATCACGCTCGGCCTCGAGTTCGATCCGGCTGAACTTGGTCAGCCGCCGCAACGGCATGTCGAGGATGTAGTTGGTCTGGGTCTCGGTCAGCTCGAAGGCCCCCATCAGCCGCTGCCGAGCCTCACCGACGTCGTCACTGGAGCGGATGATCGCAATCACGTCGTCGATGTCGACCATGGCGATGAGCAGACCGTCGACCAGGTGCAGCCGGTCGGCAGCCTTGGCCCGGTTGAAGGCTGTACGGCGTCGCGTCACCTCGTAGCGATGCTCGAGGTAGACCGTCAGCAACTCACGCAACGTCAGCGTGCGCGGCTGGCCGTCGACCAGGGCCACCGAGTTGATCGCAAACGAATCCTCCATCTTCGTGAGCTTGTACAACTGCTCGAGAAGGGCGTCGGGATTGAAGCCGTTCTTGATCTCGATCACCAGGCGCGTGCCGTTGGCCAGGTCCGTGAGGTCCTTCACGTCGGCGATGCCCTGCAGCTTGCGGGCCGTGACCAGGGTCTTGATCTGCTCGATCACCCGCTCCGGACCGACGAGGTAAGGGAGTTCGGTGACCACGATGCCTTTGCGCCGCGGGTGGACCTGCTCAATTCGCGCGGTGGCCCGAATCCGGAAGGACCCACGCCCGCTCTCGTACGCCTCCCGGATGCCGTCCAGCCCGATGATCTTGCCACCGGTGGGAAGATCCGGGCCAGGAATGAACCGCAGCAGCTCTTCGAGACCGGCGTCGGGGTTCCTGATCAGATGCCGCAGGGCCGCGACCACCTCGATCAGGTTGTGCGGCGGACAGTTGGTGGCCATGCCAACCGCGATCCCGCTGGCGCCGTTGACCAGCAGGTTGGGGAACGCCGCCGGCAGCACGATCGGCTCGTCGTCCTTGCCGTCGTAATTCGGCTTGAAGTCGACGGTGTCGGACTCCAGACCGGTGGTCATGGCCGACGCCGCCGGGGACATCCGGCACTCGGTGTAACGCATGGCGGCCGGCCCGGAGTCCAGGGAGCCGAAGTTGCCATGCCCGTCGATCAGCGGCAGCCGCATCGTCCAGGGCTGCGCCATGCGAACCAGGGCGTCGTAGATGGCGGTGTCGCTGTGGGGGTGGTACTGACCCATCACCTGCCCGACCACGCGGGCGCATTTGACGTGGGCCCGGTCCGGGCGGATCCCCATCTCTTGCATCGCGTAGAGGATTCGCCGCTGTACCGGCTTCAGGCCGTCGCGCGCGTCCGGTAGGGCGCGGGAGTAGATGACCGAGTACGCATACTCCAGGAAACTCGTGCGCATCTCGGAGGAAACGTCGATGTCGACGATGCGTTCCGTGAAGTCGTCGTCAGTCGGGGCTGGAGGTCGGCGTGCCATGTCAGCCTCAGGCTAATGCCGCCGTGCCGCCCCCGGAGGAAGGCACAGCGCACCAACTGCGGGGTTGGGACAGGTCTGCCGCACTTGGGTGTCCCAAGCCAACACTTGGTGGCCGGTCAGGTCGATCAGGAGAGGAAGGGCTTCAGATCGTCACCCACCGCCGCGCGGCGAGCCTGCTCGCGGGCGAACAGCAGGCCGTAGGTGAAGCCGTTGTGCCCCGACCGGATGCCCATCCGCACGCCCTGCTCGCGCAGGAACGTGGCGCTCACGATGCTGTCTTGGTGTTCGCCCAGCACGTCCTGGAGGTCCTTCCGGTCCGAGATGATCTTCTCGGCCTTGCTGCCCCACTCCGGCAGGGCGAGCTCGACGGCGTAGCGCGCCCGCTTGCCGGCCTTGCGGGCGCTGTGGAAGAACTCGTCGGCCTCATCGTCGTGCTCGTCGTACGCGGCCATCGCCCGGGCCAGCCGCTTGTCGAGCTTGGTGTTTGCCTTATTCACGTACTTCTTGACCGCCTCGGCCGGCACATCCGCCTGCTCTGTGAAGGGAGTGTCGCTGCGCCACCGCCGCAGCTCCGCGACCAACGCTCGGTAGCGCTCCGAGTCGAGCGCCGCGAGCACCTCCGCCCAGCCGGCCTGGTGCTGCACCCCGATTTCGGTCTGGATCTGCCGGGCGACCGGTCCGACCACGAGCTCGGGCGGCAGCTCCTCGAGCTGGTCCGCGAGCCGGGCGCCGAGGATGTCGAGGTCTCGTACGGTGCCGAGCACGCCCGCCCACCAGACGAGTTCCGCCTCCAGGGCGGCAGCTCGCTCGGCGTCGAACAACGACGAGTACGTACGGATGGTGCTCCGCAGCCGGCGCACGCCGACCCGGGTGGGGTGGATGATGTTCTCCCGCTGCCGCAATCCTGGTTCGGCGTCGATGATCACCGAGCACTGTTCGGCCAGGTACTCCCACGCCAACTCACGCAACGTACTCGGTGCCATGTTTGCCCCTACCAGTCGAAGTCGCTGTCGAAGAACTCGTGGTCGCCGCGGCCAGATCGCTCCTGCTCCGCCGTACGCAGTTCGACCCGCCTGATCTTGCCACTGATGGTCTTGGGCAGGTCCGCAAACTCCAGCCGGCGGACGCGCTGGTAGGGAGCCAGCCGCTGCCGGGCATGGGCCAGGATCGACCGGGCGGTGTCGCGATCGGGACCGTGGCCCTCGGCCAGCACCACGTACGCCTTCGGGACCGCCAGCCGAATCTCGTCCGGCGCCGGCACCACCGCGGCTTCGGCCACGGCGGGGTGCTCGATCAGCACCGACTCGAGCTCGAAGGGACTGATCCGGTAGTCGCTGGCCTTGAACACGTCGTCGGCCCGGCCCACGTAGGTCAGGTAGTCGTCGTCGTCGCGGTGCACTACGTCGCCGGTGTGGTAGACGAGGCCGGCGAACGCTGCGGTGTTCTTGTCCTGGTCGAAGACCCCGGCCCTTTCCTGGTAGCCGGTCATCAGCGGGAGCGGCCGCGGATCCAGCCGCAGGCACAGCTCGCCGTCGTGGTCGTCGGGCTGGCCCGTGCTCGGATCGATCAAGATCACTTGATAGCCGGGCAGCGGACGGCCCATCGAGCCCGGCCGGAGCGGCTGATCGGGCGGATTACCTACCTGGGCGGTGGTCTCGGTCTGTCCGTACCCGTCGCGGATGGTGACCCCCCACGCGGCGCGGACCTGCTCGATCACCTCCGGATTCAGTGGTTCCCCGGCTGACAGGGCCTCGCGGATCGACGTCGGCACCGCCGACAGATCGGCCTGGATCAGCATCCGCCAGACGGTGGGCGGCGCGCAGAACGTGGTGACTCCGGTCCGCTGCATGACCGCCAGGAGATCGTTCGCGTCGAAGCGGTTGTAGTTGTAGACCACGACCGCCGCGCCGGCCAGCCACGGAGCGAAGAAGTTGCTCCAGGCGTGCTTCGCCCATCCGGGCGAGGAGATGTTGAGGTGTACGTCGCCGGGGCGCAGCCCCATCCAGTACATCGTCGACAGGTGGCCGATCGGGTACGAGACGTGGGTGTGCTCGACCAGCTTGGGCAGCGCGGTCGTGCCGGAGGTGAAGTAGAGCAGCAGTGGGTCACCGCTCTTGCTGACGCCCGGGAAGTGCGGATCGCGGCCGCGATAGCTTTCGAAGCTCGCGTACGGGATCCAGTGGTCGGCGGAGCTTGTGCGCGAGCCTGTCGGCCCGAAGACCGGCTCAGGACGCGTACCCACGACGATGCGACCGAGCGAGGGCTGCAGACCCTCGAACTTGGCCAGCTCACCCGAATCGGCGACCAGGAGCTTGGCGTCACCTCGCTCGACCCGGTCCTGCAGATCCTTCGCCGACAGCTGCGGGGTGGCCGGAATGATCACCGCGCCGATCCGGATGGCGGCGAGCATGATCTCCCAGAGCGGCACGAAGTTGCCGAGCACCACCAAGATCCGGTCGCCGCGACGCAGCCCGAGGTCGATCAGGAAATGCGCGGCCGCGATCGAGGTCTCGGCCAGCTCGCGAAACGTCAGCTTCGTTTCACCGCCCGGGTCGATCACCCACAGCGCGACGCCGTCGGGATCGGACTCGGCCAGCCCGTCGAACCACTCGGTGGCGAAGTTGTAGACCGGCAGCTCCGGCCAGCTGAAACTCGTTCGCGTCAGCTCGTACTCGCCGCGATGCTGCAACAAGAAGTCCCGCGCAGCCCGCACCTGAGGGTTCAGCGGCATCTGGTCACGCTACTGCCGACCGCCCATCCGGACGTCGGGGGCGCCGAGACGCGCGGCGTCGGCGGAGAGATCATCGGGCTGGGACTGCGACTCCCGTTCGGCGTGGACGCGGCCGCGGTAGTGCTCCACTTCGCGCTCGATCGCCGAGGAATCCCAGCCCAGCACCGGTGCCACCAGCGCGGCCACCTCGTCGGCCGCGGCGAGTCCGCGATCCCAGGTCTCGATGGAGATCCGGGTGCGGCGAGCCAGGATGTCGTCCAGATGCAGTGCCCCCTCCGCCGAGGCAGCGTAGACCGCCTCCACCTTGAGATAGCCGGGAGCACTCTCCAATGGGGCGAGCAGGCTGTGATCAGGACTGGGATCTGCTTCGGCCAGGGCCAGCACGCTGGTGATCAAGGAGCCGTACCGGTGTAGCAGGTGCTCCACCTTGGCCACGCTCAGTCCGGTGCGGGCCGACAGGGCTTCGCGGGAGTTCCACAGGGCGGGGAAGCCCTCCGCCCCGAGCAGCGGAATGTCCTCCGTACAGCAATCCGGAACGGACGAGGTGACACCGCGCGCCAGGCTGAGCTCACGGGCGACGGCGTCGACCGCGTCCTTGGCCATGACGCGGTAGGTCGTGTACTTGCCGCCGGCGATCACGGTCAAGCCCCGAACCGGGGAGGCGACGGCGTGCTCCCGGGACAGCTTCGAGGTGGAGTCGGACTCTCCGGACAACAGCGGGCGTAACCCGGCGTAGACACCCACCACGTCGTCGCGGGTGAGCGGATCGGCGAGCAGCCCGTTGGCGTGAGACAGCAGGTAGTCGATGTCGGCCTGACTGGCCGCCGGATGGGCGCGATCAAGCTCCCAGTCCGTGTCGGTGGTGCCGATGAGCCAGTGGCTGTGCCAGGGAATGACGAACAGCAGACTCTTCTCGGTTCGAGTGATCAGGCCGGCGCGGGCGTTGATTCGGTTGCGTGGCACGACAAGGTGGATACCCTTTGAGGCCCGGACCCGGAACTGCCCGCGTCCGCCGAGCATCTCCTGGATCTCGTCGATCCAGACCCCGGTGGCGTTGATCGTCTGCCGGGCGCGGATCTCGAACTCCCGGCCGGACTCCAGATCACGGACCCGGGCACCGGTGACGCGATCCTCGTCGCGGACGAAGCCGACGACCCGGGTGCTGCTGGCCACCGCTGCGCCGTAGTGGGCCGCCGTCCGACTCAGCATCATCGTGTGTCGGGCGTCGTCGACCTGGCCCTCGTAGAACAGGATCGAGCCGCGCACCACCTCCCGATTCAGCGACGGAAACATCTCGAACGTCTTCTTCCGCCCCAGATGTCGCAGGTGCGACGGCACGCCGCGGCCGGCACCCATGACGTCGTAGACCCCGATTCCCAGCCCGGCGTACGCCCGGTCGATCCCGGCCCGCAGCATCGGGTAGAGGAACGGCACCGGCTGGGCCAGGTGTGGCGCCAGCTTGTCGAGCACCAGCGCCCGCTCCTTCAGGGCTTCGAAGACCAGCGCGGCGTTGAGCTGTTCGAGGTAGCGCAGCCCGCCGTGGAAGAGCTTCGTGGAACGGCTGGAGGTGCCGGCGGCGAAGTCCCGTGCTTCGACCAGCCCGGTCCGAAGTCCCCTGGTAACGGCGTCCAGGGCACACCCGGCACCGGTCACCCCGGCCCCGATGACCAAGACGTCGAGGTCGGTTCCGGCCAGGCGGTCCAGATCGGCGGTCCGCTGGTCGGGGCTCAGGGCGGTCACGATGCTCCTTCGTCCTCGATCCAGCCGAACGTGCGCTCCACCGCCTTGTGCCAGCCGGCCAGTCCGGCGGCCCGCTCCTCGTTGTCGGTGGTAGGGGACCACCGGCGGTCTTCGGCCCAGTTGTCGGCGAGATCGGCCGGTGAAGCCCAGAAGCCGACCGCCAGCCCGGCCGCGTACGCTGCGCCCAGAGCGGTCGTCTCGGCCACCTTCGGCTTGATCACCTCGAGGCCGAGAGTGTCGGCCTGGATCTGCATGCACAGCTCGCTGGCGGTCACCCCGCCGTCGACCTTCAGCGAGGTGAACTCCATGCCGCAGTCGGCCTGCATCGCCGCCACGACGTCGCAGCTCTGGTAGCAGATCGCCTCCAGGGTCGCCCGGGCCAGGTGGGCCGAGGTGTTGAAGCGGGAGAGCCCGACCACGGCGCCGCGGGCGTCGGAGCGCCAGTACGGGGCGAAAAGCCCGGAGAAGGCCGGGACGAAGTAGATCCCACCGGCGTCGTCCACGCTCGCCGCCAGCTCGTCGAGCTCGTTGGCGGCCTTGATGATGCCGAGTTGATCACGGAGCCACTGCACCGCCGACCCGGTGACGGCGATGGAGCCCTCCAGCGCGTACACCGCCGGCTCGCTGCCGAACTGGTAGCACACGGTGCTCAACAAACCGTGTTCGGAGCGGACCACCTCGGTGCCGGTGTTCACCAGCAGGAAGTTGCCGGTGCCGTACGTGTTCTTGGCCTCGCCCGGGGAGAGGCAGACCTGGCCCACCATCGCCGCGTGCTGATCGCCGAGGATTCCACCGATGGCGAGGTCTTGGGCGCCCACGGCGGTGTGTCCGAACAGGTTCGGATCCGAGGACGGGCGGATCTCGGGCAGCATCGAGCGAGGAACCCCGAAGATCTCCAGCAATTCGTCGTCCCACTCCAGCCGCCGCAGGTCCATCAGCATGGTGCGACCGGCATTGGTCACGTCCGTGAGGTGAACCCCACCATCCGGACCTCCCGTGAGATTCCACAGCACCCAGCTGTCGATGGTGCCGAACAGGGCCTCACCGGCATCCGCCGCCTCACGGACACCGTCGACGTTGGCCAGGAGCCACGCCAGCTTGCCGCCCGAGAAGTAGGTGGCGGGCGGCAGTCCGGTGCGTTCCCGGATCAGGTCGCCGCGCTCGTCGGCGGCCATGGTCCCGACCAGACTCGCCGTACGGGTGTCCTGCCAGACGATGGCGTTGGCGTAGGGCCGGCCGGTGTTCTTGTCCCAGACGACGGTGGTCTCCCGCTGGTTGGTGATGCCGAGGGCGGCGAAATCGGTCGCGGCCAGACTCAGCTCGCTCATGACCTGCTCGACCACGGTCTGGGTGCGCTCCCAGATCTCCACCGGGTCGTGTTCGACCCAGCCGGCCTGCGGAAGGATCTGGCGGTGCTCGAGTTGCGCCTTGGCGACCTCGGCACCCGAGTGGTCGAACACCATGCAGCGCGTGCTGGTCGTGCCCTGGTCGATGGCAGCAACGAAGTCGGGCATGGACCCAGCCAACCACTCGAGGATTTCGGGCCCACGGTCAGCCCAGGCATGCGTCGCTGTCTTGCGTAGGCTGACTCTCGTGCCCGACCGCCCCGAGGAGCCGCCTGGCTATCCGACCGAGTGGGAGGCCGACGTACTCCTGACCGACGGGGGTGTGGCCCAGTTGCGGCCGATCAGGCCGAACGATGCTCAGCTGCTGGTGCAGTTCTACGACCGGGTGTCCCCGGAGTCGAAGTACCTGCGCTTCTTCGCCCCGTACCCCCGACTCTCGGCGCGGGATGTCGCCCGGTTCACCCAGGTCGACTACATCGACCGGGTGGCGTTGATCATCACGCTCGGTGAACAGATGATCGGGGTCGGCCGCTACGACCGGATCGACGACGACGAGGCCGAAGTGGCGTTCCTGGTCGAGGACGCCCACCAGGGTCGGGGCATCGCCCAGTTGCTGCTCGAGCACCTCGCGGAGGCGGCTCGGGAACGCGGCATCACCAAGTTCACCGCCGAAGTGCTGCCCCAGAACCGGGCGATGGCCCAGGTGTTCGCCGACGCCGGCTATCGGGTGTCCAAGGGCATCGAGGACGGCGTGTTGATGGTGGAGTTCCCGATCCTGCCGACCGACACCTCGGTCGGGGTGATGGAACGCCGGGAGCACCGGGCCGAGCGCGCCTCCATCTCGCGGCTCCTGACCCCGCGGCGCCTCGTAGTGCTCGGACCCGGCTCGCCGGTGCAGGAACTGGTCGGCTCGATGCTGCGTGGCGGCTACCGCGGCGAGGTGATCGCGATCAGTGCCGACGACGTGCAGGTGGCCGGGGTGCCCACGGCCGATTCCATCGCCGCCGTCGAGGGCAAGATTGACCTGGCCCTGCTGGCCATCCCGACCAAGGACCTGGGCGGCGCCGTCATCGATGCTGCCCACAAGGGTGCGCACGGCCTGGTCGTGTTGACCGGCACCGGCTCCGGCGCCCGCGACAACGCGACGATCCTGGATCTGGCCCGCGCGTACGGGGTGCGGGCCATGGGACCCGACGCGCTCGGTTTGATCAACACCGATCCGGAGATCGGCCTGAACGCCACGCCGGCCAGCATGCCGCGGCGGGGCGGCGTCGGCCTGTTCTGCCAGTCGGCGGCCGCCGGCGTCTCGCTGCTCAATCACGCTCAACGCAGCGACCTGGGGCTGTCCTCGTTCATCAGCACGGGCGACTTGGCCGACGTGACCGGCAACGACGTCATGCAGTACTGGGAGGACGACGAGGCCACCCGCGTCTGCCTGCTCTCCTTGGACTCGATCGGCAACCCGCGGAAGTTCTCCCGGATCACCCGCCGGCTGACCCGTCGGAAGCCGGTGGTGGTGATCGCTCCCGGGCGGGCCGATCGCGCCGCCCACCTCGGGGTCCGCGGCGGTCTCAGCCACGCCCCCGACAGCGCCGTCGACGCGCTGTTCCGCCAGGCCGGGGTGATGGTGGTGCATCGGCGCGGAGCAATGTTCGACGTCGCCAAGTTCTGCGCTCGGCTGCCGCTGCCGGCCGGGCCCCGGGTGAAGATCATCACCAATTCGTTCACCCTGGCCGCCCAGCTCGTGCACGCGGTCGAGGCTGTTGGTCTGTTGAGCGCAGGCTCGCCTCAGGTGCTGCCGCCCAGCTGCCCGGCCGATGAGTTCGCGGCCGCGGCCGAGGAGGCGATCGACGGCACCGAGGCAGACTCGGTTGTGGTGGCGACCGTCGGGGTGTTCGAGTTCGACGTCGAGGCCACCCATGCGGCCCTGGAGAAGGTGGCCAGCGGAGCCGCGAAGCCGCTGCTCACCGTATTGCTCGACTTCGACAGCGACTCCGAGCCACGCGACGAACCCGACCAGCCCGGGGAGATGGCGACCTACGAGTCGCCGAACGACGCCATCTACGCGCTGTCGGCGGTCACCGCGTACGCCCACTGGCTGGAACGCGATCCCGGCGCCGTGCCGCTCCTCGACACCGACGACGAGGCCGGCCGCCGGCTGGTGAATCGGGTGCTGTCGCGCGAACGCCGCCCGTCAGGAACAGGTGGTCAGCTCGCTCCGGCCGAGACGGCCGAACTGCTGGCCGCGTACGGGATCGAGCTCGTGCCCAACTATCCCGTGCACAGCCTGGCCGAGGCCGTCGAAATCGCGGAGCGGCTGGGCTGGAACGTCGTGCTGAAGGCGTCGGCGCAGGCCCTGCGCGGGCGTCCGGATCAGGCCAGTGTCCATCGCAACCTCGACGACGCCGAGGAGATGGCCCACGCCTGGAGCGACCTCACGGATCTGGTGTCCGGTCTGGGTTTCGCTCATGCCCCGGATCTCTCGGTGGCCGTCCCCGTCGTCCAGAAGATGGCGCCGCCGGGGGTCGCGCTGGTCGTGTCGAGCCGGGAGGACGCCGCCTTCGGGCCGATCGTCTCCCTCGGGTTGGACGGCATTGCCAGCGAGTTGCTCGGTGACGTCGTTTACCGGGTGCCGCCGCTGACCACCGCCGACGCGGCCGGCATGGTGCGTGACCTGCGGGCGGCCCCGGTGCTCTTCGGCCGGCACGGGAGCCCTGGTGTCGACGTCGAGGCGGTGCAAGACCTGCTGCACCGGGTCGCGCAGCTGGCCGACGACCTGCCGCAGGTCGCCTCCTTGACCCTGCACCCCTGCATCGCCTCGATGACCGGCCTCTCGGTGCTGGGCGCACAGATCCATGTTGCTCCCACCGCCGACCACCGCGACCCGCGCGCCCGCACGCTCTAGCGGAGCATCCGGTATCAGGCGCCGACCGCGGGTGAGGGTCGGCGGAGCGTGGCAGGATGAGCCGCATGCGGTTGGACACGCGGCGAAGTCTTCGACTCGAGATCGAGGCGAGCGGGTACTTCCCGGACCTCGTCGAAGACGCCATCACGATGGCCCTCGCCGACGAGGAGCTCGTCGACTTCGTTGTGCACCACGAGCCGACGTTCAACCGGGACGAGATCCACCGGCACGTCACCGTGTTGGCCCTGACTCCGAGTCGGCTGCTGGTTGGGCACACCGACGATCACCACGGCGACCCACCGGATTCGGGCACCTCGGCCGCCGCCTCGACCGAGTCGGTCCCGTTGCACAAGATCGACACCGTCGTCGTCACCCGGGTCGTGCCGCAACCAGAGGCGTACGCGTCCGGGTCCGAGCGCACCGACGAAGCCTGGTTGACGGTCGGCTGGGGGACGATGCGGCGGATCGACCTGGAACAGGCCAGCTGCGAGGATCCCGAGTGCGAAGCCGACCACGGCTACACGGGCTCGTTGGTGGGCGACGACTTGACTGTCCGCATGAGTGCGGCGGGCGAGGGCGCCGAGCGAGTGGCCCATCTGGTCCGGTTTGGGAGCGCGTTGCAGCGGGTGTCCGGCGCGGCCCGGTGAACACGGGTGGAACGTCCCGGCTGAGATGAACCTCGCCACCACCGGCCACCTGAAGGGGCAGACGGGGGAGCCCGAGCTGGTCATCCCGGCGTACGGATCCGGGACGCTGACCGATCTGCTGCCGAGCCTCGGGGCACACCTGGGCGTGCCGGGGTCGACCGACGACGTGCTTGGCCTGCCGAGCGCTCGACGTTACGTTGTGGTGTTGATCGACGGACTCGGCTGGCACCTGCTCCGACGAGCCGTCCGCGAGGTGCCGTTCCTCGCCTCGTTGCTGGGTGGCGCCCAGCCGTTGACCGTCGGCGTGCCCAGTACGACCGTGACCAGCCTCGGCAGCCTCGGGACGGGACTGCCACCCGGTCAGCACGGCATGGTCGGCTTCACCAATCGCGTTCCCGGCACCGGCGAGATCCTCAACGCCTTGACCTGGGAGACCGATCTGCGACCGCGCGACTATCAGCCCAAGCCCACGTACTTCGAACGCGCCGCAGCCCGGGGCATAGCCGTCAGCTCGGTTGCGCTGGAGCGGTTTCGCGGCACCGGGTTGACCGAGGCGGTGCTGCGGGGGCCCGAGTTCGTCGAGTTCTCCGACGAGACCGACACTGAGCTGCGGATCGCCCTCACTGTGGACGCCGCCGTCCGGGCCGACCGCACCCTCGTCTACGCCTACGAGCGGGAGTTGGACCACACCGGCCATGTGTCGGGTTGCGCCTCACCGGCGTGGCTCGCGCAGCTGGTCCGCATCGATGTGCTCTGCGAGCGGCTCCGAGCGGCGCTCCCCGACGACGTACGGCTGGTGATCACCGGTGATCACGGCATGGTCGACATCCCCCGGGAGCACCAGATCATCGCCGAAGACGACCCGCTCCTGATGGCCGGCGTATCGGCGATCGCCGGGGAGGGGCGGTTCCGGCAGCTGTACGTCGACGACGACAGCCCTCTCCGGGTGGCTGAGCGCTGGCGGGGACGGCTGGGCGACCTTGCGTGGATTCGCACCCGTGACGAGGCGATCGCCGACGGCTGGTTCGGTCTGGTGGACGACCAGATCCGCGAGCGGTACGGCCACGTCTTGGTGGCCATGCGCACCGACCACGCGGTGATGACCCGGCAGTACCCGCGCGAACTGGACTTGATCGGCATGCACGGCTCCCTGACTCCGGCCGAGATGATGGTGCCACTGCTCTCTGATTAAGGGCTGCGACAGAATGGCGGGTCGTGGCGGAGTTCTTGTTCTTCACCGGGCCGATGGACAGCGGCAAGTCGACCCTGGCGCTGCAGTTCGACTACACCCAGGCCGCCAGCGGCCGCCGCGGTCGCCTCTTCACCAGCCGAGACCGGGCCGGGGAGTCGACTATCTCCTCCCGCCTGGGACTGGCCCGTCCGGCCATCGAGGTCAGCTCCGTCTTCGACTTCTGGATCTATCTCGTCGGCGAACTCACCGCCGGCGAGCGGGTCGACTACCTGATCTGCGACGAGGTTCAGTTCTACACCGGCGACCAGATCGACCAGCTGGCCCGGATCGTCGACGATCTGGGTGTCGACGTCATCGCGGTCGGGATCTTGACCGACTTCCGCACCCGGTTGTTCCCCGGCTCGCAACGCCTCGTCGAGCTCTGCGACCGGGTCGAGGTCCTGCAGGTGCGTCCGCTCTGTTGGTGCGGAGCGGTCGCCACGCACAACGCTCGGACGCTGGACGGGAAGATGGTCACCGCAGGTGACCAGGTGGTGGTGGGGAACACGGCCGCCGTCGACCAGCGGGCCCTCGACCCGAATGCGGTCGATCACCCTCTCAATCGACCGGACGTCGCGTACGAGGTGCTCTGTCGGCGCCACCACCGGCAGGGGCTGACCCGGTCGGCGGCCCAGGCCGGCCGGTCCGAGCCGCTGCCGTTCGAACGGCAGGAGCGGTGAGCGGACCGCTGATCGAGGTCACCGAGCTGGCCGCTGCGCTCGAGACCGGAGCAGCGGATCTCGTACTCGCCGACGTGCGCTGGACGCTCAACGGTCCGCCCGGTCGCTCGGAGTTCGAAGCCGGACACCTGCCCGGCGCCCAGTACGTCGACCTGGAGTCGGAGTTGTCGGGACCGCCGGGGACAGGCGGACGTCACCCGGTGCCGAACGCCGCCGTGCTGGAAGGAGCCCTCCGTCGGATCGGAGTCCGGACCGACTCCCGCGTCGTCGTCTACGACGGGGCGACCTCACAGGCGGCGAGCCGGTTGTGGTGGCTGCTGACCGATGCCGGACACGCCGCCACGGTGGTGCTGAGCGGTGGATGGGCAGTGTGGCGGCGGACCGGCCTGCCCGTCGAGTCCGGCCCGGCCCGGCCCGTGCCCGCGGGAGACGTCGTCGTGCGGCCCGGTCAGCGTAACCAGGTGAACGCCGCGGCGGTGCAGGCGGCCCTCGCGGCCGGGCGGCCAGTGGTCGATGTGCGCGCAGCCGACCGGTTCGCCGGGCGGAACGAGACGATCGATCCGGTGGCCGGACACATCCCGGGCGCGCTCAACCGCCCGTCCGGCGACAATTTGGACGACAGTGGGCGGTTCCGCCCGGCTGAGGAGATCGCTGCGCGGTTCGCTGGACTGGAGGAGCCGGTGCTGTACTGCGGATCCGGGATCACCGCCGCCCAGACGCTCCTGGCCCTGGAGTCGGCCGGCCGGACCGGCGCCATCTATCCCGGCTCGTGGAGCGAGTGGATCACCGATCCGGCACGCCCCGTGGCGACCGTCCCCTGACTTCACGCGGCAAACCTCTACTTCACATGGCGTGCGTGCCACGTGAGGTAGCGGAATACCAGGTAAACATGGGATTCCGGGGGCTAGCGTTCCTTGGGCCCGCCGAACATGATCTCGTCCCAGCTCGGCACGGAAGCGCGCTTGCGCCGAGTCGTCGAGGGGGCCGGCGGCGGTTCGGGCTCGACGCTCGGCCCGGTGGGGGCCTCGGCGGCTTCGTGTTCGGCGTCCTGGTGCTCGGTGGCCTCGTGCTCAGCGGCCTCGTCTTCGAACTCGTGGGCCTCGTCTTGTCGGTCCTCGATCGAGGTGGGTGCATCCGGCGGTCCGGGTTCGTCGGTCGATTCCTCCGCCGGTCCGGGCTCGACCGGGTAGTTGACCACGATGGCCGGCTCCCAGCCCCCGGCAAGCACGCGCAGGGGAGTGACCGGGACCGCCGAGGCATCACTGGGCCCCCGGGTCGGGTCGGAGTTCGTCGGCGGACGGGACTTGAGGGGAGTTTGTGGTTGGCTCGTCAGCGGCGTCGGGCGCATCCTGAACGACCCGTACCAAAGCCAGTTCGTCGCTGAGGTCCAAGGTGGGTTCAGAATCCTCTTCCTCCGGTTCCCCGGGAGCGGGCCGCCGCCGACCTGGTTGCGGGCCCTTGCTCGGCGAGGAGTCGCCCACAATCCAACCGGCATCGTCGTTCCCGGCGACCGAGAAGCGGCCGAGCGGATCGAAGAAGAACCTGGCCTGCCGCTCCACCTCGCCGGAGGAGTAGGTCGCGGTCACGGCCCAGCGCCCGTCGGACAGCCGGAACGAGTCCCAGTCCACGCTCGCGACGTCAACCCCCCTTCCCCGCAACCGCTCGTCCACGACCGTACGGAGGTTGCGGTGCGCCGACGTTTCCCCACGCCGGCGGACCGAGGAGGCCATGGCCTGTCGGGCGATGTGATCTCGCTCGGCCAGCACCGGAGCGGCGAAACGCTCGACCCGGTCCGCCGGGATGCCCGCCACTCGAGCCACGTCGGCGAGGTCCTCGCCCGCCCGGATCCGAGTCTGGATCTCGCGCGGGCTCAGTACGCTTTCCATCTCGATCTCCAGCTGTCCGAGCCGCGGCCGATCTCCTCGCAGCGCTGCGCGCAACCGGTCGTCGGCCGCGATGGCCAATTCCTCACCCGTGTCGGTGGCGACGATGACGGACCGGCCATCGGGGCTCAGTCCGATGAGTCGCGCGGCCCGCATGGCTACCGACGCCTCCTCCCGGGTGCTTTGGGCGTTAACCTACTCTGCCGTCCGGCCCGGGCGCGGAATCAACGCGGTTGCGGCGCTATCGCTTGCTGACGCGACTTCCTCCTCGCCGGCAAGAGATACGGGGACGAGATCACTTGTGATCTCGTCCCCGTGCATCCTGTCTACCGTCGGTCTAGACGTCGCCTCGCCATGCGCCGGTGGCTGTGGGCCGACTTTCGATGAACTCCTTGAATCGCTTTGCGTCACCCTTGACCTGCCGATCGTCGACGCCGATCGCCGCGCCGGCCTTCTCGACCAATCCCTCGGGCTCCCAGTCGATCTGGATCATCACCCGGGAGCGGTTGTCGTCGAGCCGGTGGAAGGTGACGACACCGGCGTGCTTGGTGTCACCGTCGACACTGTGCCAGGCGATCCGCTCATCAGGGTGCTGCTCGCTGATCTCGGTGTCGAACTCTCGGATCGCTCCGCCGATTTTGGTCACCCAGTGGTTGCGGGTGTCGCTCACCTGCGTGATCGATTCCACCCCGTCCATGAATTCCGGGAACGTCTCGAACTGGGTCCATTGGTTGTACGCGACGCTGACCGGTACATCGACGTCGACGGACTCTTGAACTGTGCTCACGCATTCCTCCATCGCAACTTGTTCGAATGTTCTGCTGTCTCCTGTAACCAAGTTCTCTGTTACCCATCGTCTGGATGCAGTAACCGGCGGGCTGGGACGATCGAGCGGTGTCTGGTGTGGTCGCGCAGCCCGCGTCGAGCTCGCCCCTGGATGCCCATTCATCTCCGCGTGCGACAATTCGGCGCCATGGACGACGGTCCGGTGGTGGACGAGCGCCTGCAGACCCCTCAGGTCGTCGACGCTTCCGAGGATCTGGCCCGCTACCTCCTGCGCGAGGATCCGGAGCGGCTGCGGCACAGCGAAGCTGTGGCCGAGCAGGCGAAGCTCCTCACCGCCGCGGTTGAGCCGCACGAGGCTCCGCTGCTGGTGGCCGCGGCCTGGTTGCACGACATCGGCTACACCCCCGAGCTGCGCACGACCGGCTTCCATCCCCTGGACGGTGGTCTGTATTTGCGCCGCACCGGCTGGCCGCCGCTGGTCTCGAACCTCGTTGCCCACCACTCCGGCGCCCGGTTCTCCGTCGTTCGGCGCTCGGGTCGCGTTTCGCCTGGAGCAGGCAGGGATCGCCCGTCAACGGCAGCGCATCTCGTGACCCAACGGTGGCTGCACAGATGATCCGCCGCCCGCATTAATCTGGCGTTCACCGCAAGGTCGCTCGGCGGCGAGGCCTGACTGACAGTGTTCGATTCAGTCGACATCGATTTCCGACATCGTCTCGTCCTCGAGGAGTATGCCCATGCGCGGTCGTCGTCGTCGTCTCGCCGCCACTCTCGCCGCGGTCGGACTCTTCTCGACGGTGGCGGCCGCCGGAGTCGCCGCCGCCGACGATCGCCAACCCACTTGGAACGGTAGCCATTCGTCGGGTCGGGCCTTCGAGCGTCTGGCCACCTTGCCGGTGTACCTGAACTCAGCTGATCCGACCGCCGAAACTGTGGCGGAGATCACCGCCGCCAGCACGGACGGTCGTACGCTGATCTCCACCGACTCACCGGGGGAGCGGGTCACCTTCACCGACATCACCGACCCACGCCGGCCCCGACCGGGCGACGCTCTCGGCGTCGGCGGTGAGCCGACCTCGGTGGCGGTCTACCGCTCGTACGCGCTTATCTCGGTGGACACCAGCGCGAGCTTCACGAACCCCAGCGGCACGTTGCTGGTGATCTCCCTCGCCACCCGCACCGTGCTGGCCGAGATTCCGTTGGGCGGCCAACCGGACTCGATCGCCATCTCTCCTTCTGGGGCCCGCGGCGGTACGTACGCGGCGATCGCGATCGAGAACGAGCGCGATGAAGACGTCGACGACGGCGAGATACCGCAGTTGCCGGGTGGCTTCGTGGTCACGCTCCGCCTGGACGGTGCACCACAGGGTTGGGAGCCGACCCGGATCGAGCTGGTTCCGAGCTTGACGGGTGTGCCGGGCATCGTCGCCCCGAACGATCCTGAGCCGGAGTACGTCACCATTAACCAGCGCAACCAGCTCGCGGTGACTCTGCAGGAGAACAACGGCATCGCGATCATCGACCTGCCCCGCAGCCGCGTGATCCGGGCCTTCAGCGCCGGGACCGTCGATCTGACCGGCATCGACACGCAAGAGGACGACACGATCAACCCGAGCGGGTCCCTGGCCGACGTGCCGCGCGAACCGGACGGCATCGCCTGGATCGGCAACGGGTGGCTGGCCACGGCCAACGAGGGCGATCTGTCGGGTGGATCCCGCGGCTGGTCCATCTTCGACGCCGCGACCGGAGGCGTGGTCTGGGACGCCGGCAACACGTTCGACCGGCTGGCGATCTCGGTCGGCCTCTACCCCGAGAGCCGGTCGGAGAACAAGGGCACCGAACCGGAGAACCTGACCGTCGCCAGCATCGACGGCCGCCGGTACGCCTTTGTGGGTGCCGAGCGTGGGAACTTCGTGGCGGTGTACGACCTCAGCAACCCGAGGTCCCCGAGGCTCATCCAGGTGCTGCCGGTCACCAACGGCCCGGAGGGCTTGCTCGTGATTCCGGACCGCAGGCTGTTCGTGGCCTCGAGCGAGGTCGACATACCCGAGGACAACATCCGGTCGACCATCTCGCTGTTCGGGCTGAGCCGCTCGAAGCCGGAGTTCCCGGCGATCCGCTCGGCCACAGTCGGTGGCGCTCCGATCGGCTGGGGTGCCCTCTCCGCGCTCACGGCCGACCCTCGGCGTAGCGACCGCCTCTGGTCGGTGAGCGACAGCTACTACGCGCCGACAAAGCTGTTCGCGATCGATACCAGCCGCCGGCAGGGACATAGCGCGGTGATCACTTCCGCACTGACCGTCACCGAGAATGGAGCGCCGATCGGCGTCGACGGCGAAGGGCTGGCGGCCCGGCGCGCCGGCGGCTTCTGGCTGGCGACCGAGGGAGCGACCGGACCTGCGAACCAGATCCTGCTGCTGGACAGGAGCGCCGCCGTCCAACGCCGGATCTCCCTGCCGCCCGAGGTCACCGCCCGGATCGGCAGCCGTGGGCTGGAGGGCATCGCAACCACCGGGTCGGGCGCCGGCGAGCAGGTCTTCGTTGCCGTCCAGGGTGCGTTGACCACCGACCCGGGCGTCACGCTGATCGGCCGGTACGGGGTGGCCAACGGCACTTGGAGCTGGTACTCCTACCGGCTGGAAGCCGGGTCGAACGTCGGACTGGCCGAGCTGGTTGCTCTGGGCGGCGACCGATTCGCGGTCGTTGAGCGGGACAACCTGGCCGGCCCGACCGCTGCGCTGAAGCGGATTTATGCGATGGACCTCGGTCGCACCAGCGGTACGGCCGCCGGCTTCCCGCTCCTGGACAAGCGGCTGGTCCGCGACCTGCTGCCGGACCTGCGGGGTACGAACGGTTGGGTGCAGGAGAAGGTCGAAGGCCTGACCATCGGTGGCGACGGGCGGGTCTACCTGGTGACCGACAACGACGGGGTGGAGGACGCCACCGGCGAGACCGTCTTCGCTGATCTCGGCTCGGCCCGTCGAGTCTTCGGCCGCTTCTAAACCGTGCCTTCCAGCGGCCAACCGGCGGCGGCCAGCCGGGCGGACACTCTCGCCAGATCGTCAGGGCTGGGCTGTTCCGACATGACCCGGCGGGTGAGGTCCTCGATCTCGGCGTCACTGATGTAGCCGTCGCGGCAGGTCCGCGCCGGTGAGCATTTCGACGATCTCGTGGATCTGGTCGTCGGTCAGCCGGCGTCTGAGCAACGCCACGACGGCGAACCGGTCGGTGGCCGGGATACCGTCCGGGTAGCCGGCGGTGAGCCAGCCGAGCATGCGGGCGAAGAGGGAATCCGCACGGGTGGAGTCGGTCACGATCTCTACGCGAAGATCTGCTTGCCGAAGACGATCACCACGAGGCCGAAGAGCACGGCGAGGATGACAATGCCGAAGCAGATCACGGCTCCCACCTTGCCGATCGTTGTCGGTTTGCTGACCTGCGGCGCCCCGCCGGACGTGGCGACCAGAGTCTGGTTGCCGTGCAACGAACGCAGGCCGAGGGCGAACAACGCCGGAAGACCCGCACCGAGGATCAGCGCCCCCAGCGCCACCTGCCAGACGGCCGTCAGCGACTTCATCAGTACGTCCACGACAAGCTCCTCAGGCCTCGACCCGTTCGCGTTCGGGCGCGGTTTCGGCGGGGATCAGTCCGCCTTCCCATTCGGCGTTCACGTTCCCCGCGTTGATGGCGGTCTTGCGGGCGTGCAGGAACATGCCCAGCGCAGCCCCCACCAGGACGACGAAGACCACCCCGACACCGAGATAGCCGCCCAGGCTATGACTCACCCACCAGCAGACGGCTCCGACCACCCCGGCCGACGGCAACGTGATCAGCCACGCAATCACCATCCGCCCGGCGACGCCCCACCGCACGGTCGCGCCCTTGCGGCCCAGGCCCGACCCGAGGATCGACCCGGTCGCCACGTGGGTGGTCGACAGGGCCATGCCCAGGTGCGAAGAGGACAGGATGGCCGCTGCGCTGGCCGCCTCCGCCGCCATGCCCTGGGGTGGAGAGATCTCCACCAGCCCTTTCCCGAGCGTGCGGATCACCCGCCAGCCACCGACGTAGGTGCCGAGGGCGATGGCGACGGCGCAGGAGATCTTCACCCAGACCGGGATGGATGCGGTGTCGGTCCAACTCCCGTACGCGATCAGCGCCAGCGTGATCACGCCCATCGTCTTCTGCGCGTCGTTGGTGCCGTGGGCGAGCGACACCAGCGAGGCCGAGCCGATCTGGCCCCAGCGGAAACCCAGGTCGCGCCGATCCTCGGCGACGGAGTTGGTGGCGGCGAAGATCAGCCGGGTGCCGACGGCGGCCACGAGCGCCGCGATCACAGGTGCCGCGACCGCCGGCACGATGATGGAAGTCACCACCCCGTCCCACTTCACCCCGGCCACCCCGAGCGCAGCGATCGCCGAGCCAATCAACCCTCCGAACAAGGCGTGTGAGGAGCTGGACGGAATTCCGAAGAGCCAGGTGCCGAGGTTCCACAGGATCCCACCCACGAGGCCCGCGAAGACGATGGTGAGAATCGGGACACCCATGAGCTCCTCGACGGGAGCGCCGCTGGAGCTCTGGATGTTCACCACCTTGTTGCTCACGGTCAGCGCGACCTCGATCGACAAGAAGGCGCCGACCAGGTTGAGGATCGCCGAGAGGGTGACGGCCACCTTCGGTCTCAATGCTCCGGTGGCGATAGACGTCGCCATGGCGTTGCCCGTGTCGTGGAAGCCGTTGGTGAAGTCGAACACCAGCGCGGTGACCACCACGATCAACAAGATGAACAGAGCCTCGGTCACAAATCACAGCCTCCTGCCGGCGCCACCATATTGTCGACACCCCCGGAGGGTGACTTACGGCTCGCGGCGCCGCACGGCCGCGAGCCGGTCGCCGCGAACGGCGTAGACGTCGCCAGATCGACCCATCGGCGGCAGCGCCTGCAACTGTGCGCTCATCTCCGCGCCATCCAGCCAATGCGTTCCCGCCCACCGATGCGTCTCGACCCGTGAGTGGCGAAAGCGGTAGTCCCCCAGGGCACCCAGCCGCTCCACACAAGCGACGGCCCGAGCCAACGCCACCGGGATGTACTCGAAGGACAGCGCCGGCAGCGTTCGGGTGAGCCCCCTCAACACCACGTGTTCGTACCCCTCCACGTCGATCTTGCAGAACTGCGGTACCCCGTGACGAGCCACGAGCTCGTCGAGGGTGACCAGGGGTACGCGCATACGGGCGTCCCACCGCACCCGACGGAACCGCGGGTCGGTCGACACGTCGTCGATCCAGGAGTCGGCGAAGGTGGAGACCGTCGGCGTACGGGTGCTGAGGTGCAGGTCGCCGACCCCGGACGTTGCGGCGACCCCACACTCCTCGATCGACACTTCCGAATCCCGGCCGTACAGCAGCCGCAGGATGGTCACGAAGTCCGGCTGCGGTTCGACGGCAACCACGCGGGCACCGATCCGGCGGAAGGTGCGGATCCGGTTGCCGACGTGGGCGCCGATGTCGAAGGCGAGGTCGCCCGGACGGAGGAACTGTCGATAGAAGGCCGCGATCCTGCGCCGTCGCCACACCGGTCCGTAGTAGGTGATCAGCGAGCGCGCGACACCCGCGGCGCGGGAGAAGGGTTCTGGCCGACGCATCGGGGCGATCCTCCCGCACGGGCCAACCTCACGGCGTTCCGGTCCCGGGTCGCCTCAGGTACGGAAACCTAGGGCGCCGAGTGGGGACCACGGCAACGATTGTGGGTATAGGGCGTGCGGACATGTTTCGGGTGGTACCCCTGCGATGCGTCCAGACCCGGTAGGTCCAGCCAAGGCGCCTGCCGGGTCGCCTCTCCTGATGCGCCGCGTTTCGCCGAACGCCGTCATTTAGGACTTTGGCTTTGGTCGTCACCACCGTGGTCGTCCGCCTCGGCCACCAGGGCCGCCACGATGTGCACCTCAGCCCGGGCGCGGTCGACGCCGAGGCCACTCAGCACGCCGGTTCCGTCTTCGGTGCTCAAGACGCCGAGGAGGATGTGTTCGGTGCCGACGTGGTCGTGTCCCAGCCGGACGGCTTCGTTCATCGCGGCCTCGAGTGCTGTTCGGGCGTGCCCGTCGAACGGGACGAACTGAGGCATCGATGCGTCGGATCGGGCGGGGAAGGTCGCCCGGGCCAGCTCGCGGACTCGATCGGCGTCGATCGCCTTGAGCACCGATGGTCCGGGCCGCCAGCGACTCGGCATCGGTAGCAGGCCGAGCACCAGATGAGCCGTCGTGATCTCGGTGTTCTCGGCCGCCTTCGCTTCGTTCTGCGCCACCACGATGACGTTGCGGGCTCGGTCGTCGAACCGGCTGAAGCCCTGACTGGGCTCCAGATCCGGTTTGATCGAGAATCTCTTCTGCGCGGCCTGCTTGGTGACCCCCATGCTGCGGCCGATCTCGGTCCAGGAGGCGCCCGAACGACGGGCGCGGTCGACGAAGTCGTCCGATGAGGTGATCGGCCACCTCGTCCAGATGAGCTCCGACCAGGACCGCCGTCGACAGCTGGTCCAGGCCTCGCTGTGTTGCCGGACGATGGCCTCGATCATGTCGTCGAGTCGGACGGTGCCGAGATGCGGGGTTGGCATGGTCGTCATGCGTCAACC
This sequence comes from uncultured Actinomycetota bacterium, assembly GCA_963791865.1. Classification (GTDB taxonomy): domain Bacteria; phylum Actinomycetota; class Actinomycetes; order Propionibacteriales; family Propionibacteriaceae; genus Microlunatus. The sequence continues at coordinate 23,171 of CAWBUC010000010.1, forward strand.
CTAGGTTGACGAATAGCAACATCGTCAACACCCAAGTTGACGCGACCGGGTCCGGTCGGACGTATCTGCGCCGAGCGCAACCGGCTCTTTCCGGCCAGAGCGCATCCGGAGGTAGCCCATGAGCGTGCACGACGAGGACATCCTCGTCCGCTGTGAGGGATTGGTCTGCGGCGGTCGAGGCGGTGACGGCGCTGAATCTGCTTCGCGCCTGCCCGAGTCGGCACGGGACCGCCGAGCACTGCTCCTCCTCGGCGACGCCCACCGGACCGCTGGTGACTTCGACGCGGCGCTGGCGGCGTACGCGCACGTCGATGCCGCGACCGGCCGACGCTGCGATGGCCTGGCGGATCGGCCAGGTCTATCTGCAGCAGTACGAACCGCGGCGGGCGCTCGAGGTCTACGCAACGCGCCGGCGGTCCGGCGGCGATCCGGTCGACCGAGCGTGGCTGCAGGCGGGCATAGCCACCGCGCACTGGCAGCTCGGCGACGAGACCGCCCTGACCGAGGCTCGGGCCGCCAAGGATCTCGCGGTCGCGAGCGGAGACCCGCGGGTGCTCGCCGCGGCGCACATCGCTCTCGGACTGACGGTCAGCCTGAACGGTGATCCGGCGACGGTCGACGAGGAGTACGCCCGGGCCGCCCGCTACGCCTCTGCAGGCCGGTGATCTCGTCCAGGGCACCCGGATCGCGGTCAACCGCAGCCACCATCTCCTGGCCGACGCCCGCTTCGCCGAGGCGGTCGAGGTCGCCGCCGCCGGGGGAGCCACGGCCGAGCGGATCGGTTCCACCGTCGTTGTTGGGCCTCGCGCTCGGCAACGAGGCGGAAGGGCTGGTCCGGCTGGGTCGCCACGACGAGGCGGTGGAGCGCTGCGAGCGGGTACTGAGCCTGGCGGGGGAGATCGGGACCCGGCGCACTGCCGGGCGCCTTGGTCGTACTGGCTCAGCATCCACCTGCGGCGCGGGTGTCGCGAACAGGCGCGCGCGGCGTTGGAGCAGGCTCTCCGTCTCCATGCGACCGATCCGGACCGCCAGGTCCGGGTGCCGGCCCTGGCGCAGCTGGCTCTCACCCACCTGCCGGAGGACGTCATCTCCGCATCGCGATGCGCGGCCGAGGCTCTGGCCGAGGCGACCGGTTCGGCTCGGCTGCCCGCGCTCCTGGCGGCCGGCCGGACGGCGTTGGGCGCGCGGCGAGATCCAGACCGCCGGGGAGCGCGCCGCGCAAGCGGTCGAACACGCCCGGCAGGCGGCGCGAACGCTCCTGGCTGGCCGAGGCCCTCGAGCTGCGCGCAGAGGTGGACAACGCCGTCGCGCGGACGTCGCTGCGGGAGGCCCACCAGATCTGGCGCGAGGCTGGCAGCGGCCCACGACGCCGATCGGGTGCTGGTCCACCTCGCCCGGCTCAGCCCGACCTCGTTGCCCGACCGGCTCGCCGGGCGACTCGCCGCCGCCCGCCTCGAAGCCGCCGAGGTCCGCGCGACTGATTCCCGACGCCGAGTCGTCACCGCGCGCGTGCTGATCGCCACGTTCGGGCGGTTCGAGGTGCTGGTCGACGGAGTGGTCGTGCCGCCGGAGGAGTGGCAGTCCCGACGGGCTCGGGAGCTGCTGAGGTTGCTGGTGTGCCGGCGCGGCCGAACCATGCCCGCGACTGGAGATCTGCGAGGTTCTCTGGCCGGACGACGATCCGCTGCGGACCACCCACCGGCTGTCGGTCCTGCTCTCGATCGTCCGCGGCATCGTCGGAGCCGACGCCCTCGTCGCCGACCAGAGTTGCGTGGCTCTCGACCACTCGCGGGTCGCAGGTGGACGTCGAGCACTTCCTCACCGACGTCGCCGACGGCCTCGCCCTGCACGAGCGGGGGGCGGCGGCCGAGGCACGCACGCTGCTCGCCGAGGCGGTGCGCTGCTACACCGACGAGCCCTTCGCCGACGCCCCGTACGAGGACGCCGCGACCGCGCTCCGGGACGAGGCCAAAGGGGCGCTGCTGGGCGCGCTACGGTTGCTTGGCCAGGTCGTGCCGCCAAGCGGGAGAGTTCGACTGGGCCGCCGCCTACCTGCGCCGATTGCTCGCCGAGGATCAGCTACGACGAGGACGCCCACCGCTGTATTGCTCGCCGTACTCAACCGGTCGGGCCGGCACGGCCAGGCCCGTGTCGCGGCGGCTCGCTATCGAGCGGCGATGGCCGAGATCGGACTCCGCCCAGCCGTATAGCGCTCGAGTGGCTAGGCGCCGGTGGTGAAGGTGACGACCACGGCGCGGTTCTTGGGGTCCGACGACGGCTCGACCAGCGGCTTGGCGCTGCCGTGTCCGACGACCTCGACGATGTTGCGAGCCGGGACGTCGAGGTCCTTGAGCAGCGCGGCCACCTCGGTCGCTCGCTGGGTGGAGAGGTCCTTGGCGAACTCGTTGTCCGCTCCGGCCACGCCGGCGGTGTGACCCTCGACCGTGATCTTGGTGGTCGAGGCCACGGTCCCGACACATTCCTTCAGCTGTCGCCGGGTCGCTGCCTTGTCGATCAAGGTCGGCTGGTCGGCCACGAACAGAGCCGGCGCCGGCAACGTGCAGGTCCGCGTACGGCCCTCGCCAACGGAGTTGATCTTGTCGTTGGGATCCGGCACCGGAACGGGGGAGATGCTGCCGGTGCCGGCGGTGGTGCCGGTGCCCTCGAAGAAGGTGACGCGCTTGGCCCCGGCCGCGCGGACGACACCTTCCCAGACGGCGCGCTGGTAGCCGATCTGGAGCTTCGACAGCTTCTTCTGGGCCGCCGGCCGTCGGCGTGACGACCAACGTCACGTCGCGGCCCTTCGAGGTCGGGCAGCTCGCCGGACTTCTTCAGCGCCTTCACCACCGTCGGCGGGGAGGTGTCGAAGGCCAGCTGGTCGAAGTCCAACGGCCCGGTGGTGTCCAGGAGCGGGGAGAAGATCCACACCGGGCTGGGGGCCGGCGAGGAGACGGCGTCCAGTCCCGCCAGCGCCGACCGACCGTCGACTTGCGCGGCGTTGCCGTTCATGGCCTCGGCCAGGTCGGCGGTGGCCTGCTCAGGACCGGCGGCAAGGTCGACCGGCGTACGTGTCGTCGAGGCGTCACCGGCCACGCTGACGCGCTCGACTCCGGCGCCCTTGGCGCCGAGCGAGGTCCACGCGGCGGCCACCGTCGGCGGGACGACGATCTGGGCCTCGTTGCTCGAGGTGGCCGTGCTGACCACCGATCCGGCGACCTTGACCGGCGCGGCCGGAACCTCGGGCGCCGGCGGCTGACCGGGCGCAGCGCACGCAGCGACCAGCGATCAGCACCGCCAGCGCGGCGCACGCCATCAGTCGGGTCGTGGACTTCATCATGCTTCCAGGCTAGGCAGCACCCACCCGCGGACCTCAAATCGTGAGCCCTGTTCGGCCGTCGCTGCGCCTCAGCCGGTGAGGGATCTCACACGTTTGACCGGCAGCGCGATGGGACCCCTCACACGCCCGCGGCCAGCCGGAGGAGAACCGTGACCACGACGGCGAGCAGGATGCAGGCGAGATCTGGTATTCCCTTGGTGTACGCGATCGCTGCTGCGGCCAGCCCGGGCAGAGCCGTCCAGTCGAAGTTGGTCCAGCGGGGCCCCGCCAGCTGAACCACGACCAGTCCGGCGAGCAGCGCGGGCGACATGCTGCGTGATCAGATCCTGCACCGTCGCCGAGGGTTGACGATCCATCAGCAGCGCGGGGCCGGTCGCCTTGAACGCGAAGTTGATCATGGCCAACAGGGCGATGCCGACGACGATTTCGATCATGATCTCGCTCACGATTCCGCCGCCCCGGTCTTCCGTCGCCGCAGCAGAGTGAGGAGTGCGGCGGCCGCGGCCGCCATGAGGGCGACCCCGACCGGCAGGATGATCACCGCGAGAGCGGCGATTCCCGTCGCGGCCAGGGCCACGATGCGGTCCTCGGGCCGGGATTTGAGCGCCTCGAGGAGCAGCAGCAGGAAGAAGCACGGGAAGATCACGTCGAGGCCGAAGCGGTACAAGAAGTCCGCCGAGGGCACGGCCAGCGCGCCGACCGCCGTACCGGCGATCCAGGCCGGCCACTGCACGAAGGTCGCGCCGAGCATCACCTCCCGATCGGTGGTGCCGTCGGGCCGCTGGGCGGCGACCCAGGAGCCGTCGACCACGGCTTGGCCCTCCAATGCGCGCTGGAGCCGGCCGCCGTGCAGGCTGCGGGCGCTCGCGGCGGCCATCGGCACGAAGCGCAGGTTCATCAGCGCTCCGGCCCCGATCCCAGTGATCAGCCCGGCGCCACCCGACATGGCGGTGATGAACGCGAACTGCGCCGAACCCGACAAGACCAGGGTCGACATGACGATGCTGGCGATCGGCGGCCAGCCCTGCAGCGTGGCGTACGCGCCGAAGGAAACTCCCAACGCCGCGGTCGCGAGGGACAGCCCGGCCCCGATCCGGAAGCCTCGCCGCCAGCCGGATCTCGTCTCGTCGCTCATCGCTGCCACCTAATTGCGCGGCCGCTCGCCGTCGGCCCGGACCGAGCTGGCGGTGAGAACATCGAATCATGACGGTTATCAAGATCAACGCCATCACGGTCCCGCGATCCTCCGGTGACGAACTGGCTCATCGCTTCGCCGCACGGGCCGGAGCGGTCGACGATGCCGAGGGCTTCCAGGGCTTCGAGTTGCTCAAGCCCGACCGACGACCGCGAGCAATGGCTGGTGATCACCCGCTGGGCCGACGAGGAGTCCTTCCAGGCGTGGGTGAGTTCGGAGTCGTTTGCTCATGGCCATCGCTCCGCCGTGGAACGGGCCGGTGGCGAAGCGCCGCAGCCGGTCGCCAGTCATAGCGAGGTCTGGTCCTACGAGATCGCCGGCGGGTCAGCCTGATCGCGCCCGCCACTCTCGAGACAGCAGGGCGTAGTCGATCTCGTCGCTCAGCTCGCCCTTGAACCACTCGTTCTCGACGAGAAGGCCTCTCGTCGCAGACCAACGCGGTCCAGCAGAGCGAGCGAGGCCGCGTTCCGCGCATCCACGCGGGCGATGACCCGGCGCGCGCCGAGGGGGCCAGAACCAGCCGCGAGGTCGTGATCGGCAGCGCCGGGCGAACCGGAAGGTGCATCCGCACAGTGTCCTCCGGCTCGCGCCGGCAAGTTTGGGACCGGTCGTAGTGTCAGTCCATGAATTCGCCGCACCACCCCCCGGCGGCCACCCGAGGTCAGCTCCGGGACACCGGATATCAACCACGCAGCGTCGACGAGGAGATTCGCGCCAACCTCATCGACCGGCTCCGTACGGGCACCGACGCCTTTCCCGGCATCGTCGGCTTCGACGACACGGTGCTGCCCGAACTCGAGTCCGCCCTGCTGGCCGGACACGACCTGGTCCTCCTCGGTGAGCGCGGCCAGGGCAAGACCCGGCTGATGCGGACGCTGGTCACGCTGCTCGACGAGTGGATCCCGGAGGTGCTCGGCTGCGAGATCCACGACGAGCCGTACGAGCCGGTCTGCGTACGCTGCCGCGCCCTCGCCCTCGAGCTGGGTGACGACCTGCCGATCAGCTGGCGGCACCGCGACGACCGCTACACCGAGAAGCTGGCCACCCCGGATACCTCGGTCGGCGACCTCATCGGTGACGTCGACCCGGTCAAGGTCGCGCAGGGGCGCACCCTGGGCGACCCGGAGACCGTGCACTACGGCCTCGTCCCGCGGGCCAACCGCGGCTTGTTCGCGCTCAACGAGCTGCCCGACCTGGCCGAACGCATCCAGGTGGCGCTGTTCAACGTGTTGGAGGAGCGGGATATCCAGGTCCGCGGCTACTCGCTGCGGCTGCCGCTGGACGTGTTCCTGATCGCGACCGCGAACCCGGAGGACTACACCAACCGCGGCCGGATCATCACCCCGCTGAAGGACCGGTTCGGGGCCGAGATCCGGACCCACTACCTGACCGAGCTTCCGGACGAGGTGGCCCTGCTCCGCCAGGAGGCCGACCTCGTCGCCGAGGTGGGAGACCATCTGCTGGAGGTCCTGGCCCGCTTCACCGCCAGCCTGCGCGAGTCGTCCTCGATCGACCAGCGTTCGGGGGTGTCGGCCCGGTTCACCATCGCCGCCGCCGAGGCTGTGGCCGGCGTCGGCGCTCCGGCGCGCCGCCCGCACCGGTGACGACGAGGCGGTCGCCCGGGTCGGGGATCTGCCCGCGATCCTGCCGACGTTGCTGGGCAAGATCGAGTTCGAGATGGGGGAGGAGGGCCGCGAGCGTGCCGTCCTGGACCATCTGCTCCGGCTGGCGACCGCCGCTACCTTCCGGGACCGGGTTGGTGGGCTGGACCTTTCCGGGTTCACCAATCGTTTCGGCGAGGGTGTGGTGGTCGAGACCGGCGAGCTGGTGCCGGCCGCCGAGGTGTTGGCCCAACTCGGCACGGTGCCAGGGCTGGCCAAGGCGTTGGACCGGCTCGGCTATCACGACGGGGCCACCCCGGGTCAGGTCGCTGCGGCCGCGGAGTTCGTCCTCGAGGGCCTGCACCTGACGCGGCGGATCGACAAGGACACCGTGGGCGGACGCACCGTCTACGGCGCCGCCTAACTCGACGATCAGGAGGTTTCGGGGCTCCTCATCCCCTCCTGACCCCGCGAAGCTCCTGGTGACGGCCATTTGTGGGCTGTGGATAGAGGTTTCGGCTACCTCTTGTCATGCCAGGGTGCGGACGTGGCCAGATTCTTGCGAGAACTCACAGAGGCGATCACGCCTGCGTCGGTGGGCGCGCTGGGCCGAGCGGGAGTCACTCCCGACATGCTCCGGGGACCGCGCTGGACGCGTGCCGCCCGTGGCTTCTACAGACCGGCCGATGCCGGTGTCTCGACGCCGACGCAGCGCATCCTGGACGTCGCAGCACTGCTGCCCGCCGGTGCCGTGATCGGTGGCTGGGCTGCGGCCTACGCGCTGGGGGTCGACTGGCTCGACGGGCTCGACCACCTGACGCTGGAGCCGCTCCCGGTGACCGTAGTGTTGCCGCCCCGCATGCGGCGCCGCTCGCTGCCGGGAGTGCAGGTACGTCCAGCAGAGCCGCGCCTCGGTCAAGGCGGTGACCATCGACGGCATTCCTTTCACCGGCGAGCGGAGAACGGCTCTGGGTCTCGCCCGGTGGGCGCCGGACCTTACCGAAGCCGTGGTGGCGCTGGACGCCTTCCTGGCCTTCCGGGTGCTCTCGCTCGAAAAGCTCACAGCCGGCGGGACCGCATTGCGTGGCCTGCCTGGCGGACAACAGGCCCGTCGGGCGATCGGGCTGAGCAGGTCTCGTCAGTCCGCAGTCCGTGGGAGTCGCGTCTGCGCATGTTGTACGTGCTCGGCCTCCGGCTGCCCTCGCCATCGGTGAACCAACCCGTGTTCGATCAGTTGGAGAACTTTCTCGGGGCGCCCGACCTGCTCGACGAGAAAGCTGGTCTGGCGCTGGAGTACGACGGCGCCCGGTGGTCCCTGCAGTCCGATCACGGCCATCGAGATCGCGAGCAGCACCGCGAGGACAATGCTCGGGAGGAGGGGCTCGAGCGGGTGGGACTGCTCGTCGTTCGAGCGGAGAAGGCAGACCTGACGAGATTCCGGCCGAGCCTCGAGCGGCGGATCACCGCAGCCCGAGCCGACGGGCTGAGCCGCGACCGCCGGCGGGACCGTGGACGACCGAGCCGCCGCCCGACTGGTACGGGCTGCCCGCCTGAGCGAGCAGGAGGTTGCCGGGCTTCGACCCGGCTTTTCGGCCCCAGAACCTCCTTATGGTCCGCGGACTACCGTGGCGGCATGAGGGTTCGGTACGGACCGTGGCACGGCGGGCCTGATCCGCTCAAGCCACCCTTCGACGTCCGGGCGGCCTTGGACCAGATAGGCCAGGAGGTGCTGTCCGCCGGCAGCCTCCGGGACGCCCTGCGGGACTTGCGCCAGCGCGGTGCTCGACGGCCGCGGTGGTCTGGACCGGCTGGCGGAGCGGCTCCGCAAGCTGCGGGCCGCAGCCCGGCGCCGGGGGGATCTGGGCGGCACTCTCGACCAGATCCGTGCCGCGTTGGACCAGGCCCTGGCCGCCGAACGGGAGGCGCTGGCCGGCGCGGACGACGACGGTGCCCGGCTGGCCGAGATGGAGCTCGACACCCTGCCCGACGACGTCGCCGGGGCGGTCCGCGGGCTCGTCGGACTACCAGTGGCGCTCGCCCGAGGCTCAGGCGACGTACGAGTCGATCAAACAGATGCTGCAGCGTGAGGTGCTGGACGCCCAGTTCGCCGGGATGAAGCAGGCCCTGGCGTCACCGGATCCCGAGGCGATGCAGCGGGTCAAGGACATGCTGGCCGACCTGAATGCGCTGTTGGCCGCCCACGCCCGGAACGAGGACACTACCGAGCAGTTCGCCGACTTCATGGCCAAGCACGGGGAGTTCTTCCCCGAGCAGCCCGAGAGCGTCGAGGAGCTGATCGACGCGCTGGCCCGCCGCCAGGCCGCCGCGCAGCGGATGCTGGCCTCGCTGAGTCCGGAGCAGCGCGACCAGCTCGCCCAGCTGATGCAGCAGGCGATGAGTGACGCCGACCTGGCCTCGGAGATGGCGCAGCTCTCCGACAACCTGCGGGCCCTGCGTCCCGGGCTGGACCGGGAGTCACCGAGCGGGATGCGACCGGGCGGGGAATCGCTCGGCTACAGCGAGGCCGTCGAGGCGGTCGCTGAACTGGCCGACCTGGAGGCACTGTCGGACCAGCTGTCCCAGAACCGGCCCGGCTCCACCCTGGACGACGTCGACGTGGAGATGCTCGAGCGGCGGCTCGGCGGCGACGCCGTGGCCGACCTGCAGGCGCTGCGGGACCTCGAGCGCGAACTCGAACAGCAGGGCTTCCTGACCCGCACCGACGACGGCCTGCGGCTGACGCCGCGGGCGGTGCGCCGGCTCGGCCAGACCGCGTTGAAGCGGGTGTTCGCACAGCTGGAGGCGTCGGGAGCCGGTGATCACGACGACCACCGCACCGGGGCGGCTGACGAGCCGACCGGGCTGTCCCGGCCCTGGGAGTTCGGCGACGAGCTGCCGATCGACGCCCCCCGTACGGTCGCGAACGCACTCCGCCGGGGCATGCGTCCTGACCCTTCGACAAGCTCAGGGCACGAGCCGTTGGGGGCTTCGACAAGCTCAGCCCGCGTTTTGCTTGCGGTCGAGGACTTCGAGGTGATCGAGACCGAGCGGCGGACCTCGGCGGCGGTGGCGCTGTGTGTTGACCTCTCGTACTCGATGGTGGCCGACGGCCGCTGGGGACCGATGAAGCAGACCGCCCTGGCCCTGCAACATCTGATCGAGACCCGCTTCCGACAGGATGCGCTCCAGGTCATCGGGTTCAACCGACTGGCCAGGCGGTTGTCGCCGGTGCAGCTGGCCGAGGCCGAGCCGGAGTGGATCCAGGGCACCAATCTGCAGCACGCCCTGGTGCTGGCGACACGGCATCTGCGGCGTCATCCCGACGCGGAGCCGGTCGTGCTGGTAGTCACCGACGGTGAGCCCACCGCCCATCTGATGGGGGACGGCGACGCCTTCTTCTCCTGGCCGAGCACGCCGGCGACCATCCGGGCCACCGTGGCACAGGTCGACGAACTGAGCCGCTACGGAGCCACTATCAACACCTTCATGCTCGGCGACGATCCCGGTCTCGCCCGGTTCGTCGACGCCATCGCCCGACGCTGCGGGGGCCGGGTGTTCACGCCCGACATCGGCCGGCTGGGAGAGTACGTGGTGGCCGACTACCTGCGGGCCCGGCGGGGCCGCCGGTGACGCCGGTCCCGAGCCCAGTCACGATCGTGTCGGCGCCGGTATCGCCGGCGTCGCCTGTGCCCGCGCGCTAGCTGACGCCGGGGTGCCGGTGACACGTGCTGGATCGCGGCCGCCGGATCGGCGGGCGGATGGCCAGCCGAACCACCGACGGACGCCCGGTCGACATCGGCGCCTCCTACTTCACGGTGTCCGACCCGGCGTTCCAGGCGGTGGTGGACGATTGGCAAGGCCGGGACCTGGCCCGCCCCTGGACCGACACCTTCGCGGTGCTCGCGGACGGCGATCGGACCACCACCTCCGGGCCGATGCGCTGGGCCGCCCAACGTGGTTTGCGATCCCTGGTCGAGGACCTCTCCTACGGTCTGGACGTGACCTCCGGACCGCACCGTCTCCGAGGTCACCCACGACGGGGAGCTGATGGTGGACGGCCACCCGGCCGCTGGCGGTGGTGCTGGCGATGCCCGACCCGCAGGCCCGCCGGCTGCTGCTCGGCGACCTCGCGCCGAGCGTGACCTGCTCGTCCGGGACTACGAGCCGGTGCTGGCTCTGACCGCCACCTTCGAGACCCGGACGCTGGGACTTCGACGGCGCCTTCGTCTCCGACGACACCATCTTGAGCTGGGTCGCCGACGACGGCTCCCGGCGCGGCGACGGGGCCCCGGTGCTGGTGACCCACTCGACGAGCGAGCGTGGCCGCCGACGCATCTGGAGTACCCGAGCCGGGCTGAGCCGATCATGGCGGACGCGCTGCGCCGCTTGCTCGGCCTGCCCGCGCCCGCTTGACACCAGCGTGCACCGCTGGTCGTTCGCCCGCCCCGTCGAGCCGCGCGAGGAGCCGTACGGACTGACCGAGCGAGGGATCGGCGTTCTGCGGCGACAGTTGGCACGGCAAGCCGCGGGTCGAGGCGGCCTACCTGTCCGGTCGGGCACTGGGTAGCGCCTTGGCGGGGCGGCTCGCCTGATCGAGTGACTCGTGGGGCGCCGGGATCAGACCTCCCGGCCGCGGGTGAGCAGCTCCAGCAGGTACCTGCCGTAGCCGGACTTGGCCAGGGCCGTCGCCCGCGCGCGCAACTCGTCGTCGGTGAGGAAGCCCTGCCGCCAGGCCGCCTCCTCGGGTGAGCCGACCTTGAGCCCTTGGCGCGCCTCCAGCGTTCGCACGAAGTTGTTGGCGTCGTTGAGCGAGTCGAACGTTCCCGTGTCCAGCCAGGCGGTGCCGCGGGGCAGCACGCCGACCTTGAGCTTGCCCGCCTCCAGATAGTGGCGGTTCACGTCGGTGATCTCGTACTCGCCGCGAGCGGACGGCTCCAGCTCGCCGGCGATCTGCACCACGTCGTTGTCGTAGAAGTACAGACCGGGCACCGCGTAGTTCGACCGCGGCATGTTCGGCTTCTCCTCCAGCGAGATCGCCTGGCCGGCCTCGTCGAACTCGACCACGCCGTACGCGCTGGGCTCGGCGACCCAATAGGCGAAGACGGCGCCGCCATCCACGTCAGCGAATTGGTGGAGCTGGCTGCCGAGACCAGGACCGTAGAAGATGTTGTCGCCCAGCACGAGGGCGACCTTCTCGGCGCCGATGAAGTCGGCCCCGATGACGAACGCCTGCGCCAGTCCGTCGGGCGATGGCTGCTGTGCGTACGAGATCGAGATGCCGAACAGGCTCCCGTCGCCCAGCAGCCGTTCGAACCCGCCCGCCTCGTGCGGAGTAGTGATCACCAACACGTCGGAGATCCCGGCAAAGATCAGCGTCGACAGCGGGTAGTACACCATCGGCTTGTCGTAGACCGGCACCAGCTGCTTGCTCACTCCGAGCGTGACAGGATGCAGCCGCGTCCCCGATCCGCCGGCCAGGATGATTCCGCGCATGGCGCCTTAGTCTGGCCCATAAGATGACACCCGTGGGTGACTACCTGGTGACGGGCGGAGCGGGCTTCATCGGATCCAACTTCGTGCACCACCTGATGGCCAACACCGACGCCTCGGTGACTGTGCTGGACAAGCTGACGTACGCCGGCCACCGCGCCTCGCTCGACGGGCTCCCGGAGCGGCGGTTCGCCTTTGTTCACGGCGACATCTGCGACGCCGACCTCGTCAACGACCTGGTCGCCACTCACGACGTGGTGGTGCACTTCGCGGCCGAATCCCACAACGACAACTCCCTCCGCGACCCGTCGCCGTTCCTCACCACCAACCTGATCGGCACCTACACCCTGCTCGAGGCCGTCCGGCGGCACGGCACGCGCTACCACCACATCTCGACCGACGAGGTGTACGGCGACCTGGAGCTCGACGACCCGGAGCGATTCACCGAGCAGACCCCCTACAACCCGTCCAGCCCGTACTCCTCCACCAAGGCGGGCTCGGATCTTCTGGTGCGGGCCTGGGTGCGCTCGTTCGGCGTGCAGGCGACGATCAGCAACTGCTCCAACAACTACGGGCCGTTCCAGCACGTCGAGAAGTTCATCCCGCGCCAGATCACCAACGTGCTCGACGGCGGCCGCCCGAAGCTGTACGGCGCGGGGCAGAACGTCCGGGACTGGATCCACGCCGAGGACCACAGTGCGGCGGTCCGGCTGATCGCCGACGAGGGCCGGATCGGGGAGACGTACCTGATCGGTGCCGACGGTGAGAAGAACAACACCGAGGTCGTCGAGACCATCCTCGAGCTGATGGGTCGCTCCCGTGACGACTACGACCACGTCACCGACCGGGCGGGTCACGATCTGCGGTACGCGATCGATTCCACCAAGCTCCGCACCGAGCTGGGCTGGCGACCGCGGTACTCCGACTTCGCCGCCGGGCTCGAGCAGACCATCGACTGGTACCGCGACCACGAAGCCTGGTGGCGCCCGCAGAAGGCCGGCACCGAGGCGATGTACGCCGCCCACGGGCAGTAACCTTTGGCTCCGCGCTCCGGACGCTCCGCGGAGTCTCACTCGTTCGTCACGATTCGGGACGACGGCCCAATCCGATCAGCTCGCTCCGCTCGCGGGGCGTGTCGCCCCGAATCGCTCCTCACTCCCGAGAGCTCCGCACGTGACCGGACCAACCTTGGTCGCCCTTCGCGCTGCGCTAACGACGCTCGCCGGGCAGACCTCACTCCCGAGAGGCTCCGCACGTGACCGGACTTGAGTTCGCACGACGCCGATCCCCGGTCTGCTGATCATCGACCTCGACCTGCGCGCCGACAACCGTGGCTGGTTCAAGGAGAACTGGCAGCGGCGGAAGATGGTCGACGCCGGCCTGCCCGACTTCGGACCCGTGCAGAACAACGTGTCGTTCAACACCTCGGCCGGGGCGACTCGGGGGATCCACGCCGAACCGTGGGACAAGCTGGTCTCGGTGGCCACCGGCGAGATCTTCGGGGCGTGGGTCGATCTGCGGCCGGGCAAGAGCTTCGGCACGGTGTTCACCCACACGTTGGGACCGGATCGGGCCGTCTACGTGCCGCGCGGGGTCGGCAACGCGTTCCAGACCCAGGTGGACGGTACCGCCTACTCCTATCTGGTGAACGACCACTGGAGCGCGGCGGCTCGAGACTCCTACACGTTTCTCAATCTGGCCGACGAATCTGCCGCTATCGCGTGGCCGATCCCGCTCGACCAGGCCGAACTGTCCGAGGCGGATCGACACCATCCCCGGCTGGCCGACGTCGTGCCGATGGCCGGGCCGAAGACCTTGATCATCGGCGCCGGCGGGCAATTGGGCCGGGCGCTGGTGCAGGCGTTTCCCCAGGCGACCGCCGCGACCCGTGCCGACCTGGACCTGTCCCGGCCCGGCGCCCTGGCGCAGTTCGACCTTTCCCCGTACGAGCACGTGATCAATGCCGCCGCCTACACCGCCGTCGATGCCGCCGAGACGGACGACGGGCGCCGCGACGCCTGGGCCACGAACGTCCAGGGCCTCGCCGCCTTGGTGGCGGCGGCTCGTGAGCACCGCTGCGTGCTGGTGCACATCTCCTCGGACTACGTCTTCGACGGCACCCGGAAGGTCCATCCCGAGGATGAGCCCTTCAGTCCGCTCGGCGTCTACGGCCAGACGAAGGCGGCCGGGGACACGCTCGTCGCCACGGCCGCGCAGCACTACATCGTCCGGACCAGCTGGGTCATCGGGGATGGCAACAACTTCGTCCGCACCATGGCCGCACTGGCCGACCGGGGCATCGAGCCCGGCGTCGTCGACGACCAGTACGGACGCCTGACCTTCACCGACGAGATCGCCCGCGCCATCCGGCATCTCCTCGAGCGTGGCGCACCGTATGGCACGTACAACCTCAGCGGCGACGGACCGGCGACCACCTGGGCCGACATCGCGCGGAGCGTGTTCGAGGCTCGCGGGCGTCCGGCCTCCTCGGTCCGGCCGCTCAGCGCCGAGGCCTACGGTGCCGGCAAGGCCCTCGCCCCCCGGCCGCGGCACAGCCTGCTCGAGCTGACCAAGATCAACGAGACGGGTTTCCGGCCTGCTCCGGTCGATCAGTCGCTGTCGAGGTACCTGGCGAGGAGGGGCTGAGCCGGCCGGCGCGGAGGCAGAACGCGGCGACGATCAGCAGAACGCCAGTCACGACAACGCCCCAGAAACCAGCTCGGGCACCGGCAATGTCGATCACCTGGCCCAGCGCCGCGGCGCCGAGGGCCAGCCCCGACGCCAACCCGGTCGCGGTCCAGCCGAGCGCCTCGGTGAGACGGCTGGGCGGCACCGCGGCGGAGGTGACCGCCACCGCCGCGATCAAGGTCGGTGCGATGCCGACCCCACTGATGATCAACAATGCCGCCGTGATCAGTGGCCGGTCGACGAACGGCAGGGGCAGCAACGACGCGGCCAGCACGGCGGCTCCGATCCGGAACCGTCGCAGCGGACTGACCCGCCAGGTGATGGCCCCGGTCACCACTCCGGCGACCAGCGACCCACTGGCCCAGGCCATCACCAAGAAGCCGGCGAGCGGCAGCACGCCCGCCTCGTCGGCGAAGGCCACAATCACGACCTCCATGCCGCCGAAGAGCGCACCGAGGGCCGCGTACGCCACGATGATCGGCACCAGCACGCGTACGGAAAGCCGCTGTCCAGCCGCCCGCTGTCGAGAACCCGGTTGCACAGGTGGCTCGGTGCCGCGTTGGGCGGCCAGGGCCAGCGATCCGATGAGTCCGAAGAGTGCTCCGGCCGCCAGGCCCAGCGCCGGGTGGATGGAGGTAGCCAGGAACGTCGCCAGCACGGGACCGACGATGAAGACCACCTCGTCCAGCACTGCCTCCCAGGCGAAGGCGGTGTTGAGGAGGGTCGTGCCCCGGAGCCGGTGCGTCCACCGCGCTCGTACGCAGGCACCGGCCGAGGAGAAGCCGAGTCCTACGCCGGCCGCGGCGGCCAGGGTGCTGGCCAGCGGCCAGTCCTGCAGCACGCTGGTGATCAACACCACCAGACTCGCGTTGTTGATCAAGGTTGCGGCCACCAGCACGCGGGCCTGGCCGATCCGGTCGATCAGGCGGCCCCAGGCGGGTGCCGCGACCGCGCCGGTGATGGTGCCGACCGCGGTCACCAGCCCGGCCCGCCCGAACGAGCCGGTGACGATGGAGACGAGCAACACGATGCCGAGCCCGCTCATCGACAGCGGCATCCGGGCGACAAAGCCGGCGACGGTGAAGGCTCGCGCCGATGGGTCGGCGAGTACCCTTCGGTAGGCGCCGAGACCGGCAACCACCCCAACACCTCCTGAGGAGCGAAGAGCCAAACGGTGAGCAAGCAGTGACCGGTCTGGACTCCTACGACGCCGTCCTTCTGGTGTCGTTCGGCGGCCCCGAGAAACCCGAAGACGTGCTGCCGTTCCTGGAGAACGTGACCCGCGGTCGGGGCATTCCTCGGCAGCGGCTGGCCGAGGTGGGCGAGCACTACTTCGGATTCGGTGGCCGGAGCCCGATCAATGATCAGTGTCGCAGTCTGCTCGCCGCCCTGCGAGCCGAGTTGGACGCCCGCGGCATCGGGGTGCCGCTCTACTGGGGCAACCGCAACTGGACGCCCTTCCTGGACGACGCGCTACGACAGATCGAGGCCGACGGTCACCGCCGAGTCGTCGCGGTGACCACCAGCGCGTACCCCTCGTACTCCTCGTGCCGGCAATACCGGGAGAACCTGTACGACGCCGTCCGACCGACGAAGGTCCAGCTGGACAAGATTCGGCACTACGCCCATCACCCTTCCTTCGTCACGGCCTCGGTGACGGCCACGATGGCGGCCGTGGACGAGCTCGCCGAGTCGAGCGGAGGAGTCGGGGGCGCCCGGCTGGTGTTCGTGACGCACGCCGTCCCGACAGCCATGGCCGAGACGTCCGGACCGCCACCGCGCAGCGCCGAGGGTGGCTACGTCGACTGGCACAAGGTGGTGGCCGCCGAGGTCAGTCGGCAGGTAGCAGATCAGCGCGACATCGATTCCCGGTGGGACCTGGTCTACTGCTCCCGGTCGGGCCCACCCGGTCAGCCCTGGACCGAACCCGATGTGAACGATCACCTGGAGGCGCTGCGGGCAGCGAGAGTGCCCGCCGTCGTACTCGTGCCGATCGGTTTCGTTTCCGACCACATGGAGGTCATCTACGACCTCGACACCGAGGCGGCCGCGACCGCGGCGAAGCTGGGACTGCCGTTCGCCCGCGCCGGCACGGCCGGTGTCGACCCCGTCTTCGTCGCCGGTCTGGTCGACCTCATCGTCGAGCGGAGCGAGGTACCGCCTGACCGGCTGGGGGCCGAGCCCGACGGGGTTCCGGTGATCCCCGGAGGCCGCGCGGGACGGTACCTGTGCCTGCCGTTCTGCTGTCCGAATCCTCGCGAACCGGACCGTCCGGCCCTGTGTCAGTTGGCCCCCCGGGATCTGATCGCGAGCTGATCGCGAGCTGATCCGAACCGGCTGGAATTTTGGGCGCGGCAGGACGTTATAGAGGCGCGAACCCCGCTAGCCCCCGCGAACCACGGGATGCGGATTCATGTGATATGCATGCGCACGAACTCAGCGTTGACGAAGGTCTGGGCACGTTGCCCGGGAGGGATGAGATGGCGACCGATTACGACGCCCCACGCAAGACCGAGGAAGAGCTCAACGAAGACAGCATCGAAGAGCTCAAGACTCGTCGCAACGACAAGAACTCGGGGAAGGTCGACGAAGACGAAGCGGAGGCCGCCGAGGCTTTCGAGCTGCCGGGTGCCGATTTGTCCCACGAGGAACTCACCGTTCGGGTGCTGCCGCGCCAATCCGACGAATTCACCTGTGCCGGCTGTTTCCTGGTCCGGCACCGCAGCCAGATCGCCGAGGAGCGGCCCAACGGCGACGCCTACTGCTTCGACTGCGCCGGCTGAGGGGCAAAGATCTCGAAAGCGCGATACCGCGAGCGACTGTCGGTGCCGTTGCTGTGGTGGCTGCTGGCGTTGCTGCTGGCGGGCAGCGGCGCCGTGGCGGTGGGTTTCTACCTGGGGCTCGCGTGGGGGATCGGGGTCGGAGCGGCCGGTCTGGCGATCGCCGCGGCCGTCGGATCGTCCGCGGCCACCGTGATAACGGTGGACGACGAGCGTCTGCAGGTGGGCCGCGCCATGATCGAATTCGACTACGTGGGCGGCTGTCAGGCCCTGGATGAGGCCGAGACCAGTCGACGAAGCGGCGCGGGCGCCGACGCCCGGGCCTACCTGGTGCTGCGCCCCTACGTCAAGACCGCGGTCGAGGTGACGGTGTCCGACGCGGCTGACCCCGTGCCGTACTGGTTGGTCTCTACGCGCCGTCCGGACACCCTCGCCGCGGCGGTGGAGGCAGCGCGTGCCCTACGCTGACTCGGTGAACGGGACCGATGTCGAGGTGCTCCTGCGTCGGCTGGATCCGGAGTTGGAGGCCCCCCGGTATGCGCATGCGGGCGACGCCGGCGCCGACCTGCGTTCGTGTGAAACCTTCGTTCTCCGACCAGGTGAGCGCCGGCTGGTGTCCACCGGCATCGCGATCGCACTCCCGGACGGCTTCGCAGCCTTCGTCCACCCTCGGTCGGGCCTGGCCGCCAAGCACGGGGTGAGCATCGTGAACGCTCCCGGGACCATCGATTCCGGATACCGCGGCGAGGTCCACGTATGTCTGGTCAACACCGATCGGGAGGCCGCGATACAGATTTCACGCGGCGACCGGATCGCCCAATTGGTCGTCCAGCCGGTCAGCCAGGCCGTGTTCGTTCCCGTGACAGAATTGCCCGACTCCAGCCGGGGTGCGGGAGGGTACGGATCGACCGGAGCGGTGTGAATGATCTTCAAGCGACGTAAGCAGCCGGCCGAGTCGCCTACCGAGGTGACCGAGGTCGAGACCGATGAGGCTGATGAGACTGAGCCGGCCGAGGAGATGGAGCCGTCCGAGAACGCGGCGGACGACGACGTCGACGTCGACGAGTTGGACGCCGGCGAGTGGCGGAGCGAGGGTCCCTGGGACGTGACCGAGATCGACCTCGACGTCGAGCCTGCCGAGGGACAGCCGCGCATCGATCTGGGCAGCATGCTGGTCACCGGGTTCCCGGGGGCCGAGCTGCGGCTCCAGGTGTCGGAGGAGAGCCAGCAGGTGGTGTCGGTGATGTTGATCCGCGGCGACTCCGCGATCGAGCTCGGTGCCTACGCCGCACCCCGGACCGGGGGATTCTGGCCCGAGCTCCGCGAGGAGTTGGTCGAGTCCGCGACGGAGGCTGGTGGATCGGCCGCGATCGTCGAGGGACCCTTCGGCGTCGAGCTGCGACGCCTGCTGCCGGTCACCACCCCCGACGGCGAGCAGGGCTACCAACCATCCCGCATGTGGGTGGTCGAAGGGCCGCGCTGGTTGCTGCGCGGAATCCTGTACGGCCAGGCGGCGCTGGAGGACGGTGTCGATGGCCCGGTCGAACCTTTCATCACTGCCTTCCGGCAGGTCGTCGTCCGCCGCAACGACCAGGCGATGGCGCCCGGCGACCTCCTGCCGTTGGACCTGCCGACGGACCTGACGCCCGAGGCCGATCAGTGACGCTGTGGTCGTTGTCCCGAAGAGCCGGGCATCAGGGCCCTCACTTCACACGGGAAACCTCTACGTCACGTGGCATGCACGCCGCGTGAGGTAGGGGATTACCAGGTAAACCTGGTATTCCGTAGACCGGAGCATTGACGACCGTGGAATGCTTGAACCATGGGTAAGCCCAATCTCCTGCAGCGGACCTTCCGCCGCCTGGCGTCCTCGAACGAGGAGCTGGAGTCCGAAGAGCTGCAGAAGAACGCGCGCGGCGAGGGAGCGGTTCCGATCCGCTCGTGTGAGGACCGGCAACTCGTCCGCCTGAGCGGCACCATCTCCTCGGTCACCATCCATCCTCGCGGCGGTCATCCGGCGTTGGAGGTCGAGCTGCGCGACGGCAGCGGGGGAGTCACCCTGGTCTGGCTCGGACGACGTCAGATCCCTGGTATCGACGCGGGTCGCTCGATCAACGTGTGGGGCCGGATCAGCTGTCACGACGGGCGCCGCCTGATCTACAACCCCAAGTACGAACTGCTCGAGGCCGCCGCCGGTTCATGACGGGAGCCAACGATCCGCGCCCCGAGCCACGCGAAGCACCCCCTCACGAGCCAGAGTTCACCTACGTCGAAGAGCTTGTTCGCCACGAGCTCACCAAGTCGCTTGGCGGTGCCCGCGGCATGCTGGAGGGCGCGGCGCCGTTCGTCGGCTTCACCATCGTCTGGGTGATTACCCGGTCGCTCGGGATCTCCCTGCTCGCCGCCCTGGGTGTCGCGGTGATCTTCGGCGTGGTCCGGCTTGCGCAACGGCAGTCGCTGCGGTTCGTTCTCCAAGCGGTCATTCCCACGGCGATCGCCGCCCTGGTGGCGAGCCGCACGGGTCGGGCCGAGGACGTCTTCCTACCCGGGATCCTCTACAACGGTGCCCTGGCCGTCGTGGCCGTCGCGAGTGTGGCGCTGCGCGGTCCGTTGGTCGGTTTCCTCTACGGCGCGGCGATCGGTGATCCGACGGGCTGGCGTCGCGACCGCGCTCTGGTACGGATGACCAGTCGCCTCACCCTGGTGCTGGCGGTCCCGTACGTCACTCGGTTCGCCGTCCAGATGCCACTGTTCCTGGCCGGGAACATCGTGGCCCTGGCCGTGGCCAAGGTGGCGCTGGGCTGGCCGCTGCTGCTGGCCGCGCTGTTTGTCATCGGTCTGTTGTTGTCGAGGGGGCGGACGCCGATCGACGGTTCGCCCACCGACGATCTACGCCGGCCGGACCGGGCGCTGATCCAACCCGATTGAGTGCTTTTGTCCGTCAGCCACCTCGCGGGCGGCTCTCATGACCTCTGGCTGGGCACGCGTGTGAGCACCGGCCGTTTCGCCGTGACCCCGGAGGTCGGGATTCGCAGGATGCCCTTGCCGAGCCAGGGTGCGAAGTACCGTCGCGCCCAATGGACGTCCTCGGCGAGCTGCGCGCTGGTCCTCGGCCGGGGCGGCGGGTCGGGGAACGGGGCCGCCCACGACTCGTCGACGCTTTCGATGCCCAGCCGCCAGGCCAACGCGCCCGCCACCCGCTCGTGACCGAGTTGGTTGGCGTGCAACCGGTCCTCAGAGAATAGGCGCGGGTCCTGGGCGATCGGGTAATGCTGGAAGTCCATGACCAGCACCCCGTGCCGGTCGGCCTCTTCCCGGATGATGTCGTTGAACTGGAGCATCCGTCCGAGGAGTCGCCCGCCGAACGGATTCACTGAATACGGAACGGGCATGGTGAAGGTCACCACCGTGCACTCCCCTGACCGCGCCTCGGCGAAGATCACGGCCAGGTCGGCCCTGATCCCGGCGAAGTCGCAGGCGACCGCCCACAGGTCGTTCGCTCCGCCGAAGGTCGACAGCAGGTCTGGCTGCATCGCCATCGCCGCGTCGAATTGTGTCGCGCGGATTTCACCCAGTCGAAGGCTCCGTACGCCCAGGTTGGCATAGTCCAGTGGCTCGTCCTGGGTGTTCGCGATGGTCTCGGCCAACCGGTCCGCCCACCCACGGTAGCCGCCCTGGCCGTCGGGATCTTCCAGCCCCTCGGTGCTCGAGTCGCCGATCGCCACGTAACGCCGGAAAGTCGTCACATCATGTTGCTCTGGGCGTAGCGGTCATCGAGACGGCGACGTTGCCGCCACGGGGAGCCAGCATCTCGGCCAACTCCTTTTCGTACGACTGGGCGGTGACGAACAGCAGCTCGTCGGCCGCCTCCAGGGTTCCGTCGACGTCGGGGGGCCGGGCGTGGCCGTCGCGGATCACCGCGACCAGGACCACATCGCCGGGGAACGTGATGTCGCCGATGCGGTGGCCGACCTGCGGACTCCCCGCCGGCAAGGTCATCTCCACCAGGTTCGCCTCGCCCTCGTGGAACGTCAGCAGCCGCACCAGGTCGCCGACGCTGACGGCCTCTTCCACGAGCGCACACATCAGGCGCGGGGTCGACACCGCGACGTCGACCCCCCACACGTCGTTGAACAGCCACTCGTTCTTCGGATGGTTGACGCGCGCGACCGTACGGGGCACCCCGAACTCGGTTTTGCTCAGGAGCGACATGACGAGGTTCGCCTTGTCGTCCCCCGTGGCGGCGATGGCCACGTCACAGCTGTCGATGCCGGCCTCCTCGAGCGAGGAGAGCTCGCAGGCGTCGGCCAGCAGCCACTCGGCGTCGGGTACGGTGTCGGACTTGATGGCGTACGGATCCTTGTCGATCAGCAGGATCTGGTGGCCGTTCTCGAGCAACTCACTCGCGATCGAACGCCCGACGTTGCCGGCGCCGGCAATGGCAACTCTCATCGCTCAGGTCTCATCGCTCAGGCCCCCTCGGTGGAGCACCCAGGATGGCCTCCACATCGGCGAGCCGGGCGTCGTCCACCGCGACGTACAGCAGATCGCCGTCCTGGAACAGGGTGTTTTGCTTGGGGATCATGCCCGAGCCGAGTCGAAAGACGAACGGTACCCGAGCCCCCGTGGACGCCTCGATCTGCTCCACCGACCGACCGACCCAACTCCGGTCCACGTGCACCTCCATCAGCCGGACCGAGCCGGACGGGTCGCGCCACTGCGGCTCCGAACCCGCGGGCAGGAGCCGGCGCAACACCTGGTCGGCGGTCCAGCGCACGGTGGCCACGGTCGGGATCCCCAGCCGCTCGTACACCTCGGCCCGGCCCGGGTCGTAGATGCGGGCTACCACGTTGTGCACGTCGAAGGTCTCCCGGACGACCCGCGCCGACAAGATGTTGGAGTTGTCGCCGCTGGAGACGGCCGCGAAGCCGTCGGCGTCGGTGATGCCCGCTTCCAGCAACACCTCCTGGTCGAAGCCGACGCCCTTCACGGTCTTCCCGGCGAACTCCGGACCCAGCCGGCGGAAGGAATCGGGATTGACGTCGATGACTGCGACGGTGTGGCCACGTCGCTCCAGGCTCCGGGCCAGGGACGATCCGACCCGCCCGCAGCCCATGATCACCAGGTGCACACGTCCATATTAGGCTCGCTCCGCTTCGCCTGCGGATCGCGCTCGAACCCGACGGTGTCGCTCTTCGTGAACGGCTGTATCCACAGCTCGCTCCGCTCGCGGGGCGTGTTCACTCATCGCTCCTCCATCCGTCGGCGCGCGATCCGGCGTCGGTCGACTCACAAGCCGTTAGAGGACCTACCCTTCTTACCGTGGTGAACCTGTCCGAGATGGGCAAACGCATCCTGCTCGGGCGCCGACTCCGCAGCACCCAGTTGGGTGAAACGCTGCTGCCGAAGCGGATTGCGTTGCCGGTCTTTGCCTCCGACGCGCTCTCCTCGGTCGCGTACGCCCCGGACGAGATCCTCCTGACGCTGTCGCTGGCCGGATTGGTGGCCTACGCCTACTCGCTGCCGATCGCGATCCTGGTCGGGGTCGTGATGCTGGTCGTTGTCACCTCGTACCGGCAGAACGTGCACGCCTACCCCTCGGGCGGGGGCGACTACGAGGTGGCCACTGTCAATATCGGACCGAACGCGGGCACCACGGTCGCGGCAGCACTCCTGGTCGACTATGTCCTCACCGTGGCGGTCTCGGTGTCCTCCGGAGTGCAGAACGCGAAGTCGGCGATCCCGTTCATCGACGGCCACGAGGCGTGGGTCGGGGCCGGGGCCGTGCTGATCTTGATGGCGCTCAACCTGCGGGGCGTACGGGAGTCCGGCACGGTCTTCGCCGTCCCCACCTACTGCTTCATGGTCGCGATCATCGGTATGGTGGCGTGGGGGCTGTTTCAGATCTTCGCCCTGGGCACCGACGTCCGCGCGCACAGTGCGCAGTACGGGATCGAGGGAGACGAAAGCTTCACCGCCTTCACCGGCTTCGTCATGGTTGCGCTGCTGGCCCGCGCGTTCTCGTCGGGCTGCGCCGCGTTGACCGGGGTGGAGGCGATCTCCAACGGGGTGCCGGCGTTCAAGAAGCCCAAGAGCAGGAACGCCGCCACAACGCTGCTGCTCCTGGGCACCATCTCGGTGACGATGCTGATCGGCGTGATCACCCTGGCCAATCTGACCGGGCTCAAGCTGATCGACGAGGGTCACTCTCACTACACCCTGAACGGTGAGCGGGTCGAGGTCGTCGAGGAGACCGCCATCGGCCAGCTGGCTCGTGCTGTGTTCGAAGGCTTCCCGCCGGGGTTCTACTTCGTCATCGCCGCCACCATCGTCATCTTGTTCCTGGCCGCCAACACGGCCTTCAACGGCTTCCCGGTGCTCGGCTCGATCCTGGCCCGGGACGGCTACCTCCCCCGGCAGCTCTACACCCGGGGCGACCGGCTGGCCTACAGCAACGGCATCGTCGTCTTGGCGGTGGCGGCGATCGTCCTGATCGTGGCGTTCCAGGCCGACGTCACCGCGTTGATCCAGCTCTACGTGGTCGGGGTCTTCGTCTCCTTCACGGTCAGCCAGACCGGCATGCTGCGGCACTGGACCCGACACCTCAAGACCGAGACGAATCCGCTCGTCCGCGCCAAGATGAAGCGGTCCCGCGTGATCAACGCCGTCGGGCTGACCATGACCGGCCTGGTGCTGGTGATCGTCCTGTTGTCCAAGTTTCTCCAGGGCGCCTACATTGCGATTATCGCCATGGGTGTGCTGTTCGCGATGATGAAGGGCATCCGGCGGCACTACAACGCGGTCGCCAAGGAGACCGAGGCCATCGAGGGCGGGGCGGACCGGATCGCGCCGAGCCGGGTACGGGCCATCGTGTTGGTCAGCAAGGTGCACAAGCCGACATTGCGGGCCCTCGCGTACGCCAAGGCTTCGCGGCCCAGCTTGCTGGAGGCCCTGACCGTCGCCGTCGATCAAGAGGAGACGGATCGGCTGGTGGAGGCCTGGAACGCGGCCAATCTCGACATTCCCCTCAAGGTGATCGCCTCGCCGTACCGGGAGGTGACCAACCCGATCGTCGACTACGTCAAGAACATCCGCAGCGAGAGTCCACGGGACGTAATCACCGTGTACATCCCCGAGTACGTGGTCGGGAAGTGGTGGCAGCAGATCCTGCACAACCAGAGTGCGCTCCGGTTGAAGGGGCGGCTGCTCTTCACACCCGGCGTGCTGGTCACGTCGGTTCCGTACCATCTCCGTGGATCGGAGCGAGCCGAGGAGCGGGCCGAGCGTACCGACGCCAGCTCGCAGTGGCGTTCCTTCCGCGGCTACTGAGGTGGCCGAGCCCCCCGCCCACGTCGCAACGGTGGAGATTCCTCCGCTGGACGTCGGTCCGATCGCTCACGGCGGCCACTGCGTCGCCCGCTACGAGAGTCGGGTGATCTTCGTCCGGCACGCCCTGCCCGGCGAGCGGGTGCGGCTGAAGATCACCGACGATTCTCATGATCGTTTCTGGCGCGCCGACGCCATCGAGGTCCTCGAGCCGCATCCCGAACGGGTCGCCTCACGCTGTCCCATCGCCGGTCCTGGTGGCTGCGGCGGTTGCGACTTCCAGCACGTCGGCCTGGCCGAGCAACGCCGACTGAAAAGTGCCGTCGTCACCGAGCAACTCCGTCGCCTGGCCGGGTGGGAGTGGTCCGGTGAGGTGGAGGAGGTGTCGAGCCCGGAGACGGTCGATGGGCTCAACTGGCGGACCCGGATGCGCTACCACGTCGACGTCGAGGGCCGCGCCGGGCTCCGGGTCCATCGCTCGCATCGGGTGATCGCACTACCGGGCGGTGGTTGTCCGATCGCCTCGCCGCGGACACCGAACGTCACCGGAATCCAGTGGCCGCCGGACAGCGAGGTGGACGCGGTGGCGGCCGCCGACGGCGAGGCGCTGTTGATCAACGGCCGGCTCGAGTCCGGATCCCCGGTGATCACCGAACGGGCGATCGGCCGCAACTTCTCGGTGGCCGCTGACAGCTTCTGGCAGGTCCATCCCGTCGCGGCCGACACCCTGGTGGCGGCGGTGCTGGCCGGTCTCGCGCCCCGGTCGGGTGAGCGTGGGGTCGACCTCTACTGCGGCGTCGGCCTCTTCGCGGCAGCGCTCGTCGACCGCGGCTGCCGAGTGTGGGGAGTCGAAGCCGACCGTGGAGCCGTCGAGCACGCCCGGCGCAACGTTCCCGAGGCTCGTTTCACCGCCGGTCGCGTCGACCGTTCCCTGAGCTCGTCGATGGCCCCCAGGTTGCCCCGCCAGGTCGACCTAATGGTTCTGGATCCTCCGCGCACCGGGGCCGGACGAGCGGTGATCACGGGCATCATCGAGCGTCAACCGCGGGCGATCGCCTACGTAGCCTGCGACCCAGCCGCGCTGGCTCGCGATCTTGGCTACGCGCTAGAGATGGCCTATCGACCGACCTCGATCCGAGCGTTCGACCTGTTCCCGATGACGCACCACGTCGAATGCGTGGCCATCCTGGAACCAGCCCGGGGGGACGCGCTGCAGTGACTGGTTCGCCTGCCGACCACCACGGTGGCAGCGTACGGCTGTGAAACCGGCCGAGTTCAGCCGCATGCTGCCACGATGATTTCGGCAGCGGTAGCGCTATGGTGGGCGGCAAGAGGCGGAAGGGAGCTCGCGTCGTGAACAACGCCCGCAGTCGTCAGCCTTCCGCGCCGTCGGTGAATCGGTCGGAACGCGGTCAAGCAACTGACTCCGACCGCCGAGCGCCGGCCGAGGCCCCAACCGGCGTTCAGAGCAACATTCAGAGCAATATTCACAGTAACGTCGGCTCCTTCGCCGCTGGTGCGCTCGAGGCACCGGAGCGCGCCGAGTTCGAGGCCCACCTGGCCTCCTGTGACAGCTGCCGCCGCGAGGTCGTCGAGTTCGGCGAGACCACCGCCGAGATGACGCGGCTGGTCGCAGTCCTGCCGCCGCCTTGGCTGCGCGCCGACGTGCTGGCCGCGATCCATGACGTCCGCCAGTCGTCGTCGAGGGAGACACCCGAGGTTGCGGAGCCGGCTACGCGCACGGAGCCGGTGGTGCCCCTCGACGAGCACCCCTCGGTCATGCCGTGGGCACTATCGTCCGAACTGACGTCCGAACCGCCGCCCGCCTCTGAGTCGACCTCCGAGTCGACCTCTGAGTCGACTTCCGTGTCGACCTCAGGAACGTCCGGGCAACGCCGCCGGATCCTGTTGTTGACCGTGCTGTTGACTGCGATGCTGGTCGCCGCGGTCGTGCTCATCCTGTCACTCGGTGGCTCACTCTGACCCGGAGATAGGCCAGCCTCACCGTCCGGGCCGTGGCGGCCAACGCTAGGGTGCGAGTGAGCCCGCGTGGTATCTTGACGTCAAGATATCTGTTGCCGACGGTCGATGGAGAATGCTCATGAGCGAGAACAGCTTCGGTGCCCAGACCACCCTCTCGGTAGGCGATCAGTCGTACGAGATCTTCCGGCTGGACGCCGTCGAAGGATCCGAGGCACTGCCGTACAGCCTCAAGATCCTGCTGGAGAATCTGCTGCGCACCGAGGACGGGGCCAACATCACGGCCGACGACATTCGCGCGCTGGCCTCCTGGGACCCGACCGCTGAACCCAGCAAAGAGATCCAGTTCACGCCGGCGCGGGTGATCATGCAGGACTTCACGGGCGTCCCCTGCGTCGTCGACCTGGCCACCATGCGTGAGGCGATGGCCGACATGGGTGGTGACGCGACCAAGATCAATCCGCTGGCTCCGGCCGAATTGGTGATCGACCACTCGGTGATCGCCGACGTGTTCGGCACCGCCGACTCCTTCCTGCGGAACGTGGAGATCGAATACGGGCGCAACCGCGAGCGGTACCAGTTCCTGCGATGGGGGCAGACCGCCTTCGACGACTTCAAGGTGGTCCCGCCCGGCACCGGAATCGTGCATCAAGTCAACATCGAGCACCTGGCGCGGGTGATCTTCACGCGCCCTTCGACAGGCTCAGGGACCGTGCGGGCCTATCCCGACACCTGTGTTGGCACCGACTCCCACACCACCATGGTCAACGGCCTGGGCGTGGTGGGCTGGGGCGTCGGTGGGATCGAGGCCGAGGCGGCCATGCTCGGCCAGCCCGTGTCGATGCTGATCCCCCGCGTCGTTGGCTTCAAGCTGTCCGGCGCCCTGACGGAGGGGACCACCGCCACGGATCTCGTGCTGACCATCACCGAGATGTTGCGCCAGCACAAGGTGGTCGGGAAGTTCGTCGAGTTCTACGGACCGGGTGTCTCCCAGGTCCCACTCGCCAACCGGGCCACCATCGGCAACATGAGTCCGGAGTACGGCTCCACCATCGCCGTCTTCCCGATCGACGGCAAGACCACCGAATACCTGAAGCTCACCGGTCGCTCGGCGGAGCAGATCGCGCTCGTCGAGACGTACGCGAAAGAACAGGGCCTCTGGCACGACGACGAGCGCGAAGCCAAGTACTCGGAGTACCTGGAACTCGACTTGGGCACTGTCGTCCCGAGCATCGCCGGTCCGAAACGCCCGCAGGACCGGGTGACCTTGGCCCACGCCAAGCAGGGCTTCCGCGAGGCGCTGCGGGACTACGTCGATCAGGAAGACATCGACGGGTACGACGAGTCGGTAGCCGAGTCGTTCCCGGCCTCGGACTCCCCGAGCCACGCCAGCGGCAACGGATCGACCGAGCCGCACGAATACGGCGAGGAGGTCCCCGCCGACATCGGTAGGCCGTCGGTGCGGGTGCCCGTGACCTTGGACGACGGCAGCTCGTTCGAGATCGACCACGGCGCCGTGACCATCGCGGCGATCACGTCCTGCACGAACACGTCCAACCCCAGCGTCATGATCGGCGCGGCGCTGGTGGCCAAGAAGGCCGTCGAGCGGGGCCTGACCCGCAAGCCCTGGGTGAAGACGACCCTGGCGCCGGGCTCGAAGGTGGTCAGCGACTACTACGACCGCTCGGGCCTGACGCCGTACCTGGACAAGCTCGGCTTCAACCTCGTCGGCTACGGTTGCACGACCTGCATCGGTAACTCCGGGCCGCTCATCCCGGAGGTCAGCGCGGCGGTCCAGGAGAACGATCTCGCCGTGGTCTCGGTGTTGTCGGGCAACCGGAACTTCGAGGGCCGGATCAACCCGGACGTGAAGATGAACTACCTGGCGTCACCGCCGCTGGTCGTGGCCTACGCCCTCGCCGGCACCATGGACATCGACTTGATGAACGACTCGCTCGGCACCGACGAGCAGGGCAACGACGTCTACCTCGCCGACGTCTGGCCGACCGAGGCGGAGATCGACGAGATCGTCGCCTCGGCGATCGGGGCGGAGATGTTCACCGACTCCTACGCCAACGTGTTCGCCGGCGACGAGCAGTGGCAGTCGCTGCCGACGCCGGAGGGTCAGGTCTTCGAGTGGGACCCGGACTCAACGTACGTCCGTAAACCTCCCTATTTCGAAGGGATGCCGGCCGATCCAGAGCCCGTGACGGATATCTCCGGGGCGCGCGTGCTGCTGAAGCTCGGTGATTCAATCACGACCGACCACATCTCACCGGCCGGGTCGATCAAGGCCGACTCTCCCGCGGGCGAGTACCTCACCGAGCACGGCGTCGAGCGGAAAGACTTCAACTCCTACGGCTCCCGGCGCGGAAACCACGAGGTGATGATCCGGGGTACCTTCGCCAACATCCGGCTGCGCAACCAGCTGGCACCGGGCACCGAGGGCGGATTCACCCGCGACTTCACCCGCCAGAGTGAGGGGAACGACGCGCCGACGTCCAGCGTCTACGAGGCGTCTGAGAACTACCTGGCCGCCGGGACCCCGCTGGTGATCCTGTCCGGCAAGGAGTACGGTTCCGGGTCGTCGCGGGACTGGGCCGCCAAGGGCACGGCGCTGCTTGGCGTCAAGGCAGTCATCGCGGAGTCGTACGAGCGGATCCACCGCTCCAACCTGATCGGAATGGGCGTGTTGCCGCTGCAGTTCCCCGAGGGCCAGAACGCGGAGTCGTTGGGCCTGACTGGCGAGGAGACCTTCCAGATCACCGGTGTCACCGAGCTCAACTCCGGATCGACGCCGAGAACCGTGAAGGTGACGCGCCAGGAGGACACGCAGCTTCGACGCCGTCGTCCGCATCGACACCCCGGGAGAGGCGGACTACTACCGCAACGGCGGCATCATGCAGTACGTCCTACGCTCGCTGCTCAAGAAGTGATGCTGGCCGAACTCGCCGCTCGCATCGCGTCCGGAGCGGTCGAGCTGATCGACCTGACGGCGCCACTGTCCCCGGAGACCCCGGTGCTGCGGCTGCCGCCACCGTTCGCCAACACCATCCACCTCAGCCTGGAGCCGGTGAGCGCGTTCGACGAGACCGGACCGATGTGGCAGTGGAACAACATCCATACCGGTGAGCACACCGGAACCCACCTGGACGCGCCGGCGCACTGGGCGACCGGGCGAAACGGCGCCACGGTCGACCAGATCGCCCTGACGCGGCTGATGCGGCCGGCCGTGGTGGTCGACGTGACCGAGAGGGCGGGTGCGGACCCGGACTTCCTGTTGGAGCCGGAGCATCTGCTGGCCTGGGAGGAGCGCTACGGCCGCGTGCCGGACGGCTCCTGGCTGCTGTTGCGGACCGGGTGGAGCGCACGTGCACAGGACGAGGGCTTGTTCCTCAACGCCGACGAGAACGGACCGCACACCCCAGGCCCGTCGGCCGCCGCGGCCCGCTGGCTCGCCGAGGAGTGCTCGATCACCGGCTTCGGCGTGGAGACCGTTGGCATCGACGCCGGAAGTGCCGGCGGCATGGTTCCGCCGTTTCCCGCGCACCATTTCCTGCTCGGCTCGGACACCTACGGCCTGACGCAACTGCAGAACCTCGACCGCCTCCCGGTCACCGGGGCGGTGCTGATCGTCATGCCGTTGCCGATCGTCGGCGGCTCGGGCAGCCCGGCCCGCGTCGTCGCGCTCGTCGAGCCCTCATGATCATCCACTGATGCTGGTCTCCGATCTCGTCGGCCGCACGCTGGCCCAGCTCGGCGTCGGGCACGTCTTCGGAGTGGTCGGCAGCGGAAACTTCGCCATGACCAACGCCCTACGGGCGGCCAGGGTGCCGTTCGTGGCCGCGAGGCACGAGTGCGGGGCGGCCAGCATGGCCGACGCGCTTCGCACGGACCAGCGGGCTCGTCACTGTGCTGTCGGTCCATCAGGGACCGGGGCTGACCAACGCCGTCACCGGCATCACCGAGGCGGCGAAGAGCCGCACGCCGCTGCTGGTGCTGGCGGCCGACGTCGCGGCTTCGGCCGTGCGGTCCAACTTCCGCATCGACTCCGACAGTCTGGTGCGGGCCACCGGCGCGGTGCCGGCGCGGGTGTTCTCTTCCGAGACGGCGGTGGACGACGTCGTCCGCGCGTGGCGGACGGTTCGGAACGGCCGCCGCACCGTGGTCCTCAACGTGCCGCTGGACGTGCAGGCGCAGACGGCGGAGCCGCGCGCCGTCGAGCCGCCTCCGCGTCCGGTGCCGATCCGGTCCGGCAAGTACGCCACCAAGCAGCTGGCGAACCTGCTCAACGCGGCCGAGCGGCCGGTGTTCCTCGCCGGGCCGCGGCGCGATCCGGTTACCGCAAGATGTTGCGCGATCTGGCTCTGCGGTGTGGCGCGCTGCTGGCCACCTCGGCGGTGGCGAAGGGGCTCTTCGAGGGTGACCCGTTCGATCTGGGGATATCCGGCGGGTTCGCCTCTCCGCTCGCGGCGGAGTTGATCACCGATGCGGACCTCCTGGTCGCTTGGGGCTGCAGCCTGACGATGTGGACGACCAAGCACGGGGCCTTGCTCGGGCCCAATACCACCGTGGTCCAGGTCGACGACGACGAGTCGGCGCTCGGGCTCGAGCATCTCCTTCGGGGTGACGGGCGACGTCGGGGAGACCGCGCAGGCCCTCCATCACCTCGTCGCCCTGCGGAACCCCGAGTCCCGGTACCGGCGACCGGACGTGCAGCAGCGGATCGCCGAGGAGGGCCGGTGGGTCGACGTACCCATCGCCGACGACCTCTCGACGGCCGAGACGATCGACCCGCGAGTGCTCAGCCGCGAGTTGGAGCGGCGGCTGCCGCGCGAGCGCATGGTCGCGGTCGACTCCGGCAACTTCATGGGCTATCCGGCGGCGTACCTGTCGGTGCCCGATCCCGGCGGGCTTCTGCTTCACGCAGAGCTTCCAGGCGATCGGGCTCGGCCTCGGGTCGGCGATCGGGGCGGCGCTCGCGAGCCCGGGCCGGCTGCCGGTGCTGGCCACGGGCGACGGCGGGTTCCTCATGGCGATCGCCGAACTCGAGACCGCCGTCCGTCTCGGGCTGGGACTGGTGATCATCGTCTACAACGACCATGCGTACGGTGCCGAGGTGCACCACTTCGGCCCTGCTCTCCACGATGGCGCCGACCTCGAGACGGTGATCTTCCCCGACACCGATCTGGCCGCCGTCGCGCGCGGCTACGGGTGCGACGCGTTGACGGTGCGCGCTATGGACGATCTCGATCCGCTGGCCGAGTGGCTGGCCGGTCCACGGAACCGGCCGCTGCTCATCGACGCCAAGATCAGCAGCGACGGCGGATCGTGGTGGCTGGCGGAGGCGTTCCGGGGGCACTGAACCGGGAGCTGACCCGTTCGTCAGGCATGGTGAGGCGGTGAGAACCTGGCGACTCGGCGGAGCGCTCGGCCTGATCGCCACCCTGCTGCTGGTCGCGGGGTGCTGGGTCGGCTCGCCATCGTCGCCACCCGGAGTCGCTGCCTCCGCCGGAGCCGTTCGGTGACTTCGCGGTCGGGGAGTTCGGCGGGGTGGACGGCCGGCAGAACATCCTGCGGGTCCGGGCCGACGGTGTCGCCCTGCTGATCTCCCGGGAACCGGCGGCCGGGCGGCTGAGCAACGACGACCTGAGCCGGCTCCGGGAGCTGTTGACGTCTGAGCAGTTCCGGCGGGAGGCCGCTCGCGGCCCAGGCGGGCCGCCGCCGTGTACGGACCAGATCATCACCGAGGTGCGGATGGGCTCGCTGGTGGTGAGCCGAACCGGTCCGTGCGGCGAAGAGTCGGCGCGGGCCGCACCGGCCTTCGAGGAGATCCTGGCCATCACGAGCGCCCGCGCGGGAGGGATTCTTCGCGGCCCCGGTCGGCGAGCCGGAACCGAAGCTCGCATCCGTGCGGCTGGACCGCCTGGCCGTGCCGAACCAACCCGCGTACGTGATCACGGTCGACCGCTCGGGCCGGGCCGCCATCACCGAAACCGGAGAGCCCGTACGCACCGCCACCCTGACCGCGGGCCAGCAGGACACGCTGCGACTGCTGACGCCGTCGCTGAACGCGGGACCGGTTCCGCCGTGCAACTCCAAGGAGTACTACCGCGTCCGGTTCGACGACGGGCCGGTCAGACCCGACTGCAGCTTCCGCGGCCGCTACCCGGAGTTCCGAGCGCTGGTCGGACTCCTCGAGGACGTCTTCGAGCAGTAGGTGTCAGCGCGCCGCCAGTGCCTCGCGGATGAGCTGCGCGTACGCCTCCTGCTCGCCGGCGGCGTACTTCGTCCGCGGCCAGAAGAAGCCGCGCAGGCCGTCGCCCTTGGTGCGGGGCACGACGTGCAGGTGCAGGTGGGGGACGGACTGGCTGACCACGTTGTTGATCGCGACGAACGTGCCCTGGCAGCCGAGGGCGTCTCCGAGCGCGGCCGCCACGCGCCGGGCCATGATCATGACGGGCGTCATCAACTCGTCCGGCAGGTCGAGCAGCGTGTCGACGTGGGCGGTCGGTGCGATGAGCACGTGACCCTTGAACACGGGCCGGTGATCGAGGAACGCGATCACCTCGTCGGTGCGGGCGACGACGGCCGCGTCGACCTCGCCCGCCACGATCGAGCAGAAGACATCGGACACCGGCCATGATCCGCTGAAGCGTACGCCGAGATAATCGAACGGTGTGCGAAGATGAGCGAATGGCGTTCATCGATCTACGTCCCGCCCGGCTGGCCCGCCGCGGGTGCGACCGCCGGGAGCGCCGGACTGGGAGGCGACGGCGACGGCGTATCTGTTCGACTGCTGCCCGGCCGACTTCCGGGGGTACGCCGTGCTGCGTCGCCACCCCGTCGTGCTGGCACGGTTCGCCGCTCAGTTCGTCGACGGTCAGTACCACGCGGCCCAGGAGGGCCTGGCCGAGGTGCGGACAAGCCTGGGGGAGTACGTGCACGGCCGAGGTGCTCCCGTCCGCCGTGGAGGCATGGTTGGAGCAGGAGGCGATGCTGGTCAGGACGCGCCGGGCGGTCCTGCTGGTCGAGGAGGCGCTCCGCGGACGGGTATTCATCCCGAAGTTGTGAAGCAGCCGCGCTAGTCCTTCTGCTCCTGCGGGCACCACCAGGTGGTCCGGCCGCCGACGGTGGCCCGAGTCATCTCCGCCCCGCAGCGGGGGCAGTGCCGGCCCGTCTTGCGGTATTCGATGATCGTGCCGGTGTGCACGCCGCCCTTCTTGATCGCCGCCTTGGTCGCCTTGCGGAGGGCTCGGCGAAGGGTCGACAGCTCGTCGACGGAAAGCGACTGCGCGGGTCGGCGCGGCGAGATCCGCGCCTGCCAGAGCGTCTCGTCCGCCAGCAGGTTGCCGACGCCGGCGATGACGCTCTGGTCGAGCAGCCGCGCCTTGACCGGTGCCGTGCTGCGGCCGATCCGGCTCCGCGAACTCCTTGGCGGTGATCATCTCCGCGTCCGGACCGAGACGTTCGAGGTCCGGATCCAGGCGAACCCGGCCGAGTCGCCGCTTGTCGAACAACCGCAGGCTTCCGCCGTCGGCGAAGGTGATCGTGAACCGGTCCCAGATCGGCTTGCGGTTGGGCGCGTCGGCGGCCCGCTGGTAGCGCCCGCCGAGGTAGTCGCCACCCTCGGTGCTGTCGCCGTCGGCCGCCATGATCAGGATGCGGCCGCTCATCCCGAGGTGGATGCCCAGCTCCGGACCCGGTGAGCGCGAGCGCCCGACTCCCGAGGTTTCGCAGGCCATCGACTTGCCCCGCCGATTGGCTGCCGTCAGCTTGCGCCCGACCAGCGCCTCCCGGATCTCGCCCGGATGATGCGGTCGGCAGACCCACGTGTCGTGATCGTCCACGTCGGCGATCCGGCGTCCCAGGGCGGCCCGTTCGATGGCGGCACGCGCACTCTCCACCTCGGGCAGCTCCGGCACGGCGCCCAGTGTGCCCGTGCCCCAGCCCGGTCGAACGGCTGCTGCACATACACTCGCTGCTGTGTCGTCCGAGTCAAGCCCTGCTGAGCTCCATCCAGAGCCCGCGCGATCTCAAGGCGCTGCCGGCGGATCAACTGGAGGAACTGGCGGCGGAGATTCGGGCGTTCCTGATCGAGCAGGTGAGCCAGACCGGTGGACATCTCGGTCCCAACCTCGGCGTCGTCGAGCTGACCCTGGCCATCCACCGGGTCTTCGACTCCCCGCGCGATCCGATCGTCTTCGACACCGGGCACCAGAGCTACGTCCACAAGATCATCACGGGTCGTCAGGAGCGGTTTCCGACACTGCGGCAGCGCGGAGGTCTGTCGGGTTATCCCAGTGCGGAGGAGTCCGAGCACGATTGGGTCGAGAACTCCCACGCCTCGACCGCGCTCTCGTACGCGGCCGGACTCGCCCGCGGTCTCCAGCAGCAGGGAAGAGCGGCACCGTCGTCGCGTTCGTCGGGGACGGCTCCCTCACCGGTGGCATGGCCTGGGAGGCGCTCAACAACATCGCCGCCGACGAGGACCTGCCGCTGGTCATCCTGGTCAACGACAACGGCCGCTCCTACACCCCGACCGTCGGGGGACTGGCTCGGCACCTGGCCGGCCTGCGCACCAACCCCCGGTACGAGCAACTTCTCGACCTGGTTCGGCGCGGTGTCTCGCGCGACTCCGCTGGTGGGGGAGGCCGCCTACGACCTCCTGCACGGGCTCAAGATCGGGCTCAAGGACGTGGTTGCGCCGCAGAGCATGTTCTCCGACCTCGGGCTGAAGTACGTCGGCCCGATCGACGGTCACGACGAGGAAGCGGTCGAGCGGGCGCTCCGTCAGGCCAAGCAGTTCGGCGGACCGGTGCTCGTGCACTGCCTGACCAAGAAGGGCAACGGCTTCAAGGCCGCCGAGGACCATGTCGAGGACCGCTTCCACGCCGTCGGCAAGATCGATTCCCGTACGGGAGCCGCGTTGGGCGGTCCCGGCGCCGTGAAGTGGACCGACGTGTTCTCTACGGAGCTGCTCAAACTCGGTGTGCTCGACGAGCGCGTCGTCGCCATCAGCGCGGCCATGATCCACCCCACCGGACTCAACCGCTTCGCCGCGGCCTTCCCCGACCGCTGCCTCGACGTCGGCATCGCCGAGCAGCACGCGGTGACCTCGGCGGCGGGCTTGGCGATGACCGGTCTCCATCCGGTCGTCGCGATCTACTCCACGTTCTTGAACCGGGCCTTCGACCAGGTGCTCATGGACGTGGCGATGCACCGCTGCGGCGTCACGTTCGTTCTCGACCGGGCCGGCGTGACCGGACCCGACGGCGCCAGCCACCACGGCATGTGGGACATGTCCATCCTCCAGGTCGTGCCCGGACTGCAGCTCACCGCACCGCGAGACGGGACCCGGCTACGGGAGGCGCTCGCCACTGCCCTCACGATCGACGACGCCCCGACCGTGATCCGTTACTCCAACCAGCAGGTGCCCGCCGACCTCGACCCGGTTGATCATGACCGCGGCCTCGACATCCTCGTACGGACCGAGCAGCCGCGCGTCCTCGTCGTCGCCTTCGGTGAGATGGCCGGCACCGGTGTGGCGGTCGGCCGTCGGCTCTCCGACCAGGGCATCGGAGTCACCGTGGTCGACCCGGTCTGGGCGCTGCCGGTCAATCCGGCCCTGTTCGACCTGGCCCGGGATCACGAGCTGGTGATCACCATCGAGGACAACAACGTGATCGGCGGCTGCGGCGCACGGTTGGCTCAGGAGCTCCGGTTCGCCGACGTCCGTACGCCGATGCGGGAGTTCGGCATCGCGCCGGAGTTCCTGCCGCACGGCAACCGCGCCGAGCTCCTCGAGGAACTCGGCCTCACGCCGCAGGCCATCGCCCGGTACGCCGTCGAGGCCATCGTCGCCGACGAGCCGGCGCTGGCCGAGAGCCCGGTCGCCAGTCGAGCAGACCCTGCGAAGGCTCAGGGAACGCTGGCCACGCCCTTCGGCAGGAACCGGCGCCCCAGCACGCGCTCCGAGATGCCCTCCCGGTCGAGGTACGGGGTGATGCCGCCGAGGGCGAATGGCCAGCCGCCGCCCAGGATCAGGCAGAGGTCGATGTCCATCGGCGCGGCCACGACACCCTCGGCCAGGAGCAGTCCGGCCTCCTCGGCCAGAGCCTCCAGCGCTCGGGTGCGGACCTGCTCGGCGGTCAGGGGCTGGTCGCCGAAGGTCAGCAGTGCGGCGGTCTCCTCAGACACGTACGGCTGCCCGTCGAATCCCCAGTCGTAGAGCCCCGGCCGCTTGGCCGCCACGAGCGCCCGCAGGTTGTCCGACACCGGGAATCGCTCCGGGAACACCGCGTGCAGTGACTCGGTCGCGTGCAGCACGATCGGCGGTCCGACGAGATGCAGGAGCACGAAGGGCGGCATCGGCAGGCCGAGCGGGCGCATGGCCTCGTCCGCCACGGTGGCGGGGGTGCCCTGGTCCACGGCCTCGGTGATCACGCTCATCATCGCGGATCAGGAGGCGGTTGAAGACGAACGCCGGCGCATCCGCCACGAGCACCGCGCTCTTCTTGAGCTGCTTGGCGGCCGCCAGCGCCGTCGCCACGGTGGCATCGTCGGTGCCGACTCCCGGACGACCTCGAGCAGTGGCAGCACCGCCACCGGGTTGAAGAAGTGGAACCCGATCACCCGCTCGGGATGCGCCAGGTCGGCCGCCATCTCGGTCACCGACAGGGACGACGTGTTCGTCGCCAGGACGCAGGTGTCGGAGACGTGCTTCTCCAGCGAGGCGAAGACGTCCTTCTTGACCGACATCTCCTCGAAGACCGCCTCCAGCACGAAGTCGCAGTCGGCGTAGTCGGCGTGCTCGGCCGTCCCGATGATCGAGGCGCGCATCCGGTTGGCCTGATCGGCCGTGACGCGCTTCTTGCCGACCAGCCGGTCGATCTCGCCGTGCACGCCCGCCACCCCGTGGTCGACCCGCTCCTGGTCGACGTCGGAGATCACCACCGGCACCTCGAACCGGCGGAGGAAGAGGAGCGCCAGCTGGGTGGCCATCAGGCCCGCGCCGACAATGCCGACCTTGGACACCGGCCGTGCCAACGATCGGTCCGGAGCCCCGGCAGGCTTCTTGGCGCGCTTCTGTACCAGATCGAAGGCGTACAGTCCGGCCCGCAGTTCCTCGCTCATGATCAAATCGGCGAGCGCCGAGTCCTCGGCGGCGAACGCGGCAGCCCGCTCGGCTGTACGGGCCTGTTCGATCAACTCCAGCGCCCGGTACGGGGCCGGGGCCGCGCCGGAAGACTTCTCGTCGGCGATCTCCCGGCCCCGGGCCACGGCGGCCGTCCAGCCGTCGCCTCGATCCACCTCGGCCCGATCGACGCTCACCGTGCCGGCGACCACCGCCGCAGCCCACTCCAGCGAGCGCTCGAGGAAGTCGGCTCCCTCGAAGATCGCGTCGGCGATCCCGAGCTGATGGGCCTGCGGACCGGTGAGCATCCGGTTCTGGTTCAGCGCGTTCTCGATGATCACCGTGACCGCGGCGTCGGCGCCGATCAGGTTGGGCAGCAGATAGGCCCCGCCCCAACCGGGCAGCATGCCCAGGAAGCATTCGGGCAGGGCGATCCCGGCGGCGTGCGCGGAGACCGTCCGGTAGTGGCAGTGCAGGGCGATCTCCAGGCCACCGCCCAGGGCCAGACCGTTGAGGAAGGTGAAGGTCGGCACCGCTGTGTTGTGCAGCTTGTCGAAGACCGCGTGCCCGATCCGGCCGATCGCGACGGCCTGCTCGCGGTCGGTGATCTTGCCGATCAAGGTCAGGTCCGCCCCGGCGGCGAAGATGAACGGCTTCCCGGTGATGGCGATCGCCGCGAGGTCGTCCCGGGCCAGCGCCGTGTCGATCGCCGCGTTCAGTGAGGCGAGCCCGCGCGGACCGAGGCTGCTCGGCCGGGAATGATCATGGCCGTTGTCGAGGGTGATCAACACGGCCGTACCGGCCCCACCGGGGAGGGCGACATCCCGACTCAGGGCCTGGGTGACCACCTCGTCGCCGGCCAGCGCACCGGCCTGGTCCAGCAGCGTCTGCAGTTCGTCGGGGCTCATGCGGATTCGCCCTCTCGCGTGGCGTGGTGCGGGTTCTCCCAGATCACCGTGCCGCCCATCCCGAGCCCGACACACATGGTGGTCAGCCCGTAGCGGACCTCCGGGTGCTCGCGGAACGTCCGCGCCAGATGGATCATCAGCCGGACCCCGGAACTGGCCAGCGGATGACCGAAGGCGATAGCGCCTCCGTACGGATTGATCATGGGGTCTTCGGCGTCGAGCCCGAAGTGATCACAGAAGGCCAGCACCTGGACGGCGAAGGCCTCGTTGATCTCGATCGCGCCGATGTCGCCGATCTCGAGCCCGGCCGACCGCAGGGCCCGCTCGGTGGCCGGGATCGGGCCGATGCCCATCAGCTCGGGATCCACGCCGGCGTAGGCGTACGAGACCAGCCGCAGGGCGGCGGGCAGGCCGAGTTCGTCGGCCACCTCCTCGGCCGCCATCAGGCAGGCCGTGGCCCCGTCGTTCAGACCGGCAGCGTTGCCGGGCGTGACCCGCCCGTGCGGCGCGGAAGGGCGTCTTGAGCCCGGCCAGGGTCGCGGTGGTGGTGCCGGGCCGCGGCGGTTCGTCGATCGTCGCCAGGCCCCAGCCCGCCTCACGGCTGCGGGTCGCCACCGGCACCAGCGACTCCTGGATGATGCCGTCGGCGTACGCGGAGGCGACCCGCTGCTGGCTCAGGACGGCGAACGCGTCGGCACGGTCTCGGGTGAGCTCGGGAAAGCGATCGTGCAGGTTCTCCGCCGTCGAACCCATCACCAGGGCCGACTCATCGACCAGCTTCTCGGCCAGGATGCGCGGGTTCGGGTCGACACCTTCACCCATCGGATGCCGGCCCATGTGCTCGACCCCACCGGCGATGGCCACGTCGTACGCTCCGAACGCGATGCCGGACGCCACCGTGGTCACCGCCGTCATGGCGCCGGCGCACATCCGGTCGATGGCGTAGCCCGGCACCGACCGGGGGAGTCCGGCCAGCAGCGCCGCCGTCCGCCCGATGGTCAGGCCCTGGTCGCCGATCTGGGTCGTAGCCGCGATGGCGACCTCGTCCACACGCTCCGGCGGCAGCTCGGGGTGCCGGCGCAGCAGGGCGCGGAGGCAGTTGATGACCAGGTCGTCAGCGCGGGTCTCGGCGTACATCGAGCCCGCCTTGCCGAACGGGGTCCGGACGCCGTCGACGAAGACGACGTCCCGGGAGGTACGAGGCATGGGCCGTATATTACTCACGAGTAACAAGCTTGCGCGCCGTGCCGACCAACCCCGCCGAGTGTGCTCAGCCGACCAGGGCCGCCGTCAGCTGCGGCACCGTGAGGTCGCGCTGCCACTTCCGGGCGCCGAGTTCGCGCAAGGCAGCGTCCACCGACTCCTCGCTGAGCGCGCTAGGGGGCCGCCAGGCGACCCGACGGACGAAGTCAGGGGTCAGCAGATTCTCCACGGGTACGACGATCTCGCCGGCGATCTCGGCCAGCGCCGCACGCATCCGAGACAACCGAGCCGCGGCGACGGGGTCCTTGGCCGCCCACATCCGCGCCTGCGGTGGGCCCTCGGTGGGCAGGTGCATCACCGGCAGGTCGGTCTCCCGACGCGCGGCGGCACGGTCCACGGCCGCCGCCCAATCGGCGTCGAACGGCCGGGCCTGGCGCCGGGCGAATCCGGGAATGCGGCGCAGCATCGTAGGGTCGGGCCGGTGTCCGTCGACGGCGAGCGCGGCCAGGTCGGTGATTCCGCTGTCGGGCAGGATGCGGCCTGGTGCGCGATCCAGCCGGGCGGCGATGGCGTCCCGCGCGTGCCACAGTTCGGCGACGTAGGCGAGGCCCCGCCGGGTGCGCACCTTGTGAGATTCCGAGGTCCGTCGCCACGGGTCCCGGCGCGGTTCGGGCGCGACCCCGATCCCGGCCACGAGCGCGGCGAACTCCTGTCGCGCCCAGTCGTCCTTGCCTGCCTCGACGAGTTCCTCGGCCAACCGGTCGCGGAGGTCCAGCAGCAGTTCGACGTCCAGCGCGGCGTAGGTCAGCCACTCCTGGGGCAGTGGGCGCCGAGACCAGTCCGAGGCCGAATGCTCCTTCAGCAGGCGGATCCCGAGCAGTTCTTCGATCATGGTGCCGAGCGCGACCCGCGGATACCCCAGCAGACCGAGCGGCCAGTTCGGTGTCGAAGAGCGTGACCGGAATCAGCCCGACCTCGTGCAGGCAGGGCAGGTCCTGACTCGCGGCATGGATGACCCACTCCGCGTCGGCGATCGCTGCGCCGAGGGTGCGCAGATCGGCGGGTTCACCGAAGGCGATCGGGTCGACGAGATGCGTCCCCGCCTCTCGGCGTCGCAGCTGGATGAGGTACGCCCGCTGGCTGTAGCGGAAGCCGTGGGCACGCTCAGCGTCGACCGCCACCGGTCCAGTACCGGCTCGGAGTCGATGGGTGGTCCGCTGCAGCTGCCGTGAGGTGGTGACGAGATCGGGGAGTCCGTCCGCTGGCTGCGTCAGCACCCGAGCTTGTTCTGGGGCTTCCGCTGGTGCGGTTTCGACGGCGGCAGGCTTGGTCAACGTCTCCGGGGGTTTCGGCTCGGCGGATTGCGCCGGGACGGCATCAACACCACCCCGGCCGGCAGCGGGGGCAACCCCGCCGTCGTACAGAGTAGTTCAGCCCACGCCTGCAGGTGAGCGTTCAGACCTAGGCCGTCGCTCAGGACGGGCGTCCAGGAGGCCCGGACCTCGACTTCGGCCTCGGGGGAGTCGTCAGCCATCCCGCCGAAGGACTCACTCGACACCGAGGTCACGGTGCCGCTGGGTTCGACGTATTCGGCGCCGTTGTTGTCGAGCGCATCCATCAGCCAGGACCAGCCGACCCGAGCCAGCAGCGGATCGGTCACCATCTCCGGATCCACCGCGGCGCGGGCGAACGTGACGCAGCGGAAGGTACCTCGCCAAGCGGCGTTTCCGGCCGGGTCGTGCAGCAGGACGAGACGGCCGCTGCCCACGTCCTCGCCGGCCACAACGACGTCGGCGGTGATCGCGGCGGCGAACGGCGCGATTCGCTGCGGTGCCGGCATCTCCTCGACCAACAACTCGGGTCGCCAGGCCGCCTCGCTCAGATCCTGCACGGCGCGGCGGAAGGCCGCCGGGGCCGGTGCCAGGTCCGGGTTGACTGCCACCCGACGAGCCTAGAGCGGCGGCTATATCGGAACCGCTCGACGCGCCGAGCCGGGGTCCGGTGAAAGGATGGCGTCCGTGCTGCACGACCGCCCGGCGACGACCGGCCCCACCCTTCGGGACTTCGGTCTTTCTGGCCGCGTGTCGCGGGCAGCACCTCGATGAGCGGGTGCCGGTGTGGTTCATGCGGCAGGCGGGTCGTTCCCTGCCCGAATACCGAGCCATTCGTCAGGGTCTCGCCATGCTCGACAGCTGCATGCGCCCGGACCTGGTCGCCGAGATCACCTTGCAGCCCGTGCGCCGGTACGGGGTCGATGCCGCAATCTTCTACTCCGACATCATGGTGCCGCTGAAGGCGATCGGGGTGGACCTCGACATAGTCCCCGGCACCGGTCCGGTCATCGCTCGCCCCATCCGCACCGCGGCCGATCTCGACCAACTACGGCTGGCGGTTCCCGAGGACCTCCCGTACGTGAGTGAGGCTGTGCGGCTCCTGGTGACCGAGCTCGGATCGACACCGCTGATCGGGTTCGCCGGCGCTCCCTTCACCCTGGCCAGCTATCTGGTCGAGGGCGGTCCGAGTCGGGACTACGCGCGGACGAAGGCCATGATGCTGGGCGCGCCCGACCTGTGGCATGAGCTGTGCACCCGACTGGCGCAGATCTCGGCCACCTTCTTGGAGGTGCAGGTGAGTGCCGGGGCGGCGGCGGTGCAGCTCTTCGACTCCTGGGCCGGCAGCCTCTCGGCGGCGGACTATCGCGATCACGTCCAGCCGTACTCCGCGGCGGTCTTGGACCGCATCGGGCGGCTGGACGTCCCCCGGATCCACTTCGGCGTGGGCACCTCGGAACTGCTCGGGCTGATGGGCCAGGCCGGCGCCGACGTGCTCGGGGTCGACTGGCGCTTGCCCTTGGCGGAGGCCAACCGCCGGTTGAGCGGTCGTTATGCCCTCCAAGGAAACCTGGATCCCGCCCTGCTCGGGGCCCCGTGGCCGGTGGTGGCGGAGCGTGCGCGTGCGGTGCTCCGTTCGGGGGCCACGGCGACGGGCCACGTCTTCAACCTGGGACACGGCGTGCCGCCGGACGCCGATCCCGACGTCCTCGCGCGGATCGTGGACTTGGTCCAGGCCGAGGGTGCGGAGCTGCGCGCCAACCCAAGATGACGAGCGGCGTGACGCGCATTGCGGTCGTGGGCGGAGGCGTCTCCGGATTGGTGGCTGCCCTTCGGCTTGCGGAAACAACGGAGGTGACACTCCTGGAGAGCTCGCCCCGGTGCGGAGGCAAGCTGGCCACCGTCGACCTCGATGGCCTGGTCGCCGACGCCGGTGCCGAGTCCGTGCTGGCCCGCCGACCCGAGGCGGTCGACTTGATGAACGAGCTGGGGCTGGGGTCCGCCGTCGTCCATCCCACCCCCGCGCAGCCGGCGATCTTGATCGGATCACAGCCGCGCCGCGTGCCGCCGTCGGTGGCCGGGGTGCCCACCGACCCCGACGAGCTGGCCGAGCTCTTGACACCCGCAGGTCTGGCGCGGGCTCGGCGCGAACCCGACGAGCCGGCCCCGGCCCTGCTCGGCGACGTTGCCATTGGGCAGTTGGTCGAGAAGCGGTTCGGCTCCGAGGTGACCGATCGGCTGCTCGAACCTCTCTTGGGTGGCGTCTACGCCGGCCGATCCCGGGAGCTCTCCTTCGCCGCGGTGGCGCCGGCCCTGTACGAGCGATCACGGGCGGGCGGCAGCCTGTCGGGCCACGCGGCCGGGATCTCGCGTACGAACTCCGGGCCGATCTTCGCCGGACTGGACGGCGGGATCGGCCGGCTGGCGACGACACTGGTGGCCGCCTTGGAGTCGCGCGGGGCGACGGTGCGGACCGGCACGACGGTGCGCGCCGTCGAGCGCGCGGCCGGCGGTTTCCGGCTCGTCATCGGTCCGGTCCCGGCGCCGGAGACAATCACCGCCGACGCGGTGGTGCTCGCCTGTCCGGCCGCGCCCGCGGGACGCCTGTTGCACGACCTGGTGCCGACCGCGGCTGAATTCGGGGTCATTCCGTACGCCTCCACCGCCGTCGTGACACTGGTCTTGCGCGGGACGGAATTCACGGGGTCCGGTCTGCTGGTCCCGCTCGGAGAGCTGCCGACCATCAAGGCGATGACCCATTCGTCGCGGAAGTGGGACTGGACGGCCGATCTGGTGGCCGAGCGGTGGGGTGAGGGCGCCGAGCTGGTCCGGATCAGTGTCGGCCGGCGCGGCGAAGAGGGTCTGCTGCAGGTGGACGACGACGTCTTGCTGGCCCGCACCCTGGCCGAGGCGCGGACGCTTCCGGGCTGGGCCGCCGCCGAGCTGATCACCGGTACGGTCACCCGGTGGGGTGGCGGCCTGCCGCAGTACCTGGTCGGGCACCGAGAGCTCGTCGAGCGACTCCGCGCCGATCTGGCTGCCATCCCGGGGCTCGCGGTCTGCGGTGCCGCGCTGGACGGGGTGGGCGTCGCCGCCTGCATCGCCTCCGGTCAGCGGGCCGCCGCCAAGGTGCTCGACGATCTTGGCGGGCGCGTCGAGTGACAGACTGAATGGGTGAAGTCGCGCGAGATCAACGAGACCATCCGCTACACAATGTGGTCGGTGTTTCGGCAGACCCAGCGGTTGGACGACCCGCCCGAGGAGATCGAGGCCCGGACCCTGCCCGGGCTCCGTGACGAGGATCTGGTCATCCGGGGCTGGTACGACGTGTCCGGACTGCGGGCCGACGCC
Source organism: uncultured Actinomycetota bacterium (assembly GCA_963791865.1). GTDB lineage: Bacteria > Actinomycetota > Actinomycetes > Propionibacteriales > Propionibacteriaceae > Microlunatus. Next base: position 67,498 of record CAWBUC010000010.1, read on the forward strand.
GATCTGATGGTCTGGTGGCACGCGGCTCGATCCGAAACTCTGCAGGACGCCTACCACGCGCTACGCCGGTCGCCGCTGGGCCGGGTCGTCGAGCCGGTCTGGTCCCAGCTCGGTCTGCACCGGCCGGCGGAGTTCAACAAGGGCCACGTGCCGGCCTTCATGGCCGGCGAGGAGCCGCGCGCTCATCTCTGCGTCTACCCGTTCGTCCGCTCGTACGAGTGGTATCTGCTGCCCGAGGAGGAGCGGCGGGAAATGCTGGTCGAGCACGGGATGCTGGCCCGGCCCTACCCCGACGTCCGGGCCAATACGGTGTCCTCGTTCGCGCTCGGCGACTTCGAGTGGCTGCTGGCCTTCGAGGCCGACGATCTGCACCGCATCGTCGACCTCATGCGCGCCCTTCGCGCCGCCACCGCTCGCCGCCACACCCGCGAGGAAGTCCCCTTCTACACCGGCCGTCGCCGAGAGCTCAAGGAGATCCTGCTCAGCTGGTAGCCGCCGGCTCCAGGCTCAGCGACACCGAATTGATGCAGTAGCGGAGATCGGTCGGGGTGTCGTAGCCCTCGCCGGAGAAGACGTGTCCGAGGTGGCCATCGCAGGCGGCGCAACGGACCTCGACGCGCTTCATGAACATGGTGCTGTCCTCGATGTAGCGCACCCGTTCCTCCGCCAGCGGCGCGAAGAACGACGGCCAGCCGCAGTGGGACTCGAACTTCTGGTCGCTGCGGAAGAGTTCGGCGTTGCAGGCCTTGCAACGGTAGACGCCCTCGGTCTTGGTGTCGGTGTACTCGCCGGTGAAGGGACGTTCGGTGCCGGCCTCGCGCAGCACGTGATACTCCTGCCGGGTCAGCTGCTTGCGCCACTCCGCCTCGGACTTGACGACCTTGCCGACTTGGGCGGCGGGATTGGGTTGGGTATCGGTCACGGTTGACTCCTTCGGCTTCGTCCCTCTTGATTCGTCACAGCAACGCCGTCAGTGGCGACCCTGTTCCAGGCTAGTTGGCTAGATTGACGCCATGCCCACGCCTGCAGTGGAACTGGAGATCGGTTCGCGAACGGTAAGGGTGACCAGCCCGGACAAGGTGTACTTCCCCGACGTCGGGCTCACGAAGCTCGACGTCGTCACCTACTACGCCACCGTCGGAGAGGGCATCTTCGCCGCTCTGCAGGATCGCCCGACCACGATGGAGCGCTGGCCGGGCGGCTACCGGCCGGACGTCAAGCTCTCCACCCGGTCGGACGCCCACGGCGAGGCGTTCTACCAGAAGCGGGCGCCCAGCAAGGGCATGCCGGAATGGGTGCAAACGGCGACGATCAGCTTCCCGTCGGGCCGCACCGCCGACGAGGTGTGTCCCACCGAGCTGGCGACCGTCGTGTGGATGGGAAATCTCGGCACGCTGCGCTTCCATCCGTGGCCGGTGAAGATGGCCGACACCGAGAAGGTCGACCAGCTCCGGATCGATCTGGATCCCCAGCCCGGCACCGATTTCGCCGACGCCGTCCGGGCCGCCCACGAGCTGCGCGGCGTGCTGGACGACGCCGGACTGACCGGCTACGCCAAGACGAGCGGCGGTCGCGGAGTGCATGTGTTCGTCCCGATCCGGCCGGACTTCGGCTTCATCGAGGCGCGGCACGCCGTCATCGCTCTTGGCCGAGAGCTGTCCCGCCGGATGCCCGACCACGTCACGATCAGCTGGTGGAAGGAGGAGCGGGGGGAGCGGATCTTCGTCGACTTCAACCAGATGGCCCGTGATCGAACCATCGCCGCGGCGTACTCGATCCGGCCGACGCCGGACGCCCGCGTGTCCGCCCCGCTCACCTGGGAGGAGCTCGACGACGCCGAGCCCGCCGATCTCACGGTGACCTCGATGCGCACCCGGTTCGCCGAGCGCGGTGACGCCTGGAAGCCGTTCTACGAGAGCGTTCCAGGTCGGCTGGAAGGAGCGCTGGAGATGTACGAACGGGATGTTCGTGATCTTGGTACGGGCTCGTACGGAGGCGCGGAGATGCCCTACCCGCCGGACTACCCGAAGATGCCCGGCGAGCCGTCACGGGTGCAGCCCAGCCGCGCCCGAGCCGACAATCCCGACTTCGCCCACGACTGAGGTGGACGCAGCGGTCTGACTCCGTCAGCCCTCGGGCGTCATGTCGATCGTCTCGTATACCTCGACCCGCCCGCCGTCGGACAGCACCGGGCACCCGGCCGCCATCGAGGTTGCGGCGTCGAGTGAGTCGGCGGTCACGATGGTGTAGCCACTGAGCCTCGACTGTGCCCCGTCACTAGACGAACCGTCTGCGGAGACCTGGCGGGACGGACCGAACGGGTTGCCACCGTCGGTGACGGCACTGCCGAGCTTGCCGTACCACTCGCCCCACGCCGCCATGACGGCGTCCTGCTGTTCCTGGGTATCTGGAATCCCGCCGCCCTCGTACAGGTAGACGTACGTCGCCATGTGCCTACTCCTCCCCTGTGACTTCGGTGTCAGCCGAATTCGACCACAGCCGAAATCTGGCGTCAAGACAGTAGGCTCAGATCATCACCACTCAGACCGATATTCAGCCGTTGCTCGACGCGCTCTCGTCGCCCATTCGGCGGGAGATCCTGTGGCTGGTGCGTGACCGTGAGTTGCCGGCCGGGGACATCGCCAGCGCTTTTCAGGTGTCGGCGTCCACGATTTCTGAGCACCTGGCGGTTCTCCGCTCCGTCGGGCTGGTGCAGATGCGCGTTGACGGGAGCTTTCGGCGTTATCGCGCCGATCCGTCCGCGCTGCAGGCCATCCACCCCGACACCCTGCTCGGCGCGCCGACGAAGTGGCAACCGGCGAATGATCTTCCCGAGCGCGGCCTGGCCCAGGCAAGCCGATCGTACGGGCTCACGGTCGAGACCGAGGTGGCCGAGGACTGCGCGACAGCGTTTCACGGCTGGGTGGACGCCGAGATCTTCGGCCGCTGGCTCGGCGTGCCGGTGACGCTCACGGACGGCAGGTTCGCTACCCAGCTGGAGTGGGGCGTGACGGTGCGCGGGGTGTACGAGATCGTGGTCCCGCCCTCGCTGCTCGTGCTGCGCTGGGATTTCGAGGACGACGCGGTCCCCGTGCCGGGCTCGGAGTTGGTGACCTACGTCCGGTTCGAGCCCACGAGCTCTGGCTCCCGGGTGATCGTCGACCAGCTGGCCGTCGACGCCGGTCAGGTCGAGTTCCTCCACGCCGCCTGGTCGATGGTGCTCGGCCGGCTCCACGCGGGCTTGACGGCGGCGTTGAAACCGGACGGTGCCGCGAACCGGCGAGCTCCTCGGCCCAAGCGCCGCAGCGCCCGAGGTCAGTCAGCCGACCGTCGGTAGCGCAGGCAGGCCGGCTCGGCGCCGTCCCAGGTCCGGTCAAGAATTCATGAGCGCCGCAACGTCTTGCCGGACCTGCGCCAGGACCGGATAGAAGCTGTTGCCGGGGCACTGGGTGGCGGACCAGTCCCGGTGACCGGCGATGGTCGGCACCGTGCGGGTGGCAGCACTGATCGGGTTCACGTAGTTCGTGGTGCCCAGCGGATCCAGTCGGGTCACGGCCGCCAGCGCCGCCAGGACCTTGACCAGGGAGTCGCGGGCGGCCGCGGTGGGCTGCGTGCTGGTCAGATCGCCGAGCAGCGCCACGCCGACGTTCCCGGCGTTGAACCCGCCGACGTGGGCGGCGTTGACCATCGACGGACGAGGACCGACCCGACGCGGACCGAAGACCGGCACCGAATCATTTCCGGAGTAGCGCCCCTCGTACACGGTGCCCTGCTGGTCGATCAGCAGGTGGTAGCCGATGTCGCCGAAGTCCTGCGTCACCGCCTGGTTGTAGTAGATCGCCCGTACGGTACCGGCCGGGTTGGCGTCGTTGTTGGCGGTGACGGTGTGGTGGACGGTGAGGGTCTGCACGTCGTAGTACGCGGGTGGGAAGATTTCGGAGCCGTCGGGCGCGAAGCGGTACGACTCGTCGGCGTCCCAATCGGCTCGGTTGAGATAGGGAAAGTCACGCCCGAAGCTCCGGCGTAGTTTGCGCAGGCCGCTCGTGGAGAGGTCGACGGGCCGCGCAGCTGCCGTGATCGGCCGGCCGGCCGCGACACCGACCGCTCCGGCGATGGCCGCCGCCAGCACGGTGCGCCGGCCGACGTGACGAGGACGGGAGGGCGAGTTCGTAGGCTGAATCATGGCTTCAGCGTCGCCGCAGCTCGGGTGGCGAACATCGGTAGTGGACACTGAGATCTACGGTCCGCGCTACCGAGGAGTCCGCCGTGGCACGGCTCGGTAGCTGAGGAACAGGGTCTCGTCGTCGGCCCACAGGGTGTGCTGCAAGACAAAGCCGAGTTGATGGGGGAGAGCCGATCCGCTGGTGGAACGTCGCCCGTCGCCGCCGACCACGGTGGGCGACAAGGTCAGTGACAACTCGTCCACCAGATCCGCGGCCAGCAGGTCGCGGTGCAGCCGCGGTCCGCCCTCGCAGAGCACCCGCGGCAGCCCGTCCGCGGCCAGCAACCGCACCGACTCGGCCAGGTCGACCACATCCCCCGTCTGGATGATCTTGATGCCCACGGCAGTGAAGGGGGCGAAGTCCGTGTCCCCGTGTCCGCCGGTGATGATCACCACGGGACCGTGCGGATGCTCCGGGGTGGCCAACGAGGGATCAAGATCAAGAGAGCCGGTCACGATGGCGAGCGTCGGAAAGTCAGCCAGCCCTTCCCGCTCCCGCACCTCGCGCTGCCAGTCGGCGAGATCGACCGCGCGGTAACCTTCGGCCCGTACGGTCTGAGCACCGACCAAGATCACGTCGGCCAGCGCCCGGTGTAGCGCGAACACTTGTTGATCACTAGGGGTGTTGATGCTGCCGGACCGACCGTCGGGTCCGGAGATGGACCCGTCCAGGCTGGCCACGAAGTTGGTGCGGACCCAGGCCGCGCGATCAGCCTTGGTCGGGTGCCGGTAGAAATCGATCAAGGCGTCGTCGTCCAACTCGCCGATCTGCGCGGGTTTGCCGCGTACGTAGAGCAGCCGCATCGGCACATCCTCGCAGGGCAGGTGTTCTGTACGGCACAATGCCCACATGGCCAAGAAGAAGCAGAAGCAGAAGTCCAACCAAAAGGGGAAGAAGGCGGCGGCCGCCGGCGAGAAGCCGACCCTGACCCAGCTCCTGCGACTGCCCGGCGGTCCCGTCGACTTGTCGGGCTTGGACACCGCGTCGACCCCAGGTTTCCCCGGTCAAGACAAGAACGACGCACCCGCTGTCGCCGCGGCGTTGGGCCCAGAGCTTGGTGATCTTCAGGAACGGCTCTACGCGCACGGCCGGGTCGGGGGCGCCGAGGTAGCCAATATCTTGATCATCCTGCAGGGCATGGACACCTCAGGCAAGGGCGGCGTCATCCGGCACGCCATCGGCATGGTCGATCCGCAAGGGGTCAAGATCAAGGCGTTCAAGGCGCCGACCGCCGAAGAGCGGAGTCATCAGTTCCTGTGGCGCATCACCCGCGAGCTGCCACCGCCGGGCATCATCGGTATCTTCGACCGGTCCCAGTACGAAGACGTCATCGTCGTCAGGGTCAACGAGCTCGCGTCGAAGGCGGTCTGGAGCCGACGCTACAACTCGATCAACAACTGGGAGGCAAAGCTGGCGGCCTCCGGGACCGTGATCATGAAATGCTTCCTGCACATCTCACCCGAGGAGCAGACCGCTCGCCTGCTGGCCCGGCTCGACGATCCGACCAAGCACTGGAAGTACAACCCGGGAGACGTCGACGAGCGGGCGAAGTGGCCGGACTACATGGACGCCTACGCCGCCGCGCTCGAGCTCTGCAACACCGAGGCGGCGCCGTGGTACGTCATCCCGGCGGACCGCAAGTGGTACCGCAACTGGGCCGTGGCCCAGCTCCTGGTCGAGCACCTACGGGCCATGAACCTCAGCTGGCCCGCCGCCGATTTCGATGTGGAAACCGAAAAGTCGCGGCTGAGTTGATCGAGCGGAGCTGATCAAGCGCTCACCACGCTGAGGTGACGCTGCGGGAGATCTTCGTCGCTCGCGGACGACTCGAGATCGACGAGTTCCAAGGCGGCGACCACGTAGCGGGCCAGCGCGGCCTCGGCGATCTCGGGACCCGAACCCAAGGGCGCCGAGACGGCCACGGCGCCGGCGTCGTTGGCTTGGGATGCCTGGTGGCGGAAGATCTCTCCCGGAGCGAGGAACCAACTGCCGACGGCGATGTGGCGCCGACCCTGCGCGCGCAGGGTGCGGATCGCTTCGCCGGTGCTCGGACCGGATCCGCCGGCGAAGGCCGTCACGCAGGGGAGCCGGTGACGGGTGGCCCACTGCCGGGCCCGCCGCGATATCAGGGCGTTGCTCCGGACGTCACTACTGCCGGCGGCGGAGAACACGAGGCCGTCCAGTTCGCTGACCCGCCGGGCGCGGAGGGCGTCGCGGAGCCGCCGGTCGATGACCGCCAACAGCTGGGCCTCGGGTCCGATCGGCCTCGAGGCGATCACGTTCAGGTTGGGGTGTGCGGCGCGGATCTGGCCGAGGAGCGCCGGCACCTCCCGTTGGGGCGAAAAGGCGTCGGACAGTAGGAGCGGTACGAGGACCACCTCCTCGACCCGACGCTTGACCAGCTGGGTTACCACGTGGAGGGCGTTGGGCTGGTCGGCGACGAACGCGAGCTGGACGTCGAGCTGGGGGCGGATGGCGAGGAGTTCTTCGCGGATCTCCTGGCTGACCCGGGCGACGGCGCGATCGCTGCGGCCGGAGCTCAGCAAGATCAAGGCGGGAGCAGTCATCGGTGTTCGCTTTCTCTACGGGTGCTCGGGGGTGGCGGCGAAGGCGGTCGGTCCCGCCATCCCGGCTCCGAGGGTCCAGCCGTCCGCCTCATCGACGAGGATGAAGGCGCCGGTCGTCCGGTGTTCGCGGTACGGGTCGAAGGGCAAGGGGGTGGCCAAGGTCAGTTGAATCCGGCCGATGTCGTTGAGGGTCAACGTGTCACCGGGCACCCACCGCGGCACGTCGACGTCGCTGTTCAGGTCGAGCTTGCTCGTGATGCCCCGGACGATCGCCTTCGTGACTGCCGTGCCGTGCTGGACGAGGACGCGCGCGCCGATCGCCAGGTCGCGTTCGGCCAGCCAGCAGACGGTCGCCGACAAGTCTCGTCGCGGGGCGGGCGGGCTGTCCGTGCCGGCGAACAGATCACCGCGGGAGACGTCGAGGTCGCCGGCGAGGCGGAGCACCACGGATTGTCCGGCGACCGCCAGCTCAAGTGGTCCGTCGGGCGTGTCGATGCCGGCAATGCTGGTGTGTGAGCCACGCGGAAGGACCACTACCTCGTCGCCGACTCGGATCCGACCGGATTCGATCTTGCCGGCGTAGCCGCGGTAGTCGCCATCGACGGCCGGCGCACTCGCGGCCCACGCAGCTGGGGCGGCGGATTGGGGGCGGACCACGTGCTGCACCGGGAAACGGAAATCGGAGCTGGCCGCGAGGTAGGTGTCGTCGACCGACTCGAGGTAGCCGAGCACGGTCGGGCCGTCGTACCACGGGGTGCGATGCGAACGCGTCACGACGTTGTCGCCCTCGGTGGCCGAGACGGGGATGCAGTGTGTGTCCGGGACGCCGAGGCTGCGCGCCAGCAACGCGAAGTCCGTCGCGGCACGTAAGAACGCGTCCTCGGAGAAGTCGACCAGATCGATCTTGTTCACGACCAGGACTACGTGTGGAACCCGCAGCAGGGAGGCCACGGCGAGGTGCCGGCGGGTCTGCTCGACGACGCCGTTGCGCACATCGACCAGCAGCACGATCACGTCGGCGGTGGAGGAGCCGGTGACGGTGTTGCGGGTGTACTGCACGTGTCCGGGGCAGTCGGCGAGGATGAACTTGCGCACCGGGGTGGCGAAATAGCGGTAGGCGACGTCGATGGTGATGCCCTGCTCCCGTTCGGCCCGCAGGCCGTCGGTCAGCAACGCCAGATCGGCGCGCTCCAGGCCCCGCCGCTTGCTCACCTTCTCCACGTGATCAAGGGTGTCGCTGAGCACCGAGTCGGTGTCGTAGAGCAGCCGGCCGACCAGCGTCGACTTGCCGTCGTCGACCGATCCGGCCGTAGCGAGCCGAAGCAGCGTCCGGCCGCCGTTGGTGGGGATCGCCCTGATCATGAAGTTGCCCTGGTCATCAGAAGTAGCCCTCCCGCTTGCGGTCCTCCATGGCGGCCTCGGTCAGCCGGTCGTCGGCCCGGGTGGCTCCCCGCTCGGTCAGTTGACTGAGCCCGACCTCGGTGATCACGTCGGCCACCGTCGTCGCGTTGGACAGCACGGCCGCGGTGCACGACATGTCACCCACGGTGCGGTACCGCACCGATCGCAGCTCGACCGGTTCGCCCTCGCGCCGCGGGGTGACCTCGGTGATCGCGATCCACATCCCGTCGCGCTCGGCGACCTCGCGCTGATGGGCGTAGTAGATCGACGGCAGGTTGATCTTCTCCGCCTCGATGTAGTCCCAGACGTCCAACTCGGTCCAGTTCGAGAGCGGGAAAACCCGTACGTGCTCGCCAGGCAGGTGGCGCCCGTTGTAGAGCGACCACAGTTCGGGGCGCTGGTTGCGCGGCTCCCACTGGCCGAACTCGTCGCGCATGCTGAAGACACGCTCCTTGGCCCGGGCCCGCTCCTCGTCACGGCGACCGCCGCCGAACACTGCGTCGTGCTTACCCGCCTGGATCGCGTCGAGCAGCGGCACCGTCTGCAGCGGGTTGCGGGTGCCGTCCGGACGCTCGCGGAGCCGGCCGTCGTCGATGTAGTTCTGCACCTTGGTCACGGTCACTTCTGCGCCGTAGAACTCGGCGGCGTCGTCGCGGAACCGCAACACCTCGTCGAAGTTGTGGCCCGTGTCGACGTGCAGCAAACCGAACGGGATCGGCGCCGGCCAGAAGGCCTTCGCCGCCAGGTGCAGCATCACGACGGAATCCTTGCCGCCGGAGAACAGCATCACCGGCGAGGCGAAGGTCGCTGCCACCTCGCGAAAGATGTGAATCGACTCCGACTCCAGCGCCTGCAACTCGGTCAACGGTCGGAAGGGGGCGGCGCGGTTCAGGGCGGTTTGCGTCATGCCGGCCTCCTGGTCAGCTGCTCCACCAAGCTCGTGGTCGCCCGCACCGCCTCGTGCAGGTCGACGACGCCCGTGTCGATGTCCAGCTCGGCGGCAGCGGGTCTCTCGTACGGATCGTCGACGCCGGTCAGGCCGGTGAGTTCGCCACGTCGGGCCTTGGCGTACAGGCCTTTGACGTCGCGGCTCTCGGCCACCGGCAACGAGGTGGAGACGTAGACCTCCGCGTACGGGACACCGGCCGCTTCGTGATCAGCGCGGACGGTCTCGCGCGCCGCGGCGTACGGCGCGATCACCGGGACCAAGACGATGACACCGTGCGAGGCCAGCAATCGCGCCACCCAACCGATGCGGGCGACGTTGGTGTCTCGGGCCTCCCGGCTGTAGCCGAGGTCGGCCGACAGGTGCGGACGCACCTCGTCGCCGTCGAGGACCTGGATGCGATGCCCGTCGGCCCGCAGGGCTTCGGCGACCGCGTGCGCGATCGTGGACTTGCCGGCCGAGGGGAGACCGGTCAGCCAGATCGTGGCGCCCGGGGCGTGCTCGGCGGGAAAGGCGCGGTCGGCTGCGCTCAACAGTTCAGTGCTCACAGGAGAATTCCACACTCGGTTTTGGCCAGACCGGCCCAGCGACCCGCCCGCGAGTCCGATTTGATCGTGCACGGCTCGCAGCCGATCGAGGCGTAGCCGTCGTCCAACAGCGGGTTGATCATGAGTCCGTTCCGCTCGATGTAGTCGGCCACGTCGGCATCACTCCAGCGGGCGATCGGAGCCACCTTGATCAACTTGCGGCGCAGGTCCCAGGTGACGATCGGTGTCCTGGCCCGGGCCGGTGAGTCCGCGCGGCGCACCCCGCTGGCCCAGGCCACGTAGCCGTCGAGGGCTTCGTCGAGGGGGGCGACCTTGCGGAGGGCGCAGCACTGATCGGGATTCCGCGCGAACAGGTCCTTGCCCCAGGTGGCGTCCTGCTCGGCTACGGTCTGCAACGGCCGGACATTGATCAGATTCACGTTGTGAACGGCGGCCACCGCGTCGCGGGTGCCGATGGTTTCCGCGAAGTGGTAGCCCGTGTCGAGGAAGATCACGTCGATGCCGGGTGCCACCTGTTCGGCCAGGTGCACCATCACCGTGTCGGCCAGGGACGAGGTGAGCACCAGCCGGGTGCCGAATTCCTCGTACGCCCAGGTCATGATCTCGGTCGCACTCGCCTCGGCCAGTTCGCGGTTGGCCTGCGCGGCTACCTGGCTCAGATCTGCCTGCTCGAGGTCAACGACGGTACTCATGGTGTGACCGGCCCTCCGTGGACGAGAGTCCGTAGACCCAGGAACTTCACGGAAAACGCCCGCTGGCAGCTGCGGCATTCCCAGCCGCCGGCCTCGATCGGGAACAGCGTCTCTTCGGCGCAGTACGGGCAATACAGCACGCTTTGGCGCTCTGTGTTGTGCCCTGAGCCTGGTCGACTCGCTCACGCCAGCACCCCCTCGTCGGCCCGGGCGACCCACTGCGCGAAGCGCTCGTCGCCCTCGCGACCAGCCAGATAGGCCTTGGCCACCCTTTCCACGTAGTCGGGCAGAGCGTCGGCCGTCACCTTGTGCCCACGCAGCTTCCGGCCGAAGCCGGCGTCGAGACCGAGGCCCCCGCCGAGGTGCACCTGAAAGCCCTCCACCTGCTCGCCGTTCAGGCCGGGCACCAACTGGCCCTTGAGACCGATGTCCGCCACCTGGATGCGGGCGCAGGAGTTGGGGCAGCCGTTGAGGTTGACGGTGATCGGTGAGTCGAGCTCGCCGAGGCGGGTCTCCAGCTCATCGACGAGCCGGCGAGCCTGCGCCTTGGTCTCCACGATGGCCAGCTTGCAGAATTCGATCCCGGTGCAGGCCATCACCGACCGGCGCCAGGCGTGCGGCCGGGCGGACAGGTCGATCTTGGCGGCGGCCGCGATCAGCGACTCCACCCGCTCTTCGGGCACGTCGAGGACCAAGATCTTCTGCAGCGGGGTGGTGCGGAGACGCTCCGAGCCGTGCCGCTCGGCGATCTCGGCGAGCTCGACCAGGTTGCTGCCGCTGATCCGGCCGGCGATCGCGGAGAAGCCGACGAAGTGCCGCCCGTCCTTCTGCAGGTTGTCACCGACGTGATCACCAGGCTTGGTGGGCGTCGCAGGGGCCGGGCCGTCGATCAGGCTCCGCTTCAGGTACTCGGTCTCCAGCACCTCCCGGAACTTCGCCGCACCCCAATCGGCGACGAGGAACTTGATGCGGGCGCGGGAGCGCAGCCGACGGTAGCCGTAGTCCCGGAAGACCCCGACCACGCCCGCCCAGACCTCAGCGACCTCATCGCGGGGGATCCACGCGCCCAGCCGGCTGGCCAGCATCGGGTTGGTGGAGAGTCCGCCACCGACCCACACATCGAAGCCGGGCCCGTGCTCGGGGTGCATGACGCCCACGAAGGCGACGTCATTGACCTCGGGGACGACGTCCTGGCTGGGATGGCCCGTCAGGGCGGTCTTGAACTTTCGCGGGAGATTCGCGTACGCCGGATCGCCGATGTAGCGGTCCACGATGTCGCGGATGGCCGGCGACGGGTCGATGATCTCGTCCGCGGCGATCCCGGCGACGGGTGATCCCAGGATCACTCGAGGGCAGTCCCCGCAGGCCTCGGTGGTCGAGAGCCCGACGGCCTCCAGCCGCCGCCAGATCTCCGGTACGTCCTCGATGCGGATCCAGTGCAGTTGCACGTTCTGCCGGTCGGTCACGTCGGCGGTGTCGCGGGCGAAGTCGACCGAGATCTGGCCGATGACCCTCAACTGTTCGGTCGTCAGGGCGCCGCCGTCGATGCGGATCCGGAGCATGAAGTACTCGTCGTCCAGCTCGTGCGGCTCCAAGGTGGCCGTTTTGCCGCCGTCGATCCCTGGCTTGCGCTGCGTGTAGAGGCCGAACCAGCGGAACCGCCCTCGTAAGTCGCCGGGGTCGATGCTGGCGAAGCCCCGAACCGCGTAGATGTTCTCGATCCGGGCCCGCACGTGCAGCGGATGGTCGTCTTTCTTGGATTGCTCGTTCGGGTTGAGCGGTTCGCGATAACCGAGCGCCCATTGTCCCTCGCCACGCTTGCGACGCGCGCGCGGCGGCACCCGCGGTGCGGGGCGGTTCTCGATCGATTGCTGGGCGGTCATCTACGTCCTCGGTCGGGGAGCACGAGTCGGCCAGATCGGGAGTTCGGCCGCGGCCGTGCGTGCGGGGTCAGCAGGTCGGCAGCTGACACATCATCGACTCGGTGCGACCCAGATCGAGGAACCGCCGCACGGTGAGACCGAGGCTCAGGCGCCCGTACGACCTCGAGGGCCGGGACCAGCCGGCCGCGGGTACGGGTGCGCGATGCATAGCTCAACCCTGCGTCAGAGGACGCGGCCGAAGCAAATAGGTTCTCACAAGCTGAGAACCGCGTCCATATTTTGGACAATCACACAGAATCCGGGGAGGGAAGATTCCTGAGGTCGAGAGGAACCACATCACCCTCGTGCCCGACGCCGGCCAACTCGGGCCATACCTCGTCGGCGGCGACGTTGAAGGCGGCACCAATGAGGATCGCCATGGAAACGAGGTACAGCCACACCAACAACGCGATTGGTGCGGCGAGCGGGCCGTAGATGCTCGGCGATCCGGCGGAGGCGCTGAGGATGAAGCGCAGCAGGGCGCTGCCCGCCAGCCAGATCAAGAGGGTGAGCACCGCGCCCGGAAGGTCGGCGCGCCACCGCGTCCGCACGGGCACGGAGACGTGGAACAGGGTGGTCAGGAAGCCGATCGTGCCGACGAGGACGATCGGCCAGTACAGCAATCCGAGGTAGCGCCAGCCGCCCGGCAGGAGGCTGTCGAGCAGCGTGGGCCCCAGGAGCACCAGCGGGAGGACGACCACGCCGACCAGCAGGAAGAGCAGGTAGAGCCCGAAAGACAGCGCCCGGGTGCGGACGATCCCGCGCTGGCCCGCCATCCCGTACATGATCGTGATCCCGTCGACCAGCACGTTGAGTGCGCGCGAACCGGACCAGAGCGCGATCACGAAGCCGATCGAGATGATCTCGAACCGGCCACCCGAGAGGACCTCGTCGAGGGTCGGTTCGATGATCGAGTCCACTGCCTCGTCGGTAAGAGCCTGGCTGGCCAGAGCCAGGACCTGATCGCGGAACCCGCGCACGGCCGCCACGTCGAAGCTGTCGGCCACGAAGCCGATCGCGCCGGCCAGGCCGAAGACCAGCGGCGGCAGCGACAAAATCCCGAAGAAGGCGGCCTCGGCTCCGAGCCCGGTGACGCGGTTGCGCAGACAGGCCTCGACCGTTCCCCGGCCGAGCCGACGGGCGGTGTGCCAACTCCGGCGGAGCAGGCCGCCGTCGGCAGGATCGAGCACGACGACAGCGTAGTGAGAACTATTTCGTACGAGCCCCGAGACTTTTCCGATATGTTCAGTGACACCAGGCCGTCGGTGACGTAGCGTCGAATCAACGGCAGGGATAGCCGTGGGGGGCAGTATGAAGGGGCTCGTGTTGATGGTCGCCGCTGGGACGGCGGCCATTCTCGGCGTGCTGGCGGGGTCGGTGCCCACCGGCGTCGAGGTCGACGAGCAAGCAATCTCGTGCGGTCCAGCGTTGTTCCACGACTGGAGTCAGCTGCCGTACTTGGAGTGCGCAGAGGCCTACGAGCCGTTCCAGACGTTGGGGATCGTGTTCTTCGTCGGCTCGGCCATCTTGATGATCTTGGGCGGGCTGGCCCTGCGGGAGCCCGCCCCGAAGGTTCCGGCGTCGGTGTAGCCAGATTTCCCACCAGATTTCGCCGCTTGATTTTGGTGCTTGACAGTTGTCCCTCAGCACGACATAGTTTCCGTATTAGTTAATTAACTGATCGGTTAAACATGTCGGACGACGCACTCAGTGCCACCTTCGCCGCACTGGCGGATCCCACCCGGCGCGCCATCTTGGAGCGCTTGGCCCTGGGTGACGCCACGGTGGGGGAGCTGGCCGCTCCGTTCGACCTGACCATGCCGGCCATCTCCAAGCACCTTTCGGTGCTGGAGCGGGCGGGCCTGCTCACCAAGAGCCGCGACGGGCAGCGCCGGAACTGCCGCATCACGGCCACCCCGTTGAGGAACGCCACCTCGTGGCTCAACGAGTACCGCCGCCATTGGGAGGCCAATCTCGAGAGCCTCGACAGCTACCTCGAGCGCATCCAGAAAACACCGCGATCCGACCCACACCCACAGGAGGAACAGTCATGAGCACCACCACCCAGAGCTCCGAGAACGGCACCGGGGGCAAGGCGATCATCGAATATCCGGCCGACAACGAGCTCATCATCAAGCGCTCCTTCCGGGCCCCGCGCGATCTGGTCTTCGCCGCCATCAGCCAGCCGGAGCACGTCCGGCAGTGGTACGGGATGGTGCCGGACTCCCTGACGGTCTGCGACATCGACTTCCGCGTCGGCGGCCGCTGGCACTACGTCCTCGGCGGCGAGCCAGGGGGTGAGGAGCACTCCTTCTCGGGGGAGTACCTCGAGATCGATCCGCCCGGTCGTGTCGTCTCCACCGAGTCGTACGACAACATGCCGGGAGCTACCTACCACGTGACGGTCACCTTGACGGAGGAGGACGGCGTCACGACTCTGCACAACCACCTGGTCTACCCCTCAAAAGAGATGCGGGACGGTCACGTCGACTCCGGCATGGAGTACGGCTTGAACATCAGCTACGACCGGCTCGAAGAGCTGGTGGAACGGCTGGCGGCTGCTCGCGGTCGGGAGTAGCGTCCGCCAGAGAGGCGGTCCGGCGAGGAGGCCGCTGGGGGAAGGAGTCGGCATGTTCGTTCAGGTGATTCAGGGAAAGGTCGACGACGCCGCAGCGGCGCGAGCTGCCTTGGACCGATGGATCGCAGAGCAGGCGCCCAGTGCCAGCGGATGGCTGGGCAGCACCGGCGGTGTCACCGACGACGGCACGTTGATCATGGTGGCCCGCTTCGACTCCGAGGAGGCGGCCCAGCGGAACAGCGATCGCCCCGAGCAAGGTGAATGGTGGGCCGAGACAGCGAAACTGTTCGACGGCGAGCCGACGTTCGACAACAGCACAGTCGTGGATGTCGATCTTGCCCGAGATCCCGATGCGGCCGGATTCGTCCAGGTCATGCGGGGTCAGATGAGTGATCCCGACCGGGCTCGGGAGCTGATGCAGCAGGATCCGGAGGTCTGGCAGAGCTACCGGCCGGACATCTTGGGCAGCCTCACCGCCGTCCACGATGGCGGCCGGTACACCTCGGTGATCTACTTCACCTCCGAGGCCGAGGCCCGAGAGGGGGAGGGGAAAGAGATGCCGGCCGAGATGCAGGCCGACATGGAGGAGATGGGATCGGTCTTCGTCGGTGAGACCGAGTACCTCGACCTCAAGGACCCCTGGCTGCACTCCCCAACCTGAGATTCTCGGAGTTTGTCATGGCCGCGCGGGATCTCCGCTAAGCTCCGCTGCCATCTGCTCAGGAGACTCTCAGGGAAAGGAACACCGTGGTCGAGTTGTCCCGTTCGAAGTTGCGCGTCGCGGCCGTCGCCGTCACCGTGCTCGCCAGTCTCATCGCTGTTCCAGCTGCACCGGCAGCCGCCGGGAAGGATCATGGAGGTTCGTCGCCCAAGGTGGTGGCGACGGGGTTGAACAATCCTCGTCACGTCCGATGGACAGGCGGTGCCCTCTACGTCGCCGAGTCGGGGGTCGGCGGATCGGGACCCTGCATCACTGGCCCCGAGGGCGGCGAGGCCTGCTACGGAAGGTCCGGGTCCATCACCCGGATCAAGAATCATCGCCAGTCGCGCGTGGTGCGGCGGCTTCCCTCGGTCGCAAGCCCGGAAGGAACCGACGCCAGTGGCCCGGCCGACGTGCAGGTGCGGGGTCGCCGCTACACCGTCGCGCTCGGTCTGGGCGCCGAGCCGGATCTGCGGGCCCAGTTGCCGCGCTTCGGCCAAAAGCTCGGCACGGTATCGACCGGCCGGTTCGGCCGCCCGGGCCTTCGCGTCGTGGCCGACATTGCCGCGTACGAGGACGCGGTCAACCCGGACGGCACCGAGCGCGACTCGAACCCGACCGCCTTGTTGCAGCGCGGACGCCGCGCGTACGTCGTCGATGCCGGGGGCAACTCGCTGCTGAGGTACCGACCGAATGGGCGCGTGAGTACCACGGCGACCTTCCCGGAGTCGGAGGCGCTGGCACCGCCCTTCCTGGGACTGCCTCCGGGAACAATGATCCCGGTGGAGGCCGTGCCGACGGCCGCCGCCTATGGTCCCGACGGTGCGATCTACGTCAGCCAGCTCAACGGCTTCCCCTTCCCGGTCGGTCAGTCCAACATCTGGCGGGTCGTGCCGGGACGAACGCCGACTGTGTATGCGTCCGGCCTGACGAACGTCACCGATCTCGCCTTCGGCAAGAACGGATCCTTGTACGCCGTCCAGATCGCTGATCAGGGAATCCTGTCGGGCTCAAAGGGTTCGGTCGTACGGGTTCGGCGTGGCCTGTCGACGCATGTGCCGGTAGTCACCAACCTGACGGCGCCGTACGGCATCGCCCTGGTCGGCAAGTCGGGGTATGTGACCACCTGCTCGAGCTGCGCCGGTGAGGGCCAGGTCCTCCGCTTCTCGCTCCGCTGACAGTTCGGGGTTCCCGCGCCCTGCGCCCATCGATGGGCCAGGCGCGCGCCCTGAGCCTGTCGAAGGGTCCATGGCTTTCGCGCCCTGAGCTTGTCGATGGGTCGATCGCGCTGTCGGTGTCGATGTCAGTGGCGTGTTTTAGGGTGAATGTGTGTTCGAAAACGGGTTGTCCGAGCTGGATGCCGTGGCGACCATCGCCGCGGTGGAGGACAACGAACGGGTCGCCGTTGAGACCGAGTCCCGCCGATTGTTGATCGCCTTGCATTGGGCCGATCTGCATCCGGGGGAGGCGGTGGATCCGGAGGGGCTGCCGGGCCGGGAACGGCCCCGGCTGGTGGGTGGGGCCGGCACCCCGGCGGTCGCCGACTTCTGCCTGGCCAGCCTGGGGACGGCGTTGAAGACCACCGCCGGTGGCGCGGCCCGGCTGCTGGGCGATGCGTTGGATTTGCGGCACCGGCTGCCAGAAACCTGGGGAGCGGTGCGGGCCGGGCAGGGGCCGGTGTATCAGGCCCGCCGGGTTGCCTACGCCACCCGCGGATTAACCAAGGCTCAGGCGGGGCAGGTGGATGCCCGGATCGGCCCCCGGTTGGGTCATGTCTCGTTCGGCCGGCTGCACACCCTGTTGGAGGCCTACGTCTATGAGGCCGACCCGGACGGAGCCGACGCGGCGGCGGAGGCCGCCGCCCGGGAGCGGTTCGTCCGGCTCGGGCAGACCTCGGAGCATGGGTTGCGGTTCATCATGGCCCGGGTGTCGGCCGGTGATGCGGTCTGGATCGACGCCATGGTGGCCCGGCTGGCCGAGATCCTCCGGTGGGAGGGCGACACCGACCCGGTGGATATACGCCGGTCGAAGGCGCTCGGTTTGTTTGCCCAGCCGGCGGAGATGCTGCGGCTGCTGTGCCTCCACCAACACGACGACGACACAGATGGCCCCGACGGCGAGGGTCCGTGCCCTGAGCCGGCCGAAGAGCCAGAGCCACACGATCAATGCCCGGAGCCTGTCGAAGGGCCGGAGCCCGACGATGCGTGCCCTGAGCCGGTCGAAGGGTCGGAGCTACCTGATGGGTGCCCTGAGCCGGTCGAAGGGTCGACCAGCTCGGGGCGGTCGTTGCCGATGCTGCCGCCGCCGTTCGACCCGGCGAGGGCCCGGCCGCGCGCGGTGGTCTACGTGCATCTTTCCGAGGCGGCGCTGTCGGCCGGCCGCGGGATCGCCCGGGTGGAGGACGTCGGGCCGGTGCTGCTCACCCGGCTGCATGACCTGGTGGGGGAACAGACCCAGATTCTGCTGAAGCCGGTCATCGATTTGAACGATCTGCCACCGCCGGTGGACTCCTACGAAATCCCCGACGTCATCCGGGAGCATCTGCGGCTGCGGCAGCCGGTTGATGTGTTCCCCTACGCCGCCGGCGGCACCCGCCGGATGGATCTGGACCACACCATCTCCTACCTGCACCCCGACCAGGGCGGGCCGCCGGGCCAAACCGGGGTCGGAAAGCTCGGACCGTTGGCCCGCTACCACCACCGGGTGACAACCCACGGCGGCTGGCGGGTCCGACAACCCGAACCCGGCATCTGGATATGGCGATCACCGGAGGGACGGGTCTTTCTGGTCAACACCAGCGGCACCCACCAGCTCGGGCACTCGAGCTACGCCCAACAGATCTGGCGCGCCGCCAAAGCCCCACCAAGCCTCAGTCGTGCCGAGCAGATCGCCCGCGCCCACCTCGAGAGCTACACCCTCGCCACCTAACGCTCGACCGGCATGCTGTCGGCATGCGTCGAGAGATCGAGTTGCGCGTCCGCTTTCCCGTCGATGATCACGAGCTGTCGATCTTGCACGCCCGGGCGTTCGGCTCTGTCTTCGAAAAGGTCGAACCCTGGGCTGCGCGGCTGGCTCGACACAGTGTGTCGTGGGTCGGTGCCTTCGACGGCAACCGACTGGTCGGCTTCGTCCACGCCTCCTGGGACGGCGGCAGGCACGCCTTTCTCCTCGACACCGTTGTCGATCTCGAGTACCGACATCGGGGGATCGGGCAAGATCTCGTTCATGCGCTCACTCGCGAGGTGGCCGCGGCCGGATGCGACTGGCTGCACGTCGATTACGAACCGCACTTGGCCTCCTTCTACGAGCAGTCCTGCGGCTTCCGACGCACCGACGCCGGACTGATTCACCTCAGCGGGTGAACGCCCCACCGTGATGCTCGATTGGCAACTCGTGCTGCTCCTGACGGCCGCCGGAGCGCTGGCGGGCGTCGTCGGAACGGCGGGTGGGATCACCTCACTGATCTCCTATCCCGCATTGCTGCTGGTCGGCCTGTCGGCCATGGATGCCAACGTCGTGAACCTCGTGGCCGCGGTGGCCTGCTGGCCGGCGGCTGCCGCCATGTCCCGAAAGGAACTGGGCGAGGTCGGTCGGTGGCTTCCTGGCGGTGCCGCGGCCGCCGCGGTGGGTGCTGCCGCCGGTACGGCACTGCTGATCCTCACTCCCGCCAGAATCTTCGACCTGGTGGTCCCGCTGCTGGTCGCCCTCGGTTCCACGGCGCTCCTGCTCCAGCCTCGACTGACCGCCCGACGGTCCCGTAACCACGACCAACACCGGGCGGCGGCCGTTCTCACGGTCGGCGGAATCTCGATCTATTCCGGCTACTTCGGTGCCGGGTCGGGCGTCATGCTGCTGGCCGCGGGCTTGATCTTGATGGATCCGCGCGTACCGGAAGCGAACGCCCTGAAGAACATGCTCGTCGGGGTCGGCACCCTGGTCTCGGCGGCGATCCTGATCACCATCTGGCCGGTGCACTGGGAAGCGGCGCTTCCGCTGGCGGCCGGTCTCTTTCTCGGCAGCTTCGTCGGACCAGTCGTAGCCCGCCGCCTGCCGGCGACCGTGATCCGTTGGGCTGCCGCTCTGCTCGGCTTCGGCCTCGCCATCGGCCTGCTTCTCAACGTCTGGACGGTTGGGCACACCGATTGAACATCACCTTGAGATCGACAAGATCGTCGCCGAGGAAGGTGATGTGATGGTTGTGCTCGATAGTCGAGGACTGGTCGCTCGCGAGTTTCACGGGATCCCCCCGTCCGGAAAGCGGTACACGAATCGCGGCGCCGTCTACTTCCACATCGAAAACGGCAAGATCACCGACGTCGAGACCAATTTTGATGACGTGAACATCGTCACCGAGCAGTTGGGGCAACGATCACCCCGCCCGTCTAACTGTCGAATGACGCTGGAGCACGAGACGTCGAAGAATGGTGGGATACTGGGTTCGAACCAGTGACCTCTTCCGTGTCAGTCCTGCTCGAGCCGGTCGGGACTAAGTCTCTGAGCGTGAACGGCGTCCGTGCGAGTACCGGCCTGGCTGGCGCTGCTCGAACCGATCGGTAAGCAGATTGGTAAGCAACAGCGACCCACCTACCCGTCCACCAGAACCCGCGGAGACCTCTCCAGGGACGCCCCAAGTTCCCGCGAACTCGCAGCGCGAGCGTAAGACTCGATCGACCCGACTCCACGGCGAGGGCGAGTTGGTGAGCATTCGTCCGCTAACTCGTCTCCGCTACGGCTGTGCTGACCAGGTGCCGGATCGCGGTGTCGGTAGGCTCTTGGCGGCGCATGAACCGCCCTGACTGGGCGAACGGGCCGACGAGCGCACGACACTTCGGCGGGAAGACGCGATGAGCAAACGATTGAGCGATATCCGGATGCGAGATCCATTCATTTTGGAGTCATTCCCTGGAGAGTTCGTGCTTTTCGGCACTACAGACACGAACCTGTGGGGCGGGCCAGCCACAGGCTTCGACTGCTTTACAAGCAACGACCTTATGACGTGGGACGGGCCAATCCCGGCATTCCGGCCACCAGCCAGGTTTTGGGCAGACACTCAGTTCTGGGCACCTGAGGTGCTGCCTTATAACGGCAACTTCCTCATGTTGGCAACGTTCGCCAGTTCGGACCCGAAGGCCGGTCCGCGAGGGATCCAAGTCCTAATCTCGAATGAGCCTACCGGCCCGTTTGTGCCGTGGAGCGACGGTCCCGTCACGCCCAGGGACGTTCCGTGCCTCGATGGGACGGTGTTCATCGACGACAATGCGACGCCTTGGCTGGTGTATAGCCGCGGCGCCGAAGGGGTCGCGCGTGGTGCGCCGGGAATCGCCGACGGTGAGATGTACGCCTGTCAGCTTTCAAAGGACTTCAAGTCGCCGGTGGCCGCGCCGGTCTTGTTGTTTACGGCGTCGTCCGCACCCTGGAGCAAGCCGTTGTGGTTCCCCGAGGGAGTCCTACCGCCCGAGCACCTGAACCTGGCAAAAGATCCGCTGTTCACCGATGGTCCATTCCTTGTCCGTTCCGAGCACGGCTCGCTGCTCATGCTGTGGTCGAGTTTCGGCGAGGAAGGATATGCGATGGGGATCGCGAGGTCGGCAAGTGGATTAATTACAGGCCCCTGGATGCAGCAGGACGAGCCGCTGTGGGCCCGCAATGGCGGGCACGGGATGATCTTCACCGACTCGCAGGGCGTCAGTCGTCTCGTGTTTCACTGGCCGAATGACACTCCCAAGGAGCGGGTGAAACTCGTGCGCGTGGAAGTCACGGATGACGGAATCCGGCTCGTGGACGGGGACGGCCGCTAACAGTGCGGCCCTGCTCTGGTTGTGCTTGAGTGCTGATACGCGGAGCAGGCCGGCCGGCGGAGCCGGCGCTTGAACGAGTACGGAAAGTTCTCACGGCACAGTCACCGGAAAGCCGGGGCCCAGATGTAGTGCATTACGACTGGACTGGTGTCGCGAGGGTTCGGCCGTGTTCGAGGTCTGCGCCGAGTACTTCGGCGACTTCTCGGACGCAGCTGCGAGGGGACTCTCGCCCTTCTCGACGTAGCCGCCGGGGATCTCCCAACCGTTCTTGTAGGTCGGCTTGACCAGCAGGTAGCACGCTCGATGCAGCCAACGTGCAACGAGCGTTCCGGCGGATCGCTGCGGCC